>JALHOR010000009.1 GCA_022842885.1 Anaerolineae bacterium
CGAACCTAATTTAATTGCCCGGATTCGCCAACGGCTCTTTCGTTTAGGCTCGATCCGAACTCGTTATTCAGATCAAGTTGCCGCATAATTGGCGAAGGTATTGATAGGGGCGAGATATATCTCGCCCTAACCGGAAATAGCCCTATCTATTTATTGTGCTATGTTTATGAATATAGGTTCATTGTTCATGTAAATGCCCTAGTATATGGCGTTGATTCGATGCCATCATCTACATGCCAAAGTAAGGCACATTTTAGGAGACAAACATGGCAAAATTAGGCGCACGGTTCGGCATTACCCGCTATGAAGCTGATGAATTTTATCGGATTGCGTTGGATTTTTATCGCAAACGCAATCTAGAAGATGCGCTGCATAATATTGGTTACGCGCTGAATTTGCTGCCTTATAATGCCGAATATCATGCTGCCAAAGGCTTTTTTCATTTGGAAGATGGCGATGTAGAACAAGCCGCCGAAGCCTTTGATGTCGCTCTGAAACGCCATCCGTATGAAATGCTGGCGAATTATGGCAAGGGCGTGATTGCCTATCGTGACCGCGATTATCAAGGGGCATTAATATCGTTTACGAATGCCTGGGCAATGCTGCCTGACCGCGCCGAAACGCTGTATTATTTGGCACTCACCCATCATCGCCTCAAAGACAATCGTAAGGCGTTGGATTGGATGCGGCAAGCACAAATGGCGCTGGATAAATTGGATGATAAAAAACGCAGCCGCGATGCTGCCCGATGGGTTGCCGAATTAGAGAAGCAAATAGCGAAAGAAAATGTGCTGCCCGCCGGAAATGAAACAACACCGTGAACAGTTTGAGCTTGGCACGCCAAACCCAAACTTTGATGATGAATGTACCCAAATTATTCCGGGATTTCCTTCTCGTACAGCCACGCTTGGAAGAAATCTTCAGACTCGATACCCGCGACTTCATCCACGACAGCAATAAAATCATCCGTAGTGGCATTGCTGAGTTTGTAGCGGTCATAGTAGGTGCGAATCACACGGAAGAACATTTCATCGCCCAAATTCAAACGTAAGGCATGGAGTGTCCATGCTCCCCGGAAATACACGGCGGCGTTAAACAAATTACTGGCACCGGGGTCGCCCACAAGCGCGGCTCTACGGATAAATTGCGGCGATGAAATTGCCCGATACCAACTCCGCATCAATTGCTCAAATTGTTCTGCCCCGTAACGTTCTTCTACCCATAATGCCGAAAGATACGTGGCAAAGCCTTCATTCAGCCAAATATCACGCCAATATTTGGGGCTAATGCTATTCCCAAACCATTGATGCGCTAATTCATGTGCCACCACAATCGTCGCGTCTTCGCTATCAGCAATATCTGAGCCGAACAGCGATAAGGTTTGTGTCTCTAGCGCGAAAGATAGCGGCGTATCTG
This sequence comes from Anaerolineae bacterium, assembly GCA_022842885.1. Taxonomy (GTDB): domain Bacteria; phylum Chloroflexota; class Anaerolineae; order Aggregatilineales; family Phototrophicaceae; genus JALHOR01. Next base: position 1,417 of record JALHOR010000009.1, read on the forward strand.
CCATCACCACGCCATACAGTTCAAACGGGTATTCGCCAAATAATTCACCAAAGTGGGCAATCATGTCGCTGGTTTCGGTAAAGACAAATTGCGCTTCAAAGGCTTTATCTTCTGGGAAATAATTACGAATGGGAACAACGCCCACCTCATCAATGCGCGTAAATTTGGCGATATTGACTGTCACGAGATACGATGCTGTCAAATCGCGCACAGCAAACGTATAAAGCCGCTTGCCGCCCGATTCTTCAATGCCTTCCAATGTGCCATTAGCAGCAACCACATACGGTTGGTCTACACCGATTCGCATGGTATAGGTGGCTTTATCCAATGGATGGTCATTGCACGGATACCATAATGAAGCGCCATCCGGTTCGCTGGCGACATAGACGCCTTTGCTATAGCGCGTCCAACCGCCGGAAAACGGTGAGCGCGTCAGCGATAAATCTTTTTTAGGGACGCCGTTATACTCAACCAGAATTGTGAAGGGCGTATTCGCTGATAACGCGGCATTTGGCGTGATGATGAATTCGCGGTTTTCGCGTATGTATTCGGCGGGAGCATCGTTCACTTCTAAGCGCGTAATCGTGAAACCTGCAAAATCCAAGCTGAAAGATGCCAAATCTTCTAGCGCCAACGCATTGATGATGACACTTGCATCGAGTGTATTCGTGGCAATATCCACATCCACATCCAGCGTATAATGCTGCACATCGTAACCGCCATTGCCTAAATCCGGGAAATACGGGTCGCCGATACCTGTTGCTCCGACTGCCCCAACCGGCGCACTTGCCGGAACAGCGGGTTCGGTGACTTCGCCAATCCAAGCCGCAGTGACCAAAACCACCACCATGAGAACCAACACAAGACCAAATTTACGCATGAGATTGTCTTATCTACTATCGCTGATAAGTGAATTATAGCCTGAGAATAGGTCGTGGCGAAAACAAAATTCATCCAAATTAGCGAACAGACCATTTATTTTCTGGGATGCCCGCTTTGTGGTTGGTATAACGTGCCAGCGTGAATAACCAATCAGACAGGCGATTCAAATAGGTGATGCATAATTGGCTCAGGGGTTCATGTTCTCCAAGCGCAACAGTGATGCGTTCTGCGCGGCGGCACACCGTGCGGGCAATATGGATTTGGGCAGCAGCCGGTGAACCACCCGGTAGAATAAAATTTTTCAGCGGTTCTAGTTGGTTGGTCATGCCATCTATGCTGTTTTCCAGCCACACCACTTTTGCTTCGTCCATGCGGACAACCCAATCAGCTTTGGCGTCTAAGGGTGTTGCCAAATCCGCGCCAAGATGAAAGAGATGATTTTGCACTTGTTCCAATAAATGATCAATTTCAGCATCCGGTTTTAGGGCGCGTGCCAAGCCCAAATGCGAATTAAGTTCGTCTACTGTGCCATACGCTTCAACGCGCAAATGGTCTTTGCGAACTCTGCCGCCACTGAATAAACTTGTTGTGCCATCATCCCCGGTGCGGGTATAAATTTTCATGCGTGATTGTCCGTGTCATCTATGGTTTTTATTGAGGGATTAGATTTAACCACAGACAACACCAAGCGCACAGAGAAAGTTTTCGGCACATGTGTCATAACAATAATATGGCAAAATTTATTGAGACGCATAAAAATTGAGGACGGCTTGGGCTTGGGCGATGACTTTTTGGCGCAATTCGGATGGTGCTATGACAGTAATTTGTGCGCCACACCCGGCAATAAAGCGGGCGGCTTCTTCGGCAAATTCAAAAATAACGGTGACATTTTGCCAACCCTCAGCATCCGGCACCCCAATATCATCTAGCCATGTGTAGCGCCACATCAATCGGATATGCTCGATCATGCCGGGGGCAACCCGTAATTGTGTGATATAACGGGGTAAATTCGCCATAAATTCGGCTGAAGAGTGTTCCCAATAGGCTGCTAAATCAAAATCGGTGGGGCGCTGCGAAGGTGCATCCAGCCATTTTGCGGCTAAGATGCGTGAAACGCGATACGTCCGAATTTCATAATCTACCTGTGCCACCAAATACCATGTTTGCCCTTTGGCGACTAATCCAAATGGGTCAACTTGGCGGTCTACCGCTTGTCCATCGCTCCGTTGATACGTCAGCAGCAATTGGCATTCGCGCCACAATGCCGTTTGCAGCATCGGCAAAAAAGCCACACTTTCGCCAGACTGCCGCCACCTCCCGGTATCCATATAAATGCGCTGCTGGATAAATTCCGCCGTGTTGCGCTGCATCGTGGGCAAAGATGCCATTAATTTCAAAAACGCTGTTTGCGCCGCTTGATTCAACCCTAAATCCGCCAATAATTGCGCCGGATTCGCCAGAAAAACTGCCTGTATCTCGCTATCTTTTAAACCTGTTAAATGAATTCGATACCCTTCTGCTAATGACCAGCCCCCATGTTGTCCGCGTTCTGCGATAACCGGAATGCCCGCCATACTTAATGCTTCCATATCGCGGTGAATAGTGCGCTCCGAAACTTCCAATCGTTCCGCTAAAGTTCGCGCAGTAAGCCGAGAATGCAATTGCAAGAGCATCAAAATGGAGAGCAATCTATCGGCACGCATAGCATCTGTCTTTCTCATTTACATGCATTTCAAAAATATTTTCTCATCATCTTGCCATAGCAAATATGACATCAGATGTCAACAATCTTATGATAGCCTGAATGCGACTGACATCACACAGCACAATGGAGTGATACCCAATGACAAATAGCAAAACGATTCCCGCCGCAGAACGCCCCGGTATGGCAAATTACGGCATCTCCCAAGCGCCTGATGGAATGCTCACTTGGGCATGGGTGGATGAACGCATGGCAAAATCACGCAATTATTGGATTTGCACGGTATCGCCTGCTGGCAAACCGCACGCTGCACCTGTTTGGGGGGTGTGGTACGCTGGAACACTCTATTTTGGCAGCGATTTAAAATCGCGCAAAACGCGCAACTTTAAGGCAAATCCGGCTGTAACGATGCACTTGGAAAGTGGTGATGAAACTGTGATTTTTGAAGGCACTATCGCCGAATTAACCGATACAACGCTGCTTGCACTGTTTGCCGAGGCGTATAACCGCAAATATTTTCCCAACAACCCGGAAACCGATGTGGTTACAGGCAATACCTTCTTCTATCTTCAACCAGAAAAAGTGCTGGCATGGCTAGAAAATGATTATCCCCGCACTGCGACACGCTGGCGTTTTGTGCCATAATGCTTCATAAGCGCCATGCCTTAACAGGTCTTTTGCTTGCAACCTGCCAAAAACCTGCTACACTATGCGCCATCAACCGTTTTGATACAGTTTGTGCGTTTGCACATTCAAACTCGTGGACGCAAACCCTGACAATCCGATTTTTTCTCCCCATCAAGGCACTGTTGACCGTACAGAGGCTTTTCTGTGCGGTTTTTTCGCGTGTGGGGCTGGATGCAGGGTTCAATAGAGAGGCATAGAGTGGACGACAGTTCGAGTTATCCGCTAATCATCGTTAGTTTAATTGCAATACACGCGCTGCTCACGGCGGGTCATGCCGCCTTAATGAATACTCGGCAAACAGGTTTGCGCGAACAGGCAGATGCCGGGAATCCCCGTGCCAAACAAATTCTGGATTTGGTAGATGGGCGAGCGCAGTTGACTTTGACCTACATGTTATCCCGTACTTTGCTGCGATTTATGATTGCCATGCTGGCAACAGTTTGGTTGGTGCTGCCCGCCTATACTGCCAATGAAAATCGGCTGATTGGCTATGCGCTTGTCATCCTGATTGCAATTATCACCTTTGTATTGGGCGATACTGTACCAGAAGGCATTGGCAGCGCACGTAGCGAGTCCTTCGCCGGGATTGCGGTTTTCCCGCTACGCTTGCTCGTGTTTTTGTTCAGTCCTTTCACCTATGCACTGTTGTTCATCAGCCGTTTATTGGCGGGGATATTCGGCGGCAGTGATAAAGTGAACAAAGTCACCGAAGAAGAAATCATGACGCTGGTGAATGCCGGACATACCGGCGGCACCATTGAAGAAGAAGAAAAAGACATGATTTATTCGGTGCTGCAACTAGACGAAACTTGGGCGCGAGAAGTCATGACGCCGCGTATGGATATTGTCGCCTTGGATGTAGAAACGCCTATTCATGAAGCGTTGGATGCCTTTATGGACAGCGGTTTTTCGCGTATTCCGACCTATGAAGAAAACATAGATAATGTTGTAGGATTGCTGTATGCCAAAGACTTGCTCAATATTTGGCGCAAAGGCGGCAATCCCACCAACCAAACCGTACGTGATGTGGTGCGTCCAGCCTATTTTGTGCCAGAAACAAAACCTGCCGATGAATTGCTGCGCGAATTGCAAAATCGCAACATTCATATGGCAATCGTGGTGGATGAATATGGGGGAACATCAGGTCTGGTCACTATTGAAAATTTGCTAGAAGAAATTGTCGGCGATATACGCGACGAATATGACCTGCACGAAGAAGAAGAATATACCCAAAACAGCAATGGCGATTATGTGATGGATGCCAGCATGGATATTGATGATGTCAATGATTTGCTGGGTGTCCATTTGGATAATACCGATACGGATACGCTGGGTGGATTTATCTACATGACTTTGGGGCGTGTTCCCCAAGTTGGGGATATTATTGAAACATCAGAAGTGCGGTTGCGGGTATGTTCGCTGGATGGACGGCGTATTCGGAAGGTGGAGGTGGCGTTAAAAGCCCCCACCCCCGATGAAACCAGCGAAGTAACCGAGCAGAAATCGGCAGATGCGGGGGATGTTGGACTATCTGATGCCTTGCCTGATGCCTCTTAATGGATATTTGAGAATATAACTTCAAATTAGCAATGGAAGCGATTTATTCATGACTGCGGATTTTTCTGTCCTGATTCAACAGGCAATTGATGTGAGTCGTCACGCCTATGCACCCTATTCTAGCTATCCGGTTGGGGCGGCACTGTTGGCGCTGGACGGCACTATATATACTGGATGTAATGTCGAGAATGCTGCATATCCGGCGGGCATTTGTGCTGAGCGCACTGCCTTGGTCAAAGCGATTAGTGTGGGCGTGCGTCAATTTACCGCCATCGTTGTTGCTACCAAAAATGGTGGCGCACCGTGTGGTGTCTGCCGCCAAATGTTGTACGAATTTGCCCCAGATTTAAAAGTCTTGATTGTCAATTTTGCCGGGGAACTTCGGCTAGAGACATCGTTACATGCCTTGCTGCCGCACGGATTCGGACCCGACGAATTACACAAATAATGCCGCAACCATGTCTATCCTATTTCTATCTGATTCCCCTCGGTGACGAGAAACAACTTCCCATGTATCCCATATAACATGACATTTTGCACTAAATTTTATATGTGTTTTTTAGTAAAATAATTTTGTAAACATCATAATATGTGGCAAAAGCTGCGCCTGTAACTGTGTTTTTCGCTTATTACGGGAATCCAATTTGAGATTTTAATTTTAGGCGTTCCCGTTGGCTTGGGAGCGCCTTTTTAATTTAGGAGAGCAGGCTATGAAATATTCATTTCGATTTGCGGCATTGATAATGCTGTTGATCGTGCTGGTAGTTTCAGCGCCATTGGCAGCACAAACAACTGCGTATTTTCCAACGGCAGGGTGGCGTGTTTCTACTCCTGAAGAACAAGGCATGGATTCCGATAAGTTGGCAGCGGTATTGGATTATTTCAATAACCAGCCCGATGGTCCCAATGTTCACAATGTGTTGGTCATTCGGAATGGCTATGTGGTACTTGATGCTTCGGTTGCGCCTTTTTCGACCGATACTCCCCATACCCTCTATTCCGTCACCAAAGCAGTAGTTTCTACGTTAGCAGGTGTTGCCCAACAACAAGGTTACATTCAAAGCCCTACACAATCTATTTGGGATTTTTTTGATACCACCCAATATGCCAACATGGACGATGCCAAGCAAGCCATGACTTTAGCCGACCTGATGACGCAGCGTTCTGGTTTGGGACTGAACGCGGGCATTGGTGTCCCCATTTCACAGGCAGATGATATTAAAATGTATGAGATGATAGAATCGGGGGCAGATTGGCTAAAATTTATTCTCGACTTCCCCATGAAAGCACAGCCGGGAACAAAATTTCAATACAACGATTCGAATCCGTATGTGGTGACGGCACTCATTCATGAAGCTACTGGGCAACCCGTGGAGCAGTTCGCTGAGGAGGCATTGTTCGCGCCCTTGGGCATTACTGAGTATCAGTGGGCAATAAGTCCTCAAGGTATTGCATGGGGTGGTGATGGGCTGCTGTTGAGTGCTTATGATTTGGCGAAAATTGGGCTGTTGTATCTGAATAATGGGCAATGGGATGGGCAGCAGATTATCTCATCCGATTGGATTAACGCCGCTTGGACAGGCTATTTCAAGCCGCATTATTTGGACGGCTACGGATTTTATTGGTATGTAGATGAACACGCTGCCAATAAAACGATCGGATACGCCGCGATTGGCGCCGCTGGGCAATTTTTGTGGGTCTACCCAGAGTATGACCTGATTGTCGTCACAATGGGCGATAGCACCTACAGTACCAAGATGCTGTGCGATTCGTATATTCTCGGTTCTATCCAATCGGCGGTCGCCCTAGAACCAAATCCTGAAGGCACGGCGCATCTCGAATCGGCTTTAGCGGCATTTCGTCATGCTGAACCTGTGGCTGTACCAACGCTGCCAACTTTGGCAAATGCGATAGACAGTAACACCTACATTGTGCCGGAAAATAGCTGGGGGTTGGAGCAAATAACCCTAGATTTTGGCACAGACGAAGCCCTATTGACGTTGGTGATGCATGGCGAAACTTTGACTCTGCCCGTTGGTTTGGATGATATGTACCATGTTTCTGAGGAGGGTTGGCAGACTGACCCCGTGTGGCAATATCTCCCCAATGTTCCGTTAGCGGCACGGGGTTGGTGGCGGCGGGATAAAGAATTCCAAGTACGGATTCGCAGTACCTACGGTCTTCAGGAAATTGACCTTGTGTGGACGCGCATCGCTGAAGATGGGACAACCTTGCGGCTCAGTGCTAATGATATACTTGTTGGCGATTTGTTCTTCCCGAAAACATTTTTGGAGCTAACACTGCAATAACAATCATGACGAGAGGCGCACGGTTGCGCCTCTTGGAGTTTTGTTTATGGGGGAGGGTTTTCCGTACTGCTACGCTGATGGCATTTTTTATTCTCATGTCGCTATAGGAAATCCTAAACATTACGTCAGAGAATTTGCTTATTTTAACCCGCCACCGCCACCAGCATAATTCCAGCAAACACCAGTCCTGCTCCTGCCAAGCGCATTTTACCCCCGGTTTCGTTGAGCCATAACCAACCAATTAACACTGCCAGAATGATACTCATCTCGCGGATTGCACCCGCATAACTAACGGATGCCAGAGAGTAAGCATTCAATACCATTACATAGGCTAAAACTGATAAAATCCCTGCGATAAAAATCCGAGTGCGTTGTTTGCCCCATCCTTGTATGACATTCCACCAACCATAACGCCTCAAAATAAATGGCGTCAGCAGCCCTATCGTCAACCAATAAGTGAGCGCCATATACACCTCTGGCTGTGGAGCGAGTTTCATTGCTGCACCATCAATCACAGAATAAATGGAAATGCATAAGGCAACGCCGATAGCCATTATCCCACTGCGTTTTTGGACAACGATGCCTGCTGGTCGCCCCCAAAATGCACTGCTGCCTACCAACATTAGCCCGCCTACGATTCCCACTAGCCCCAAAAATCCGGCAAAGGAAACACGCTCATGCAAAAAGAAGAATGACCACAGGGCAATCAACGCTGGGGCTGCGCCGCGTGCGATGGGATAGACGAGCGAAAAATCACCGTTGGTATAGGCAGTTGCCAGCAGCATAAAATAAGCTGCTTCGGCAATCGCACTCAATATCGAAAACGGCAAAATGGTGGTGGGGAGTGGCTGCCCCAACAGCAACATAGGCGTTAAGCAGATTGCCCCCACCAACACCAACCACCACGCCACAATATATTTATCGCCAACTTGCCGCAGCAACAAATTCCACCCGGTATGAAACACCGCCGCCAAGAGCAGCAGCACTAATGCACTGAGAGGCATAACGACCTTATTGCAAGAGATTATGATTTAACATTCTCTTAACAATACTGGATTTGTGTTTCTAGGCAAGCGGCAATTCGATAGGTAAGTTAATCAAAGAAAGATTAAAGAGGCGCGGGTTGCACCTCTCAGCTATCGTCTCTTACGTCAGTTTCGATGGTGTGAGCGTCCGTAGCGTGCCGATCTGTTGGGAGGGATTTTAAATCTATTTACATTGAGCTAACTTCTTGTCGAAACTGTTCCTCACTGATTTCAGCTAACGCTCTAAACCAGTGTCTTTGATCCTTTGCTCCAAATGACACACCAGCATATTCTATAGATAACCCATCGAGTATATCCGTCACATGTGAAATCCAATCAAGCATGAAATTTGACAGTACATTTGCTGGGTTGATGAAAAATGCATCAATCATTTCTTCCCAGACTTGAGGCGATGACATGTCTTTGAGTGCTTCACCGGCTTCCACACGGATAGGAGATAGTGGTGAAATATCATTACCCCAATCATCTTCAGCATATTTCAGGAGATAACACAATATATCTGTAACTTTGTACTTGTGCCTTAACTTGCCAAGCATATGTGTAGCAACTGCGCGAAGAGGAATGTTTCCCTGCCATTTTCTCGCTATTCGCACAAGTTGCTGGAATGCCTGCTTATCGTTGTTGTCTGCACGTTGATAAAGGTCGGAAAGATGCTTATATGCTGAGGATAGGTAGTAATCGGATAAATGCTCTTTCCTTCGAGTCAGTGCATCCTCCCGGCATTGTTCTATTTCTGCAAGGTAAGCATTGAACTCATCCACAAAATCGAAAACGAGATATGTGAGCCTTGCACGAGCTTCTTTGAAATGTTCAGCAATAGATAATGTTATGCGATTGGTTATGTCCAAAGCGAGTAAGCCAACAATCTTATCTACGTTTTGATGTAACCATACCCATGATTTTGCATTGTCTTCGAATACCAGTGTGTGTATGACCGATAAATCAATTTGCTTGGGATGCAAAGTTAGAAATTTCAGCAGATAGTCAATCAATATCTCTCGAAATTCTTCAGGTTGCATAGTATTGATTGCCATTGTGAGAAAATTACATACAACATCAGGATTTGTAGTTTCATCAAGAGCCGAGAAAAACCAGTCGCGGTTTTTCGGATGACAAGCTGCAAGACCGCAAATATCATTAAGTAGATCGTTGCTTAGATATGTTCGGTCAGGATGAGGATGTTTGGCGATGATTGCCGCCCGCTGCTGAAGGATGCGTATCATTTCCTCTCTCAATTGCGATAGATACCAGTCACCGGGCGTATGTGTTATAGATCGCAATGCATAGATGCGTTGCCACATGTTGCGCTCATGATCTTCAACGATAGCTGTGAGTTGAGGCACGACAGATGGCGAACGTATTGCTCCCAACAGGCTTAATGCACTTTGTGCAATGGATGGTGGCGCGAAATACGCAAGTTGAAGTAGATCGTGAGCAGCAGTATCACGATCTTTCCAGATGAATTGTTTTGTTGTGGAAGTCAAAGGAGAAGCACACTAAGCAGTGCTATAGCTCTGAAATTGAATAGACACTCATATCATACTACTAAACATTGTGCATAACAAATCCGCGCCATGGCAAACGAAAGACTTATTGCGTAGTGAAGCAATCAAAGAAAGATTAAAGAGGCGCACGGTTGCGCCTCTGATTTGGGGTTAGTCGTCGGAGTCGGTTTTCTTTTTGCGGCGGATCTTGCGCTCTTTTTCGGCTTCTTCTGCCGCCGCTTCTTCTTTTTCAGCATCAATATCGCGCTGGCGTTGGGCAGGCGCTTCTAATAGCAGCACATCCATAATCGTCTGCATGTTATCCACAAACAGGATATTCAAATCTTTGAGCGCCTGTTTTGGTACGTCTACCAAATCTTTTTCATTCTCTCTGGGCAAGATGATATTGCGGAAACCATAGCGCCGCGCTGCCAACACTTTTTCTTTCACGCCACCCACCGGTAAGACATGTCCGCGCAACGTCACTTCGCCTGTCATGGCATAGGGGGCGCGAATCTTGCGCTCGGTAAACACAGAGATGATGGCAATCGCCAGCGTAATCCCCGCCGAGGGACCATCTTTGGGAACAGCGCCTTCGGGCATGTGAATATGCACATCATAATCTTCAAAATCATCGTGCGATACGCCCATCTCTTTTGCCCGTGAGCGCATATAACTCAGTGCCGTTTGTGCCGATTCTTGCAGCACATCGCCCAAACTGCCTGTTAGCGTTAGGCTGCCTTTGCCGGGCAAGAGTGACGCTTCGATAATTTGAATATCACCGCCGCTGCTCGTCCATACTAAGCCCGTTGCCAAGCCGATGTTATCTTCACGATTCACATGCGTGCGAAAGACTTGCGGCGGACCCAAGAATTTTTCTACCTGAGACGGTGTAATCCGGCGTGGGAAGGTTTTTTCGGTGGCGACAAGGCGCGTAATTTTGCGGCAAATGCTGGCAATTTCGCGCTCTAAATTTCGCACGCCCGCTTCCAATGTATATTGCCGGATAAGCGTTTCTAGCGCGTCTTTCTGGAACTGGATACCGCGCCGCTGTAACCCATGCGATTCGATTTGGCGCGGAATAAGAAAGCGTTTGGCAATTTCCAACTTTTCTTCTTCGGTATAGGCGCGAAATTCGATAATTTCCAGACGGTCTTCTAATGCTTCTGGCAGCGGATACAAATCATTGGCAGTCGCAATGAACAACACTTCCGACAAATCGTATGGCACTTCCAGATAGTGATCCATAAATTCGTTGTTCTGTTCCGGGTCAAGCACTTCTAAGAGTGCCGCCGCCGGGTCGCCACGATAATCTTCTGCCATCTTGTCAATTTCATCGAGCATAAAGACCGGGTTGCGCGTGCCAGCGCGTTTCATCGTCTGGACGATGCGCCCCGGCAGTGCGCCGATATACGTCCGGCGATGCCCGCGAATCTCGGCTTCGTCATGCACGCCACCCAAACTCATACGGACAAATTTACGCCCCAAGGCTTCGGCAATGCTTTTGCCTAAACTGGTTTTACCCACGCCGGGCGGTCCTACAAAACATAAGACCGGGCTTTTCATTTTGCTGCGGGCGAGTTTACGGACAGCGATATGCTCCAAAACGCGGTCTTTGATTTTTTCCAGACCATAATGGTCTTTTTCCAGCACGCGCTCGGCATTCTTCAGGTTCAGGTTATCGCGGCTGCGCTCATGCCATGGCACGGTCAGTAGCCAATCAATATACGTGCGAATCACCCCAGATTCGGGCGACATGGGCGACATGATGGCAAGCCGCGCTGTTTCTTTCATTGCCCGTTCATGGACTTCTTGCGGCAACCGTGCTTTTAGAATGCTCGCCCGTAGTTCGGTAATTTCCTGCTGGAAAATATCATCGGCATTTTCGCCCAATTCCTGCTGGATAACACGCATTTGCTCGCGTAGGTACATCTCGCGCTGAACCTTGCTGATTTCCTCATTCACGCGGTCATTCATCTCATCAGCAATTTCCAAACGATGAATTTCCCGCGCCAGATGCAGCGAAATTTGTTCTAGGCGCTTATCCACATCCAATTCTTCCAGCAATTTTTGCCGTTCACTGGCATCAATATCCAATGTGGATGCCAGCAAATCACTCAGTTCTGCCGGGTCATCTACCATGAAGATATAATCTACCATCTCCTCCGGTAGGCTGTCATCTTTATCCAATACCTGTGAGAACAAATCCAAAACCGCTTGCATCCGCGCCCGCAGCTTTTCCGCATCCGAAATCATATCTGTCAACACGAAAGCACGGGCAATCGGGTATGGTTCAGTTCGCACAATTGCCAAAATTTCCACCCGTCGGCGTCCCTCGCCCATCAATATCAGGCGGTCAACGCGATTATCTTCATCGGGCATCGGTTCTAGCGCCACTTCGCAGGCGACAGGATGAAAGGTCTCCATCAGTGGCGCATTAGGCGAACTATCGCGGCGTAATGCCACAATCGCGGTAGTATCATTTTCCAGCGCCATATCGGCTGCAATGACGCCCGGTTTGCCAACCACCATCAAAGGGGCAAGTGTCCCCGGATACACGACCTGCCCCGGCACGATAAGCAAGGGCAGTTCTACGATGTTATCCGCATCTGGGATAGCATTTTCAATATTTTCAAAGGCAAAATCGCCGGTGGTCAACGTCAGACTCTCAACTTACAATATGAACAATGATAAGTAATATAGTGTACGTCTTTTCAACCGAATGTAAAGCGGCGGTAAACTCGCCTGCTAGAAAACTCTGAAAGGCTGTGGCTTGCGTTTCCCAGTTTGGATTACTCTGATTACAGCAGTCATTGGTTTTGGGCTGGTCATCGTTATTGGGCAGCAGGTAGTGCAGCCCCCCCTGCCGTTAATCATCACCGCTGATTTTGATAACGACCAAATTACCCCTAACGCTGATGGGGATACCGACATCACCCAATTTAATTACGAAATTTCCCGCAATGCCTTGGTGAGTTTGTTATTTGAAGCCGCCGACGGTACACGCTACTACTTCCGGGAGCAAGAAGCCCGTAGCCCACAAGTGTATAGTGTGTTATTCAGCGGTGTCGTAGATGGTTATGTGCTGCCCAATGAAACTATTCCCGGCACAATAGAACGGCGTTTAATCCCGGATGGTGTTTATACTTGGCGCTTCATCGCCGAAAATGAGGCAGAAACGCAGGAAATCAGCGGTACATTTACGATTCAAGATGCTGATTCGCCGCTGCCAATTCTCAGCGAATTTACGGTGGGTCCGACGGTCTTTACGCCGAATCAGGATGGGATTGAAGACCGCGTAGAAATCAGCGTGTATCTGGAAAAAGAAGCCGATTTGCGCGTGTATTTGCTGCGTGAAGATGGCGTTCAAGTCGCAATTTCTGCCCGTAAAGAAGGGCGTTTGCCGGGCGAATCTGGGCGACATGTGTTCGATTATGAGGGTGGCGTTGATTTGGGCGCTGACCCGCCGCCGGATGGCACCTACCCGATTATTGCCGTCGCGCAGGATGCTGTTGGTCAGCGTATTCGCCGCGAAGCCGAATTGACGATAGTACAAGGGGGCAAACCTTTAGCAGAAATCGCGCCCCAAAATATTGGCGTAGATGTTGTATTTGAAGTGCGTCCCTACGATGACCGTTTTTTCACAGATGCCACCACACAGGGGGATTTGGTCACACCGCCCGATAATCCGGCGGATTTATTGCAAAATACGCTGCAAGTGCCGTTAGGCGATATGCTGGTATTCAAATTAACGATCGAAAATTACAGTAAAGTCCACATCCGCACGACGGGTCCCACGCCCGGTACTGTTTATCAACAATCGCAGATGGCAGCCGCGTTAGGGGCATTCCAGAGTCCGGGGGCGTGGCGCGTAGGGATTCAGTGCGATACGTCCAGCGAGCCGTTCCCATACCGTTGGGCAATTGGGTCAAGCGACGATTTAGAAGCGGTGGAAGACCCGGAAACGGGCGAAATTTTTTATTTTCTACCGCCCGAATCGCGCTCAGTCGTGTGGGGGGCGGTGCGTTTTACCGAGATTCAGGAACGCCAGAATCCGCAAATCTGCCGCGCCGGATTGATTCACGAAGGGGTTGCTGTTAGCGTCTATAATAGTTATGTGGGTCCGCGTGAAATTTTGCTGGTAGACCCCAACTCTCTCGCCAATGTAGAAGATGAATAATTGAGGCACACTTGATGGAAAAAATAGCTCTCGTTCACCAAGCCATGACTCCCGAAGAATTTGATGTGTTTGCTGAATTGCCGGAAAACGCCGACAAGCTATTGGAATTTATCAACCGGGAGATTAACGAAAAAGTGCCATCCAATGCTTATTCCTCCAAAATTTCAATGCGGATTGGCAGCCGTATGGCGGTTTTTGCCGATGAACATGATTTAGGGCATTTGACGGGCGAAGCTGGTGGGTATAAAGTCGGCAACAATCGCTTTGTGCCGGATGTGGCATTTGTTGCCAAGGCGAAACAGGTAGAACTCGATAAGCGCGGTTACAACCATGTCGCGCCCGATTTAGTTGTCGAAGTCATTTCGCCGAGTGATAATCCTAAAGATGTTGCGGATAAAATCGCTCTATATCTGGCGGCAGGTATCACTGTCTGGGCATTGTATCCAGAGACGAAAACAGCGCAGGTGCATCGCCCGAATCAGGCAGTTATCACCCTGGATGAAAACGGCATGTTGACCGCCGAAGACATTTTGCCCGGTTTTCAATTGGCACTTAAAGATATTTTTCGTTGATAGCTGCTGCTTTTTCGTGAATCTCATGCTCGATTTAGCGATAATTATTGTCACTTGGAATGTGCGCGATTTGGCGGTGCAAGCGTTACAGAGTTTGTATGCCGATTTAGCCACCAGCGGCTTAACATTTCGTGTCATCGTCGTGGACAGCGCCTCATCGGATGATACCGTTGCGGCAATTCAGGCACAATTTCCACAGGTGGAAATGATAGCCAGTCAAGATAATCTCGGTTTCGGCAAAGCCAATAATACTGGAATGCGGCATCTTGGGTTAGATGATTTAGCCTTTACCCCTATACATGACCTCACCCCCCAACCCCCTCTCCATGTTTGGAGAGAGGGAGTCACCCCCCCTCCCTTTGTTAGGGGAGGGGCAGGGGAGGGGTTGCCCCGCGCCATTTATCTGCTCAATCCTGATACGATTACCCAACCGGGTGCAACGCGCCAATTATTTGACGAGCTTTTTTCCGCGCCTGATATTGGCTTAACTGGGGCGCAGTTGGCATATGAAGATGGCAGTTTTCAGCATGGGGCATTTGCCTTTCCGGGACTACGCCAATTATGGGTTGAATTTTTCCCCACGCCGGGGCGCTTGATTGAAGGCAGGTTTAACGGACGTTATCCACAAGCATTATATACTGCCGGGCAGCCATTCGATGTTGATTTTACATTAGGCGCAACCATGATGATTCGGCGGGAGGCACTGCTGCAAGCGGGCATGTTTGACGAAAATTTTTTCATGTATGCCGAAGAAGTGGATTTGGCATGGCGCATCAAAAAAGCCGGCTGGCGAATTGTATGTGTGCCAACTGCCCATGTGACCCACCTCGCCGGAAAAAGCACCTCGCAAGTTCGCGCCCGTAGCCTGATTTATTTGTGGGAAAGCCGCCTGAAATTGTTTCGCAAACATTATCCGGCGTGGAAATTGGCATTGGCTCGCCGCATGGTGGTGATGGGGATGCGGCGCAAAATGCAACAATTGACGACTGATTCACGTTATAGTGCAACTGAACGCCAAGACTTGCTGGCGGCATATCAAAAGATTTGCGAATTAGCATTGTCTGATTCCTAAAGCCGGAAACGCGCTATAATACAATAAGGTTGTTGTATGGAGGACTTGTCGTGAAAATTGATTTTAATGTGCAAAAATTCATCGAAGACCGTATCGGTAAAATCACTCCTGTCAAAGTGGTCTTGGGGTTGGCGGCATTTGTGATTATTGTCAACATCCTCGGCTTAATCATTGGTATTTTCCAAGCCTTGCTGCCGGTAGCGGTTTTGGCAGTGGTTGGTTATTTTGGTTATCAACTGTTGCAAAGCCGGACGGCTGCCGATGCAGTGGCAAAAGCCAAGCAGGATACGGTGGTTGAAAAAACGGTTGTGCTGGAAAAAGCGGAAGTCAATCGCCAAAAAGTCGCCGCCAAACGTTTAGCTGAAGAAAGCGAAACCGTGGTCGCAACTGCCGAAACGGAAACCGCCGACGAAGCGACTGCCAAACGTTTAGCAGTTGAAGAGATGGTGAACCCCGATACAGGTCTACGAGAAACCGATCTTGCCCAATTAGAAGCCATGGAACAAGCCAAACTGCGCCAATCTGGTGATGCCACCGCAGATGCTGTCAAAGCCGCCCTAGAAGAGCGCAAGAAACGGCTCTTGGGTGGGAACTAACGGCTGAATTAAGCCGCTAAATGACCAGCACATCATCGCAACCTGTGGCACAATCATAGAAAAACGATAGGCACACACAGCCATGATGCGCCGAAACATCTTCTTTTTCTTCTGCTTATGGATCAGCATTCATATTCTTCATGCCCAAGATACGCCATGGCGGGCATGGTTATATCATCCCAGCACGGGTGACATGACCTTGCTGGATGGGCAAGGTTTTATCCGCGCACAGGCACGCTTAGAATTGCCCACGGGCTATTTTTTCTATCCGTATGAAGTGGCAGTGTCCGGCAGTGGGCAGCAAGTGGCATATATCTTGCAGGATAGCACTAGCGAAAAGTCGCTGCTGCGCGTGCAGAATGTCACACCGGGTCGGCGTGGCATTGTGCTGGACTTTGACCTACCGCCCTTATTCGCCGATGGGATGAGCTTCATCAGTGACGATAGTGGCTTGTTTAATCCTTCAGAAACGCTGCTGGCATTGGGCTACAGCCTCAAAAATGGCGGTTGGCAAATTCCACTGATTAACCTTGAGAGTGGGCTGGCGGCGCAAATTCTTCGCAGTGGCGTGGGCATCACCTCAGAACTTCCGGCAGAAACTGGCATAACGCCTGTTGTACGAACTTTTGATGGGCGTAGCATCCTATTTACGCTAGTGCAAGCCGCTGACATTGGCAAACCCGGCGCAGAACGTGGCTGTTACCAATGGGATATACAAGCCAATTCAATTACACCCCTTGATAGCTGTTTGGCGCTGGACTCAGACACCCTGCTAACAACGGGTGAAATTGTCATGGCACGCCAAAATAGTGATAACAGCGGCAGCCAATTATGGGTTTATGACCCGTTGACCCAAAACGCCACAGCATGGTTTGATGCACCGGGGGAACGGTTATTCATGCCGCGTTTTGTGCAGAATGGTGACGCTATTTTAACAGGTGCCTATGATACTGATGGCAAGCCTATTTTCCGGTTGTTGGGGCGCAATGGGGCAGTTTACGCAACATGGGACGAAGGGGCAAAATTATTTATCAGTAGTTTGCGTGGTACTGCCGATGGCTTTGCTTACACTGTAGATACCATCAACGCCGATACGACCGGCAGCACAACCCTGTATCATGTGAATATGTTGGCTGGGTTAGATGGCGGCGAAGCCCTTTTTACTGTCACCGACAATACGCGCCCGCGGATTGTTTGGTTAAACGACGAGCGTTTACAGCCTGTCCCCTATATGCCTTGGGTCTTTTTGGGCGATTTCGCTGTTGCAACGCCCGATATTCAACCCACCTTGCCTGCTTATGCGGGGACGAATGAGTGGCAAGTGTGGCTGTATCAAGAAGATGGGTTGGCAGTGCGTTTAGATCAAGCTGGCACATTGCTGGATACTGAAATTTTGCCGTTTGCAGCGGAATCTAATCTGCTACCACCCACCACTATCACAGCATCGGCAGATGGCACGTTGTTGGCGTATGTTGTGCGCGAGAATGAGACTGCCCGCTTGCAAGTTGTGGATACGCGCCGCGACATTCGTTTGTTGAATTATAACCTACCCGCCACTGCTGCTAATTTAGTGATTCCCCATACCATAGAACGGGCGGCTTATCATACGCTTTTCGATGAACGCGGCGCGGAAATAGCCTTCGGCTATGGCAATGGTGAAAGTGGTTGGCGTGTTGATGTGCTTGAAATTATTTCTGGCGATGTGCTGGCAACTTTAACGCACGATAGCTCTTTAATGACGCGGCTGAATACGGTCACACAATACGGCGTTGTGCCAGTGATTCAACGTTATGAACAGGGGCGCGTGGATTTTACGATCCATCCTGCTGGTGCATTGAACCCGCCCTATGCTTCTTTTGTGTGGGATATTGCCGAAAATACCGTGAATCCCACTTCGATTTATGCCAATCCTTTTAACGATATATTTGCCCCAACGGGCGAAATTATTATGGCAATGGTGGACAATCGTTTGCCCGATAACGCCGACCGATTTTTATATGGGCAGCTTAACGCGCTGCATGTGTATGACCCGACAACGAATACTCGTTTTCCGTTTTACAATTCACCTGAATTATGGTTGTATCGCCCGCTATTTATTCAGAATGGCGAGCGCATTTTATCCGGTGGTGTGGATGCTTCTGGGGCATTTGTGGGTTGGGCAGTCGTTGAACGCAGCGGCGAAGTCGCTGGCATTGTGCCACTTTCAGATGGGTTATTAGACGCAGCGGGAACAGGCAATGGTTTTGTGTATATCCCGCGACAAGCAGATGATACGCTTTCACTATGGGCAGTCAATACACGGCAAACCATTGACGTAGGTAAAGAAATCTGGCGCACGCGGCGCACAGGGACACCGCATCTGATTTGGGTCGGCTTTGCCGCGCAAACCGTTGAAGTACCGCCATGGCGCGTTTTGGCATTGCCCGCTGCCACTAACACTAGCTCACAACCTGAAACAACCTCTCAATTGGGCATTGGCGTCACGGCCACTATTCGTACCATTGGCGGCGATGCCTTGTATGTTCGCACTGAGCCGGGGCGCGACGGCGGTATCATCACGCGCCTCAACAGCGGCACGCCCGTTACCCTGATTGAAGGTCCCATCGTTTTCGCGGGCGAAACTTGGTGGCGCATTCGCACAGCAGGCTTATTAGAAGGATGGGTGATAGAAGAAACTGAGGGCATCAAAACGCTTGTGCCAGATTGAGGTTTTACCCTATCTCTCATGAAATTGAGAAAAAATATGCCAATCCCTAAAAAGCGGGCTGGAACACCGATTGCTAATTTTGATACTTTGCAACATCTGATTCGGCTTGCGCCACAATCCGATGAGGTGGGTATTTTATTTCTTGAAATAGGACAAACTTGTTTATCGTATCTTCAACAATTCCCGCTCCAAGAATTGACGACCCATATTCAGGACAAACAATATTTTGCGTTTGTATCAGAAAAGCGATTCTCTCGGGCTGTCAATCAAATATCATTTTATGATATAGAATTGGTAAAGAGTTTGATTCAAGCATTACAGGATAAAAAACTTACTCAAGTGATGCCATCAGCAAGTATTACTCGTGCTTGCTATACATTAGCCATGAGTTTTGCCTGCGTTGTAGATTTGATTAACCCCGGTGATAAGCAAACACCCGGTACATATTTTCAATATCTTGTTACTCACTTATTGTCACAGCATTATCAAGTAAATCCATCAGAACGAATTCGTGTAAAAATGGGTGAAGACACTATATCCCTTACAATGGATTTAATCTTTGAGACTCAAAAAGACAATGCACGTTATCATGTTGCGGTCAAAAACTCAACGCGAGAACGCGCTTCAGAAGTATGGGCGCATCAACGTATCTTGGATGAATCGTTTGGCAAATCTGTTTACAAAGGGATACTTATAGGGTTAGCGGAAACCAAACTTGACCATAAGGCATTGTCTGTCATTGAAATCTGTGTCCCTGACCAATGGCGAATTTACCAACAATATATTGCTCAACTCAGCCGTATCTATTATTTGGATCCGCCAGCAGTCTATATGGAACTCAACAACAAACCGCCTTTTATTGTTGTGAAATCTTTTGGCGATTTTTTTTACGAGGATTCAATTTTCTAAAGACAATGAAATAAGAATGATTTTTGCGAGCATGGTATTGGCGCTTAATACGGCTTACTCCCGGTTTACCCGGTCTAACAAGGACGAATAAATCTTCCGTGATAAAATGATATTTTTCTAGTTCATTAATAAGTTCAACATGCGTTAATCGCTGCTTATTGGCACAAACTTCATCTTGGCATTTGACGACGTAAATGCCTTTATGTTTTAAAATCCGTGCTGCCTCTCTAGCCGCGGCAAAATACAATTCTAAAACCGCCTCATGGTATTTAGCAGACGTTTGAAACGAAGGAATGTTATTTTTATAGTATTCTTCATAATTTTGATGATTCACATGGGCTGTGCCGCCGGGGGTATGCATATACGGCGGGTCAAAAACAACAGCGTCTAATGTTTGGTCAGCATATGGCAAAAAACAACAATCGGCAATTAAATCCATCTTTGCTGTATCATGAATATCGGAACGTAATACACGATATTTTTCACCACGGACATTTTTCCAGAAAACCCCTTTGCCAAACGTCACATCAGCAATGTTCGCGCCGGCTTCAACATATAAATCCAAAATCGCCGGAAACACCTCATGATTATTGCCTGTGGCGGCACTGAAAATGAGATTATTGGTCGCAAAGCCATCGGGGCTTTTGCGTTTTTTTCTGGCTGGAATAGTGGGTTCATCTTCCAGTAACCGTAGCTGTGTCACAGGTACTTTTAAATCCATATCAAAATCCGATAGCTGAGGAAACGTGCATTTATAGTACAAGCAATGGTGTGATTATCGCAAGTCAAGAAATCGAACAAATGAACCACCTAGCGCACCAAGAACACCGAAAATCAATTCGTCATTCTGTGCGCTATAGCAGTTCAAAAAATAATCTATGCCACGGCACAATGAATTGTTTAATACACCACCGGTAGCGACTTCATGCCGTGTAGCAGCAAACTATGATTCCATTGTAGCGATTCAATAGGGGCGTTCAGCGCGATATTGGGGTGCCGCGCCAACAGAGCGTTAATAGCGATAGCGCCTTCCATACGTGCCAGCGGCGCACCAATGCAATAATGAATGCCCACACCAAATGCCACATGTGGGTTGGGATTGCGCGTAATATCAAAAACATCAGGATTCGGGAAAATGTCTGGGTCGCGGTTCGCTGCTAAGAGGGATGGCAATACTACATCGCCTTTGGGAATGATAACGCCGCCCATGTCAACATCTTCTAATGCCCATCGCCAAGTCGTGGTTTCTACGGGTCCGTTGAAACGCAGGATTTCTTCGACTGCGGGTTTAATCAAATCTGGGTCTTGCTGAAGTTTTTGCATTTGTTGTGGGTGCTGCATCAGCGCCAACATACCATTGCCAATAAGATTGACCGTCGTTTCATGCCCGGCGACCAAAAGCAAGAAAATCATTGAGAGAAGTTCGATTCGATCGAGTTTATCGCCGCCTTCTTTTGCCTGTACCAAACCACTCAGAATATCGCCTTTGTCTTCTTTTTCGCGTTCTTCGATGCGCTCATTCATGTATTGCATAAATTCCATGATAGAAAAACGCGCTTTTTCATCATCCATGCCAAAGAGCAGGGTATTTGTCCACTCACGGAATTTATTACGGTCTTCTGGCGAAACGCCCAACATTTCCGCGATGACGATGACTGGCAGCGGAAACGCATAATCTGCAATCAAATCGCCTTCAGGTTTGGATTGCATGTCTGTCAATAAATCATAAGCAATTTGTTGAATGCGGGGCTGAAGTTCTTGTACAGCGCGGGGTGTGAATGCCTTATGCACCAACGCCCGTAAGCGCGTATGATCGGGCGGGTCAAGTTCTAGTAAATGCCGATTGATGACGGCAAACATCGGGTCAGGTTCTTCCGGCATAAAGCGTCGGACAATTTCGGGGGGTAATTTTTCCCGAATGTTCTTGCCAAAGCGTTGGTCTTTGAGGACAGCCACCACATCGTTATAGCGCGTAAAAAACCAAAACGTATTGCCACTGACGGGACCGACTTCACCGCTGATGGGTTTCTCTAGCCGCATTCGGGCATAGACCGCTTGCGGGTTAGCGCGGGCTGCCGGGTCAAAAATGCTGAGGGTATCGGTTGCTATGAAGGTCATTCACCAACTCCTTGCCAATTTTCCGAAATTATACAAGTGATTGATTACTTTTACGTAATGATAGCTGTCTGGTTGCCAATAGGCATTTATAATAAATAGACAAGCATTCTCGCTTAGATATGAGATTAAGGGTATCGGGATGGCAAAAACACACCAATTATGGATGTCTGGTATCGCTTTTACACTGATTGTTTCGCTTTTTTTTCTGTGGATAGTCCTGAGTTTGGGAATAACGTTGCAAACCAGCTTAATGTTGACCGCAGTTTGGGGCAGTTTCACCGGATTATTGGTGGCTTCTGGGTATGTATCGCGTGCTTATTTGCAGCGGCGGGCTTTTGAAGGCAAAAAACAAGCGGCTACTAATATCACTGCTCATCAGCAGCGCACGATTGAAATTGACCTGCCGTTTGATGCTGCCTTTGATTTGACTTTAGAGGCGCTTAAAACATTGGATAAACAACCTATCCCAACAGCCGCTGACCCTCTGATTCAAGCGCGGCAGTGGATACCCCGCCAGCAAATTTTGCGATTGGAGAAAACCAACCGTGAAATCGGCAGCATTCGGGCTGGCTTGCGTGCCAAACAATTGAGGATTGTGGATGCAATAGATTTTTCCAAATTAGATATTCAGTTACAACGCCTAGATGCTCAGACGACGCGCATTCATATTGAGAGTCAACCCGCTTCGATTTTTGATTTCTATGATATGGGGAAAAACCTGCATTATGTGAATCATCTGGCATTGTATTTGCGGCGCGAAAGCCAACAAATGCAAGCGGCGGCAACGCGCTTACAGGCTGCTCACAAGGTTGAGGATAATCTAGCTGAAAGCGATGTAACACAAGAAGATGTGGATGACACCGCTAAACATGAATCATCACTGTGAGTTTTAGGTGTAGGGGCGGGCAAAAAAACGCGCCCCTGCCAAAACCATCAGGACTTTTCACTGACGACGAACTGCCGCCATAAGCCAGATAGCTGATCTTCTTGGGTTTGGCGAGCAATTTGTTCGGCGAGGGTTTTACGATTAAAATCGTTAAAACCGACTTCGGCAAACCCTGCCCACCCACACACCTGGGCTGCAAAAAAAGCCACCCCTTCAGGATCCCACTCGGCTTCTGTCGCGGCATTTGCCATACGACTGACCAAAAATGAGGCGGCTTCTGCTGTCGAAAGCCCCAACGGACCCGTACTTTTGCGGGCTTCATGCACATCATGCCCGGCTTTTTCGCTCACTTGCGCCAGCATCGCAAATGTCTTGGCAGCTTGTAATTCATCTGCCTGATTTTGCAGACCCGTTTTTTGCAAAATAGTCAGCAGTGCCGGATGTGCTTGTTCCCAAACACACCAGTTGACGAATGATTCCAGCAGTTCTGGAGGCAGTGTGTCGCGGCTGAGGTGATCTAGTAGTTCACTCATAACAATTTTTCCCTTACACTAGGGATATGATTGCGTTTGAGTCTAGTATATCTCATAATTTGGCGAATCATGAGTCCGTAATTCAGTTTGTGTTTTGTTATATCGAAAGATTTGATGTAATTCTATAAAACACTGTAAAATACTAGAAAACAACTAAAAATTGTTTGGATATAGTTTTATTTGACAGTAAACTGCTTGACACTGGTTAGAAATTCTCCCTATAATCGCTATATCAGTGGTTTAACATTCTGCTTTTATATCCACCATCTCCAGGACTTAACCACCGTGAAAACCAGCACCAGCGGCTACCTAAGCAATCGTGTTTTAAAAACCAATGTTGGATTTTTGTTATCCGCTGGACCTGGAAACAGCCATGATTCGCGTTTAGACATCCCAGAACCAGTGCGGATTGCCGATGATTTGTTGGTTAGCAGCATCGGCGGCACCTTGCGTTTAACCCGCATTCATGAAGGGATATTAGTCCAAAGCCAGTTACAAGTGGCTTTGGAAAGCGAATGTTCGCGCTGTTTGGATGTGGTGGAACGGGAAATCGAACTGACGATGGAGGAATTGTATAACTATCCGCACCGTGTCAATTCAGAATTTTTTGTGGGGGCAGATGCGATTCTGGATTTAGCACCGCTGATGCGGGCAGAAATTCTCATTGAAGCAGAGCATCGGGTTTTATGCCGAGATGACTGCAAAGGGCTATGCCCCGATTGCGGCAGCAACCTGAATTATGATCTGTGCGATTGCGCTGACAAACGAATTGACCCGCGCCTATCTAAATTGCGGGAATTATTGGACTCGAAGCCAGAATAATGATTGGGCTTCCAGTTCCGCTAAAACATTCAACGGCATTATTTGGGAGGCTTTACCGTGACGACCTACGACGATTTTTTTGAGAGCAGTTCAGACATGTTTTTTGGGGATAGCGGCAAATTTGATGATTTATTTTATGATGACTTAGATGAGCCGTTTGATGGTTTCTTCGATGATGATTTGACGGATGACTTGTTGGGGGACGAGTTAGACGGCGATGAAGATGACCTTGATGAAGATTATGACCTTGCTGGCATTGCGGCGAATGATA
Organism: Anaerolineae bacterium; assembly: GCA_022842885.1. Classification (GTDB taxonomy): domain Bacteria; phylum Chloroflexota; class Anaerolineae; order Aggregatilineales; family Phototrophicaceae; genus JALHOR01. The sequence goes on from JALHOR010000009.1 coordinate 25,750, forward strand.
CGGTTGGCTTGTACTTGAAAGAGATGGCACGAGTGCCACTGCTCTCGACAGAAGAAGAAGTCGAATTGGCGAAACAGGTAGAAGCCGGACGCGAAGCTGCCCGTAAAATGAACAAACGCCCCGACCATACCAAAGTTGCTGAATGGCACTGCCAGATTGAAACGGGATTATCGGCGCGTGACCACATCATTCAGGCAAACACGCGGTTGGTGGTATCCATCGCCAAACGGTATATGTCGCGGGGAGTGCCGTTTTTGGATTTGATTCAAGAAGGCAATTTGGGCTTAATGAAAGCCGTGGAAAAATTTGATTATCGGCGCGGGTATCGCTTCAGCACTTATGCGACATGGTGGATTCGCCAGACCATCACGCGGGCAGTTGCCGACCAAGGACGGACAATTCGTGTCCCAGTCCACATGAGTGACCGCATTCGCCGTTTGTATCGCGTAGTACGCGAACAGGAACAGCAAAATGGGCGCAAACCGAGTGTTGAAGAGTTAGCGAGCATCATGCAATGTGAGCCGCAAAAAATTCAAACGATGCTGCGCGTATCGTGGCAGCCCCTCAGCCTAGAACACCCGGTTGGGGAAGATGAAGATAGCGAATTGGGCAACTTTATCGAGAATGATAGCGCCCCTTCCCCAGTGGAAATCACCCATAGCCAACTCTTGCGTGAGAAAATTGACCATTTATTAGGAACGCTTTCACCCCGCGAAGCCCGGATTTTACGCTTGCGCTTTGGCTTGCAGAATGGGCGTAGTTATACGCTGGAAGAAGTTGGTAAAAAATTTGGTCTCACTCGTGAGCGCATCCGGCAGATTGAAGGGCGTGCTTTGCGCCGCTTGCGTCATCCCCGCCGCAGCCGCCAACTGCGTGATTATCTGAGCTAGTGCCTCTCCCTTGAAAATCATCTCTGGGCGGAACTTTTCCTGCCCAGATTTACCTCAACATCCCAACTCACTGCTTTGTCTCCTCAATTTTTTAGCCCTTCAGCGATGATTCGTAAATCATCTGTAAAATTTCAAAAGATTAATTCAACTCTGGTTATCTTGATTTATAATAAAGAAAATATTGCGTAATTATCGTCGAGCGCGAGAGAATTAACGGATGAAAATTATCCTGCGGCATATTGAATTCTGGTCAGCTATCATCGGTGTGTTAGTGATGGTTGTAGTTCCTTGCGTATTGCGAATTGTGGGGATTGCTGATGGTATTAATTTGGTGTTATCCCTTACCATAGCTGGGATTACTCAACTATCGCTGTTATGGCTCATTTATCAACGGCATCAAACTGTGCAGCGTAAAACGATAGACCAAGTGCGCGAGATGCTGCGTGACCGCATCTTAAATCGCTTGGCAATTATCTGGTTGCAGGTACAACGGACACAACCTTCTGAGAGTCAATTAAAACGTATTCAGGAAACCCTGAAATCCATTGAAACTGAAATTACCTATCTTTCTAGCGATTCGCTGGAAACGTGGTTAAAAACCTATGATAATGTCACCGATTTGGAGAACACCCAAATGCTGCGGCGCATGGGCAATAACTAAAGCCGTTTAATAAAACCAACCAAGCCAGAGCCAAGCTGATGTCTGAGCGAATGCCAGCATCATTGCCGCCCGTGCTGTGGCATGAGGATTGCTGTCATGGGTATAAGCACGGTACGCCATAACCAACGCAGGTAAAATGACTAAACTGGTGGCAAAAACTTGTGGGGGTAATATCCACGTCCATAATAAAACCAGCAAGACCACAATCGCTAAGAGTGTCACCACCAAATAGACCCGCCGCAATCCTGCGCTGCTCATCCAAGTTGCCAAGGTGCGCTTGCCGACTTGTTTATCTGCCACGCGGTCGGGATATGTGGTCGCCATAGCAGTGGTTGTCACCAATAAACCATAGGGCAAACATGCCAGCAGCACCCGCAGATAATCGCCTTCTGCACCCGCCAGCACTGCATAACCAAAAATCGGTAGCACTATTCCACCGATGAATCCATTGGCGACTTCAGCAAAACCATTCCATGCGAGGCGCAGCGGTGGCAGCGAATACATCCAACCGCCACCTGTGCCAATAACCAACCAGAAAAATGCCATCCAATTGGTAACGCCCAAGACAATGCCCAACAGCAAAATGCCTAAGCCTATTCCGGCACTCACCCAGCCAGCAATGAACGCAAACTGGCGCGTAACCATGCCTTTGGGCAAAACGCCGCTGCCACCGGAATAGCGCGTTTTGGTCGTTAGGGCATCTGTTTCGTGGTCGGCATATTCGTTCATGATATTGACGGATGCGCCACAAAAAGCAGTCGCTACCAATCCCCATACAATTGCCAGCATATTGATTTCATACCCGCTGCCAATCGCAATTGCCGTCCCCAGAAAATACACCAGCAGCATCCCAAACAAAATTAATGGGCGTGTCAGACCAAACACAGCTTGTAGTTTTCTCATGGAAATATCGCTTTGCTCAATTATTGTCTCAGAAAATAGCATCGGCTGTTAAAATGTATTGTTAATTCTAGCGATGTTCCCTATTTTTAGCTGAGTTTCGGCTGAAAGAATACACAGAAGATAGTCTTTTTGCCCTATGCGTAGCGCAAACGTCATGAAAGCGTTGCGTTATCCATCGGATTCCGTTGTATAATATTTATACATCGGTTATTTTGGGAGAGAAGTTCTATGCGTTACTCCGCACGGACGATCGTCTACTTCATCACTTGGGGCATTTTATACGGCACAATTTTGGGTGGTATCTCTGGAACATTAATTTTTCCAATGTTCGGCACGATGTATTCTGTCCCGTGGGGGTTGGGTATGGGGGCGGCATTGGGTGTGGCAACGGGCTTTTTAGCCGTCATCGCCAATGCCCTGCATTTTAAGCCGGATATGGATGTAGCAGTTTATCGGCGTAATTTAGCCGCTGGCATTGGTAGTTTTACGTCAGTGGGGGCAGCCCTCTTGCTGATTGCGACCACCAATGGTTTTTTGTGGGGTTTCAGCGGGGGCTTGGAAATCTGGTTGGTTTTCTCGCTGATTGCCGCTGTATTTTGGGGTGGTTTATCATCCGCATTTGCCGCCAGCCGTTTTGTGGATTGGTACACGGCATTGATGACCAAACGCAAAAATGATGAAATGCCGGAAAATGACCTCAACGAGATTGAGCAACGCGGTGGGGGTGTGTGGTCATATCTTAAACGGGTGTTACGCCATTGGTGGGTTCCTTTTTTAGGGGCTGTCCTAGCGAGTTTTGTCCATGCCCTCAATAATCGTTACTGGTTATTCTCACCCGGTAGAGAGTCTGAAACTTTATTTACATTAGCTTCTGGCGTTATCGGTGGTTTTATTTACAGCGGTGTTTTGATGCTGGGGCTTGGTTTTCATACGGGGTTTTTGCTGAATGTCCTCAATCGGCTGTTATATCGTGAGTATTTTCCGACTCTTTCTTTTCAGAATTATCGGCGCAGCCTCACGGTCATCGCGGCACTGTTCACCATGACAACCGGTGTCATGGTGACGGCAGGCATTGGCGCGATTCCGGCGGGGGCAATAGCCGGGTGGTGTGCATGGCGCTTCGCCGATTGGTATGCTGCCGAGCCAGAAAAAGATAAACGCAAGTCACACGAATCAGCCACAAGATTAGCTGAAACTACGCCTGATGGCATGACCGATGACCTAGATGAGTATATACAAGCAGTCGAGCGTTCAAAAATATAATGGATTAGGGGCGTCACTGCCCCTTCTGCAAATTTTCTCTGGGTTATCTATACGCCGTGTGGTTAAATGGTGGCATTCTATGACCCATTGAATTGACCGATTTTTTAGCATGACCACTCCCCGACAAACTAGCAAAATCGCCGCATTTGACGATAAATTAGGCTTTATTCCGCTGCGACGATTAGATGCGGCGCTCATCGTGAGCATTGTTATTTTTATTGTTGCTGCGGCGCTGATGGCACTACAACAAACTGCTACCCCTTCTATCTATCTGGTTCTCATCGTTGTTCACAATCACTTAGGACGCTTCGCGCTTTTTTTAGCCACGATGATGTTCATTTTAGCGTTATACATTGGTTTGGCACGGCACGCCGATGTGACGCCTTATTTTCGGCGCGGCGTTTATATTATGGTTGGGCTGATTGTATTGGAATCGTTGTTTGGGGGAGTGCTATATGTTGTTATGGGCGCACGCCCCGGCGATGAAGTGCATTTGATTTATGGCGCCGGGACAATTTTGGCACTCCCCTTTTTTATTTTTGTAGAACGCACTGCTACGCGCCGCCCGGCAATGGGTAGTTATATGTGGGGTTTCGGATTATTAGCAGGCATCATCATCCGCTGTATCATGACGGGCAGCATGGGCTAACCTCAAAATCACGGTTCAATACCCCAAAAATTTCTCTACCGCCGCATAATAGCGTTCCGGTTCTTCTACGTTTGGCGTATGCCCACACGGGTCTAACAGCACCAATTGATTATTGGGCAAGCACTGATGGGCTAATTTGCTGCTGCTGGCAGGCACGGTGTTATCTTGTTCGCCCACAATAATGAGCGTAGGGGTGGCAATATGGGGCAGGTCTGGTGTTAAATCGCAGGCGTGCAGCGCCCAAAATGCTAGATACGCCGGGCGCTCAATGCCGTGTTGAGTCGCCATTGGAATATCCGGGCTATTCAACGGAATAACATCTTTGCGATAGGTCATGGCATTATCAAGAAAAAGATGTTTATACGTTCGAAAGCGTGACATAAGCAAGCGGCTAACCGCCCATGTCAGCGGCACATAATAGCCCATCCACAACGGCAACCGATACACATTTTTCAGATACAGTGTGACTTTGCCATCCACGACGCTGCCCATAATCATCAATTTGCTAACGCGCTGCGGAAAATGGCGGGCGGTCATGAGGGCTACTTGCCCACCCATCGAATGCCCCATGAGCGTAAATGTTTTGAGGTTCAGTGCATCGGCGACTCCGATAACGCGCTGTGCCTGCGCCAAGATGCTGTAATCGCCGTCACGCGGTTTATCGCTCATGCCAAAACCGAGTAAATCCAGCGCCACACAATAAAAACGGTCACTAAAGCGATTTAATGAATCGCGCCAGAAACCCGCGTGCGAAAGCCAACCATGCACAAATATCAATGCTGGATTTGCTGGATTGCCGGCTGTGAGATAGCCGATTTTTTCACCTTGAATTGTGACAAATTGGCGGGGATGTTGCGCTGTTATCATAAGAATCTGTCCGAAAGATAAATTTTTCGCCGGGTCGAGGCATACCTCAACCCGGCAACATAACAGTATATTATATTCATTTTCACCAAGAGCGCATTTCCAAGGGCAAATGTTCCACGCGATTCAGGTAATGCAACCGCAGCGGGTCATCCCAGCCTTCGTTAAAATCTAGGCGCGTTATCGCCGTGTTGTAATGCGCGAAAAAAGGCGATGTGGGATTCCAGACAGAATGCCCCATTAAGATTTTCAGCAGTGCCGATAAAAATAACCCATGCGACACCAGCGCGATGCGGTCATTGCCATGCACTTCTGTCTGGTCTGCCCGCCGCCGGATATGCTGTGCCACCCGTAGCGCCCGCGCCATAAAATCGTCTTCTTTTTCTTCGCCGCGCTGAATATCCCACCAGCCATTTTCCGTCACATGGTCTGGAATTTGATACTCTGGGAACTCTGCCGCCAATTTTGAGCGCGTGATACCGGGATAGCCTGTTTCTTCACCGTCTTCATCTTTAAGAAAGATGCCGCCTGCCTCGTGAATATCTACCCACACTTCTGGCTTGATATTCAAGGCTTTGGCGATAGGTGCGGTCGTTTGCAAAGCGCGGATCATGGCGCTGGTATAGAGATGCGAGAAGCCAAAATTATCGGCACTGTCTTTTGCCAGCGCAAACATGCCCAACGGCATTTCTGGCGCAGCTACGAGATAGTCTGCCAACACTTGTGCTTGGCGCTGTCCCAAATCGGTCAGCGGTGGGTCATAAACGCGCTGGCGCACATCAGCTAAAACATTGTTGGTGGATTGCCCGTGTCGGATGAGGTAAACGCGCATGGGTCACTTTCAGAAATAGGTGGTATCAATTTCCTTGCTTATCTGTTTTTGAATTATTCTCGTCATCAATTATCTCTTGAATGGCTGAGGACGATTCAGATAACATCGTTGATGATTCCTTTGGACGAGGGGTGATAATTTCAAGAATTGCTTGTGGCTGACCTGTATATTTCTCCATGAAATCAAAAGCTTCTTCTAAATCTTCAAATCGTTGATAAATAACATTGCCTGAATCGACTTGTAGAGAGATTTCAAAGCTGACTATTTGCGGAATTTCAGGCAGGGGGTGTAACAACTTATCGATTGCTTCTTCAATAAGATGTTTGCCAAGGATTGATTTATCTTCGCTGTCCTTAGCCCTCTCAAAATTCAACCAACTTTTTGCGATTTCAACAAGTGTACCAGAGGCTTTTAATGCGACTAAACAATTAGCTAAATCCCATGCTCTTGGTAATTTGTTCCGTATGGCTTGCATGTCATCAAGTTTTAGAGTATCTAGTTGATTACGTATAACATGAGCATCGATGGCAGATTGCAGGGTGCTATACACTTCGTTGTCTGTTGCAACAAGCACCATATTAACACGACCTTTACTCTCGAACATCATACGGACGCCCTCCGTCCAATATCCAGAGAGATTTGCAACCGCGCCACGCACGGTTGGATAGTGCCGACTTATTTCCTTAAGTTGAAGTATCCAAGCGCCCTTATCATTGTGGTGACGACCATCTTTTAACCATTTACTCTCGAACAATGCTACCGGGTCAATAGAGTTTACTTGACTGATAACATTATCCAATTGCCGGGATGTGCCACCCGGCATTGCCAATCTAACAAGTGTTTTTCCTAATTCAGGTTCTAGCAAAACGTAGTCTGGATATTTAAGTGATAAATATTGTTGGATATATTGATATACGACATCTGCAAATGCATCACCAATCATCTGTCCAAACTTGCTTGCAGCCGCTTGTCCATCAGTTGAGGTGTAAATTTTTACTGCTGGCTGTTTCTTGATTCTTGGCGTCCGTACTTTTTGAGACTTTTTTGCCACGTATGTTCTTCCTTGTAGATATTATTTCCGTAAAATAACAACTCCCTCACGTAAGGGTACACTGTGTCGTTGCGGATTTTCTTTCCATTTACCCCCGCGAGTTCGAAATTCCTCATATTTGAATTCAGAAAATCCAATGCCTAATCCAAGCTCGCCAATAATCTTTTCGGTAGGTATATGAACACCATACGGAGCAGAATCACCAATGACTAAACAGAAATGCCCTCCCGGACGCAAAACACGATATGTCTCTTGTAGAACAGCCAGAATATCATTGACGTACAGTGCTACCATTAAATCGTAATCTTTCTTGCCACCCTTATTTAGCCGACGTTTTGATAGCTCAAGAACAGAGGCTTGAATATATTCATAAACCCATGCATTGACAGCTTTGACATCTAGTGATAATGCAGTTTCAACGTCAAAATTTTTTCTTACTATTTGAGTTGTAGCTGCAACCATTAACTTACTGCGAAATTGTTCCGTGATGTCTTTCCAGTTTTGCGTAATTTCCCAAAAGTAGGTTTCTAAACGTGTCCTATCTGCATAATCGTAATTATTTAAATAAGGAGGCGATGTCAATGCCAGATCAATTTGATGGTCTTCTAATGTCTGCCGATGACGTGAGTCTCCAAGAATATTATGTGTTTCGGATGAGTATTTAGTGTTTCCGATATAAAATAAATCTTCATACATTTTTTTAACCGTTTTAGAGAAAATACTAACAGCATTTTTTGGTGGCTTTTCCCCTGTATTCTTATTTGGAGCAATATAGGGCCAACCTGTTCCTGCGGCAGAGGATGTGCGAAGAGTATCCGTGAGCGCCAACTTCAATAATTCTCTAATGGGGGTGATGTTCACCTCTTTGATGATAAATTCACGCAAGATATATAAATCAATAAGTGTTTCAGGATGATAACATTTATATATTAGCTCTGGGAATATTCCATCTATTGATGTATGTTGAGATTTAGAAGTAACAATAGCTTTTGCTTGGTCAAGAAGCTGATTAATTTCTACTTCGAGAACTGTGTAATCAAAGTCCCAAAATAACTTAACACTCGCTACCCAATGTACAAAGGAATGCGCTTCAACCCCATAACCGTTTATACCAAACTGTTTTGCACAAATGAGGGTAGTGCCGGTTCCACTGAATGGGTCATAAATCCAATGACCTGCGCCAATTTCAAAGCGATTTATTATATCTGCAACAAAGCGATTCGAATAACCAGCAGGGTACTTAAACCAACTGTGGATGGGAGACCTTTTGCTATCCTTAAAAGTTCCACTTTCAGCAAGTGAACTAGCATTAGCAATTGGAAAAATAGAATCATTAAAAAGTGGGAGTTGTTTGTTAGGCAATAGATAAATCCAGACCAAATGAGTTCATTTCAATGGATGATTTGTTTAAGTATATATGAGAGGATAGATGAGGTAAAGCGTAATAGCATAATTTGTCCTATTACTATATTCTATCAACTTGAATTTTACTCATAAAAACAATCTCCGTCTTTGCACAACAATCTTTAAATACTCTTTTGTAAAATTAATGAGGTTTGCAAAAAATATTATATAACAAATAAGTATTTATTTGCAAAATATAATAAATTGTAATGCTGAGATTCAAATAATGCAATCAGTTGTTTACGCACAAGACGACGTATTAATTATTGGTGCGGGTCCGGCGGGCATTGCCAGTGCCTATGCGCTGCAACAAGCCGGAATTCGTTATCTCATGGTAGACCGGGCAGACCGCCCCGGCATCACTTGGGATAGTTTGTATCCTTCTCTCACGTTGAATACCAGCCGCTTTTATTCGCACATGCCCGGCTTGCGTTTTCCGTTATCGTATGGTTTTTTCCCCACTGCCAAACAATATTATGCCTATCTGCGTCAATTCGTGGCGCGGCATCACTTTAATATTCAGTTGAATACCGAAGTCTACAGCGTTACGCCAGAGGGTAATTATTGGCGCGTAGAAATGGCTACGGGCGTGTATCTATATAAAGCCATTATTTCAGCAACGGGCATTTTTGGTAGTCCGGTCATGCCGGATATTCCCGGTATGGCAATGTTTGCTGGAAACCTGTATCACGCCCATGATTTTTCTGACCCAGCACAAGTCAAAAATCAGCGTGTTTTAGTCGTGGGTAGTGGTCCCAGCGGCGTAGATATTGCGGTGGCGGCGGGCGATGTGGCAAATTCAGTGAGTATTGCTATTCGCAGCGGTATCACGCTCAAACGACGCTATCCGTTTGGGCTACCATCCCATTTTTGGATGATGTTGGGGCTGCTGCTGCCGGAAAAGTGGTGCAATCGCTTGATGAAATTGGTTGGCAAGCAAGGGTATCCTGACCAAGAAAAATATCATCTCAAAAAACCTGCACCCGGCGCAGGCGGCATTACAGCTTATCAGGGTCCTGAACTACTCAACGCCGTGAAAAAAGGTACAGTAACACCTGTTCCCGCGCCAGTTCAGTTTGATGCCGGAGGCGCGACACTTGCCGATGGGAGTTATCAGGCATTTGATACTGTAATTATGGCAACGGGCTATGTGCCTGTTTTGCATCAATATCTCAAAATTGAGATGCAGTACAGCGATAGTTTTTGGGAAGCGCCTGCCCCCTGCGAATGGGAGATTGGACCCAATGGTCAGCGTGGTTTTCCATTGTTGGATAGAAACCAGCACCCCAATGGGCGGCAAGTCTTGGGCTACCCCGGATTATTCATTGTGGGCGTGTATTATAAAGGCAAAGGTGCGATGCATAATATGAACATTGAAGCCGCCATCGTCGCGCAACAAATCCGTGACTATCTCGCGGATTTCCCGGCAGAAAAACAATTGGAAGTTGAACGTATAGTATGAAAAATCAGGCTCATGTTCAATATAGGGAATTTTTCGTAGTGTCGAGGCATGCCTCGACACTACAACGACAAGTTATTTACACAAGCTGGGCATGAACCCAAAATTACGTTTTATCGTTATCAATCCGCTAGGGAAATCATACCGCCTATGACCAGTATTGTTCCTGTTGTTCCTAATTCGCCGCTGCATTTCATCCTAAAAACAATGTGGATCACCTTCAGAACATTAGTTGATTCGTATGGTTTGAGCGTATCCGGTTTTTTGGTGCTGCGCGTGGTGATTGGCGAAACATTTATCTGGATTGCGTTTTTTAATACTTTCGCGCATCTATTGTGGCTTCCGGCATTGTTTTTGCTGCCCATGTTTTTGCTGCTGCGCCAATGGCGGACAGTGATGTTATTAGGGCTGCCTGTCGTGGCATTCATTATCACCTATGGCGGGCAGTTCGTTCCACGCACAGTTACACCGCTGGAGAACGCCAAGACATTTTCGCTGCTGAGTTACAATTTGCTTGCCAGCGGCGCACCGCCCGAACAACGGCTTGCCATAATTCGGGATATGAACGCCGATATTGTGGCATTGCAAGAGGTGAGTGTTGACGTGGCAAATGCCATCCAGCGCGATTTGGCAGATTTGTATCCGCATATGGCGCTGCATCCAGTGGCAACACAAGGCACTGCCGGGCAAGGCATCCTGAGTCGTTATTCAATTTTAGAAGATGAATTTTGGCGTTATGACTGGTTGTATGTCCCATTAGGTCATCAGCGTGTCGTCATAGATATGGATAGCACGCCGATAACGCTCTACAACCTGCATCCCACGCACCCCGGTATGGCAGCACCAGATACATTTTTTGACCCACGCCAACGCAGCCGCGAAATCGGTGAATTGCTAACGCGCATCCACAACGAAAGTGGCGCAATCATGTTAGTAGGTGATTTTAATATGCCCGATTTATCCGATGATTATGCCCGAATTACCCAACATTTTGGGGATGCTTATCGGGCAGTCGGTTGGGGTATGGGTTGGACATTTCGGAGTCGGTTGCCATTGCCGCTGTTACGCTTGGATTATGTGTTTTACAGCCCGCATTTTCAGCCTATCAGCGCCGCTGTCGGTGACAATGGGGGCAGTGACCATGCCGCATTGTGGGTAGAAATGGCGCTCATCGGCAACGAATAATCGCGGCATAGTTTTTCGTGTTGCGCGGCGCGGGTCATTTTTGAACTATAATGAGCATAAAAACAACAGGATACACCAAGATGAGTCACGCGACGATTGTTTTGACATTGCCGGAAGAAGTGGTACAGAAATTTCGCCAAAAAGCCGCCGAAGGACAGCGCACTGTGGAAGAAATTATGGTCGAAACGCTGATGAGTTATCAACCGGAAGCCGATGATTATGAGACCTTGTTGGCACCGTTGGCAAATTATACCGATGAGCAGTTGTGGGCTGTGGTCAATACAACACTGACAGTATCCGAAAAATCGCGCTATGAAAACTTAGTAGACACACGTCGAAAAGGTGTGGTTTCTGAACAAGAGCAGCAGGAAATAAACCAGTTTGTCAATAAGATTGAGATGCAAATGCTTTTTCGTTCAGAGGCATTAGTTTTATTAAAAGAACGCGGACACACTACCTATGCCTATCTGAACGATGACAAGACTCCGTAAACTTCAATTCCCCTATTCAGAAATTTTTCAGAATTTTTCAGCTATCCAATAGTCCCGTCCAGAGTATTACACTGTTCATTTCTTCTATAATGAACATAACATAAATTCATGTGGAGATTCTGGTTGATGAATGCGTTAGAGGATTTAAAACTGGGGACACTGCTTATCATTCGGGAAGAAGCCGATTCTTCGCCGTTGCCGCTGGAAGATACCGCCGTATCGGGTGAGGTCATGGGCGCGATGGCGCATATCACTGTCACCCAACGCTTTGGCAATCCCTTTAAAATGCCGATTGAATTAGAGTATTTATTCCCATTGCCCCATCATGCTGCTGTCATAGATTATGAAATCACCATCGGCACGCGCACAATAAAAGCCAATATCAAAGAAATTGAAACGGCACAGCGGGCATATCGCCAAGCGGTGAGCGAAGGTAAACGCGCCAGTTTGTTGGAACAACGTCGCCCGAATTTATTCTCGATTCGTGTCGGCAATGTGCAGCCCGGCGAAAATATCATCACCAAATTGCGCTACGAAGAACGCCTGAAATATGATGACAATGCCTATGAATTTGTCTTTCCAATGGGAATCACACCCCGTTATCACTCGCCTACTGAAAATCCTGACTCAGCGAAAGCCACCGACGCCCCTTTAGCACTAGACGAAAATAAGATCGCCCCAGTCAGCCTTGACTTGACGATAGATGCAGGTGTGGCGGTCATGAATACCACCAGTCGCACTCACAAAATTGACCTGATACAAAGACGCGCTCATCAGTTTGGTGTCAAACTCATTGGTCGGAACATTCCCAACAAAGATTTTGTGCTGCGGTACGAAGTTGCCCAAGATGCTGTTCAAACGGCGGTCTGGAGCAGCAAAGACGATGATGCTGATACTGCCGTCGTCACGATTTTACCGCCGCGTTTAGATTTAACTACCGAACCATTGCCACGAGAATTTATCTTCGTGATAGACCGGTCTGGTTCGATGAGTGGCGCACCCATCACCCAAGCCAAAAATGCGCTGCAAGCCTGTTTACGGGCATTGGGCAGCGGCGATACTTTCATGATTTTGGCGTTTGATGACCAACTGGATTGGATGGCACGCGAGGCTTATCCTATCACTCAAGCCAATGTGGAAGCTGCCGAAACATGGTTAGCGCAAATAGGCGCTCGTGGTGGCACAGAAATCATGCCCGCCATTAATTCGGCATTATTGACGCCCATAGACAAAGAGCGAATGCGTTATGTCGTGTTTTTGACCGATGGCGCGGTTTCTGCCGATGAGAAAGCTATCCGCAGCATTGCCCAACAGCGCGGCACTGCCCGCATTTTTACGTTTGGCATTGGTCCCTCAGTCAACCGTTTTTTGCTGGATAAGATGGCACAGATGGGGCGTGGCACAGCGGAATTTTTGGGCGCACACGATGACATCGAAAAAGCCCTCACGCGCTTTCAGGATAAAGTCAGTTATCCGGCGTTATTGGATGTGGCACTTACTTGGGAAAATGCCGAAGCGTGGGATACCTACCCGGAAACACTCCCGGATTTATATGCCGGGCAACCCTTAGAAATTGTCACTCGCTATAAACGACAAGGCGCAACCCGGCTCACTTTGACAGGCAAATTGGCGAACCAATCCTTTGCCATGACACTGCCGCTGCCCCCCGCCACCGAAAGCAACCCTACGTTAAAACGCATTCATGCCCGCGCCCGCATTGAATCGCTCTTAGACCAACGGCGAGTCGGGGGCGATGCCGAAAAAATTCGCCAGCAAGTGATTTCGTTGGCGCTGGAACACCGCATTGTCACGCCATTTACGGCATTTGTCGCCATTGATAGCGAAGTTGCCAGCACCGAACAAGCGCAGCAGATTCGGGTCTCGGTGCCATTGCCGGAAGGCTTGGATTTGGCGGGATTCGTGGGCGGTGCGCCCGGTGGTGGTGTAAATACTGGCACTCACTTTGGGCTTTCAGGGAGTGTTGCCTACGCTAGTATGGCAGCACCCGCCGCGCCCATGAAAAGAATGGTTTCGCGGCAGCGGCAAGAAACTGACGAAGAAGAGAATAGAAAAATGGGCGGTGGCGATTTCTTTATGGGCGCAGAACCTGATTTAGTACCACGATGGGGGACAGCGCGAATGGCAGATGCTGAACCTGATTTTACGGCAATGAGTGACGAAGAATTGGGCGATTGGCTGAGTGAAAATGCACAGCAAGACTCACGTTATCAGGGTCAACAATCTATTGTGCCGCCGCGCAAATTATCGAAAGCATTGCAAGAAATAGCAAAACGCCCAAGTTTCCAACAAGCACGCGACATATCAACACCCCCAAGTTTTCAACAAGAACGCGAAGTTGCCAAACCAGAAGGCACACCTATCAGCATCGAAGAATCGCTCAAAGTGTTGGCACGCACGCAAAATATCAATGGCAGTTGGGCAGACCATATCGAGATGACAGCGGCGGCATTGTTGGCATTCGTCCGCGCCGGGCATACCACCCGCAGTGGCGATTATCGGCGGCAGGTGAGCAAAGCCATGACGTGGTTATTCGCGCAACTTAATACTACGGGATTTGCTTTATTTGCGGCAGTTCGCGCCTTAGATGAACTTCATGCCGCGTCTGGGGATGGGGCTGTGCCGGAGGATATTCGCCAGAAAATGCCTGCGCCTGCCACTGATGCTGAACGTGCTGCGGCTGGCGTTACATCGCTGACACTGCCAGAGCAAATCACGACGCTGGATGATATGCGCTTGATAGCGTTGTTACAGGGCAATCCGGTGATGCCCACTGGACTTTTAAGCAGCGATGCCGATTTAGGGCGGGCTTGGCAAGCGGTCGGCAAGCCCAAAGCCTAAAATCAGATGAACCAGCGACGCCTTGTGCAAAAATAAGGCGTCGCTTAGGTATTTTCAATCATTATTGCATCGGCTTAATTTCCCCAATGCCGCTGATGTTCTGGCGAATTTCTGGTGAACCATTGTAGAAAACGGTGCCTGCGCCGCTAATAGTCACATCTAGCAATTCATTGGCACTCACCCGCGCTGACCCTGCACCACTCATATTAATCGTCGTGCGCTGCGTAATGAGTTGGCTGGTATCAAAACTCCCGGCACCACTGATGGTGATATTTAATTCAGTGGCAGTCCCACTCAGCAGGAAACTCCCACCGCCACTGACATTGAGCGCCAATTTTTCAATCATCAAATTATCGCCCATCACATTGGCTGTACCGGATACGGTGATAGCGGTGATATTGGGAAGCGTCAGAGTATAGGTGATGGCTTGGGTGGGCAGCAGCGTCGTATTCTGGCGCACACGCAGGTAGAGCGTGTCACCTTCTATCACACTTTCCAAGTAGGGCAGCAAATTATCCTCAGCATCAATCGAAAGGGCAGCGGGTTCGCCTTGCGTCAGGAGAACATCACCCATGCCACTCAAATTAATGGCAGTAAAAGTACTTACTTCGCGGACTTCAGTCTTGAGCGTGCCAGAGCCGGTAACAGCCGTGACATTCACTGTTGTGCCGCACGCTGCTAACACTATCATCAGCACGACCAACGTTGTATAACGCAGAAATTTCATTACTTTCCCCCAATTCTAAATAACACTACTCTCTTAAGTATACGTTATTTTTGGCAGGGGAGTTGTGGTTTTTGCGAGCGGCATTACTTTTGGATAGTTTCAGGTAGAATCTTACAGCGTACCCCAATCGTTGCATGAGCGTTCTGTAGAAGCGCCGCATATTCGTTTAGAATGAAGCATGACAACGATGCTTCAGGATAAAACATATGCACTTTTTGCAATCACTACGCGCTTTTTGGTCACGCCGCAGCCGCACACAAAAAATTCTATTCGTGTTGGCGACGCTCGTTTTGTGCGTTGGTACATTTTTTTATAGCTGGATTTTTGCCGACTTGCCGCCGCTGGAAAATTTAGACGCGGGACTCGCGCTGCCCAGTACACGCATTTATGACCGCAACGGCAAATTGCTCTATGAAATTTTGCCCCCAGAGCAAGGGCGTAACCGCGCTTTGCCTTTAGATGCGATTCCTCAGCAATGCATCAATGCCGTGATTGCCACCGAAGACGCCAATTATTTTAATCATCCCGGCGTGGATGTGGTCGGCATTTTGCGTGCAATTTGGATTAATGTCCGGGGTGGCGAAGTCATCGCCGGCGGCAGCACCATCACGCAGCAAACCGCCCGTTTATTGTTATTAGACCCGGCGCAGCAGGCAGAACGTACTCTCCAGCGCAAACTGAAAGAGATGGTTTTGGCGCTGCGGCTGAATAGTTTGGGCAAAGACCACATTCTGGCACTGTATCTGAATCAAGTCTATTTTGGCAATTTGGCTTACGGTATCGAAGCAGCAGCCCGCACGTATTTTCATAAATCCGCGCCGGAACTATCGCTGCCTGAATGCGCCATGTTAGCGGGCATCATCCAGAATGCTGTTTTTAATGACCCACTGGCAAATCCCGAAGGCGCAACAGGACGGCAGGAAGTCGCGCTGAGGTTGATGGCACAGTCTGGTTATATCACCGCTATCGAAGCGGAAACTGCTAAACAAGACGAACTCCAATTTGGCGCAACCCCCTTCCCGATTGAAGCGCCGCATTTTGTGATGGCAGTCTGGAAACAATTGGAGCGCGATTATCCCGAACAATTGTATGGTGGCGGGCTAGAAGTGATTACGACGGTAGATTTAGATTGGCAAAATCTCGCCCAGCGCATTGTCCAACAGCAATTAGAGACATTGAATAATCCCCAATTTGGCACGCGCATTCCCGCCAATGCCCATAATGCTGCCCTCGTCGCCATAGACCCCTTCACCGGGCAAGTGCTGACAATGTTGGGCAGTCCTGATTATTTTGATGAAGACATAGATGGTGCGGTGAATGCCGCCCTCGCGTATCGGCAGCCCGGCAGCGCCCTTAAACCATTCACCTATGCGGCGGCTATGAATCCCGAACTGGCTAATCCCTATACTGCTGCAACCATGATGTTGGATGTGAAAACGCCATTTGTGACGCGTAAATTTGAAAGTTATGCCCCGGCAAATTTTGGCTTGGTCGAACATGGTCCCGTATTAGTCCGGGAGGCGTTGGCATCGTCTTATAATATTCCGGCGGTTGTCGCGCTCGATCATGTTGGCTTGGAAAATTTTATTGAATTTTTGGCGAATATTGGGCTAGAAAATTTGGCGCAGAACAGCGAAGTGGATTTGTCTATCACCTTGGGCGGCGGCGAAGTGCGCCTGATAGATTTGGCAAACGCCTATAGCATTTTTCCCAACGGGGGTTTTCTCGTAGACCCGGTGTATATCCTCAAAATTACGGATACACAGGGTAACATTTTGCATGAATACCAACCGCCGATTTTAGACCAGCGCGTGTTAGATGAACGCCTCGCTTACATCGTCACCGATATGTTGAGCGATAATATTGCCCGTATTCCCGCATTTGGCGCGAACAGTGCCTTGCAAATTGGGCGTCCAGCGGCAGCAAAGACGGGAACAACCACTGATTTCCGCGATAATTGGGTGATGGGGTATACGCCGAATCTGGTGGTGGGCGTGTGGGTGGGCAATGCGGATAATCAACCGATGGAAGATGTGACGGGAGTCAGCGGCGCTGGTCCCATTTATAATGCCTTCATGCGGCGGGTTTTAGCTGGACAGCCAGAATTGGCATTTAGTGAACCGCCGGGCTTAATTCGTGTAGAAGTATGCGCCCTGAGTGGGTTGCTGCCTACGCCGCAATGCCCTTTACGCCGTGTCGAGGTTTTTATCCCCGGTACTGAACCCGCTGACTATGATACGTTCTATCAAGAATTTACGATTGATAAGCGCACCGGGTTACTTGCCGATGATACGACACCCTTTGAGCATCGCTTAGTGCAAACGTATATCGTGCTGCCACAGGAGGCATGGGATTGGGCAGTTCGTAATGGCATTCGCCTTCCCCCGGAAAATGCCCCGGCGGTGCTGCCCGATTCCGACGAAGGGTTACGCTTGTTAGCCCCTGACCCACACACGATTTTTGAAATTTCGCCGCTTATCCCCATCGAATCACAGCGGATTAAACTTAGCGTCGGCGTGCCACCGGAAACCATCTCTATCACCTATTATCTCAATGATGTGCCGCTTGGCACTGTGGCTGAAGCGCCTTGGACATGGTGGTGGGTATTAGCGATAGGCGATTATGAATTGGTGGCAGAAGCCACACTCGCGGACGGTACAACGCAGCGTACAAACCCTCTCATTTTTCGGGTTGTACCGCCGGATATACCGGAAGCGAAGACAGTTGAAATCGGGGGATAGACTTTATGGTACAGTCTTATTTTTCTGATATGGCATTAAGCGCCTCAAAAATTTTGGACGTTTTAATCGAAACCGTGCAGCAAGCATTTCACAATAATGTGGATGAATTATCGTATGCGGGTTGGCAATTACAACGCATTTATGGTGGCATGAACGGCATCATCTACCGTTGTGCCAATTCTGAGGTCTCAGACACTGATTGGGTGGTCAAAATACGCAAGCGCGATTCGCGGCGGCGGGCATGGCGCGAATTTATGGCACTAACAGCCCTTCAACGCAATCATAAAACAATTGCACCCCACCCTATTGCGTTGTATGAAGGGATAGAAGCATTGCCGGGGGATGTAGTGATTTCAACATGGATAGAGGGCATCCGACTCGATAATCTCACCGATACGCCACGTTCAACATGGCACGCTATTTTGAACACTTTAACGCAATGCCATACATCCCAGCCCAAGGATGCCCCTGAATTACAATCGGCGGTCTTGCCAATTTGTTCCAGCGAAATGTTGTTCCAAGAAATTGAATGGCGTTATGCGCTTTTGCCACAAGGACAAATTGGAGAAACAACCACTGCCGAAATGGGTCATTTGATTAGAGCATTCAAAAATGATGCGCGTTTTATGCTGTCATCTGTTGAAGCCTCTCATTTTGTGATGTGTGATGTTAATCCGACCAATATGGTGATGCGAGACGGCAGTATTCTGTGTGTGGATTGGGAAAGTTCTGGGTGGGGCGATGCCGCCTTTGATGTGGCAGATTTGCTAGTTCGCCCAAATTGTGCAGGTGTTAACCCACAAGAGCGCGATTGGATACGGACTTTTTACGCTGAACAACACCAAGATCCGAGGTTGATTCATCGGATTACTGTTTACGAACAGATTTTTCTATTGTTCTGGCTTATCATCACCTCCAATGGTTTCGTAGCAAGACCGGGTGAGCGTTTACCGGGAATACAATTCGCCCCACCAGAAAAAACCCGCCAACAACAATTGTATTATCTGGAACGAATAGAGGAGGTGATGAATGGTTAGCTGTTTTTACTTTGCCAACAGCGCCGTCACCATTTTTTCGGCGGTGGCATAGCGGTCTTTTGGGTCTTTGGAAAGCGCCCGCATGATGGCATCAGCGGCGGCACTAGGCAGTTCAGGTGCGAAGGTGCGTGGGTTAGGCGGCGGTTGGTTCACATGCCCAAATAAAATTTGGACGATAGTGCCTTCAAAGGGCAGTCGCCCGGTCAACGTTTCGTACAACACAACGGCAAACGCATAAATATCTGCGTGATGGTCTACGGTGCTGGACTGTTTGATTTGCTCTGGTGCCATGTAATCAATCGTGCCAACAGCGCCGCTGCCGGTAATCGAAGTTTGCCCGCTGCCACGCAATTTCGCCGTGCCAAAATCCATCAAGACTGTGTTCAAACCATCACCTTCAGCATCGGTGCGTACCATGATGTTGGCAGGTTTAATGTCCCGATGCACGAATCCTTGAGCATGGGCATAATCCAGTGCTGCCGCAAAATCATGCAAAAAGGGCTTAATTTCCGCAAAGGGAATTTTGCCACGTTCTTCTAAAATGGAACGGAGCGTCCGTCCTTCCACATATTCCATGATGAGAAAATATAAATCGCCATCTTTGCCAGAGGCATATAAACGCACAATGCCGGGATGATTCAAATGTGTAATAGCTTCGGCTTCGCGTTCAAAGCGCCGAATAGCATTTTCGTCGGTCACGCCTAGGTTGTTGAGGATTTTAATTGCTGCGGCTTGCGTGCCATTATGCCCTTGATAGACTTCGCCCATAGCACCTTTGCCCAATACCCCAAATAACTGATACCCGCCCAAAGTACGCCCACTATAGGCACCGGGATTTTCTATCGTGGGGAGTTCTTGCCCACGCGCCAACTCATTTAAATCGAACCGAAACCCATACAAACGCCTATCCACAAAATGCTGCACGCGCTGCCGCACCGGGAAAAATGCTGCGCCCGTCAGCAATGCTGGAATAACCACAACAAATTCAGTGCCATAATTGGGCAGCAGCAGTGCCAGAATTGCTCTGAGTAGCAAAAATAAACCCACGAAGATAATCACCAAGCCAAAAAATACGCCGCCATAGACCAATGAGCGATTGATAGCAATATCAATATCCCACAAGCGCCGCCGTAGCACCGAGTATAAAATACTCAATGGAAATAAACATAATGCCAATAAGCGCAGCGTGCGAAGAATAATCAGTTTTGCAGGCGGGGTGATGCCAAGTGTCTCGAAAACGGGCAATACATAATCGAACAGCCCATACACTGCCGCCAGCAGCCCGCCACCAATGCCACCCAAAATGACCCATTTGATTTGTTGGCGCTGTTCCGGCGTGGCAAAACGCCAATACCGCTGCCACTGAGCGAGCCAACTTAACCCTACCGGAATAAAGCTGCCGACAATAATCCAAACCGGTATAGCAATGGAAAAATGGTCAGCATCCAATTGTTTTGCATGATATTCTGGCAGAATCTGCCCCCATACCCCCAATACCACCACAAAAAATATTGGAAAAATCCAGCGGCTGTAGCGCGGATAGGGTTTGCCATCGGGGAAATAATACATAAATAAGATAAGGAGAGCATGTGCTAAACTCGTTAACACGATGGCAATTGCCATCAAATCCACATGCCGCACCACCGACCCAGTGTAGAAAGCGATTATCAAGATAATGTTGAGCGCCGCCACTAATGCTCCTCGGTCACGCGGACGCTGCAAAACAATAAACAGACTCACACTTGCGGCGAACAGGATAATCAATGTATCCACGACATTGACGCCCACTGCCAAAAAATCCAGCGGCAAATTCATCGCTGTCAGTTCGGCGGCGGTTTGGGAAGAAATGCGCGTCAGAATGCTGTAGGTGTACTGCATTCCGGTAAAATGCAGCAGCAAAACAGCACCGATAACCAACAAAGAGAAGAGGTACAACGCCCGATGGTTGATGCTGTGGGCGGGAATATAGGTGGTGGCTCGTTCCGGTTTGTTGCGGGATTTCAATGAGAATCGCATAGCTGCCTCTTGCTGAAATGCGCTTAACGCCGCCGTTTTTTTGCCAACAATCCTTGATACAAGCTATCTAAATCTATAACTAAGCGTTCAATGCTATAGCGATTCAGCATGGCAGCACGGGCAGGTTCGGCAGCATAAGGCTGGCGCAATGTTTGGAGAATCCCGCTTGCCAATTGTTGATTATCGCCAGAAGGGACAATTGTGCCAAATGTGCCTCTATCCAGTAAATCAGCAACCCCGCCCACATCGGTTGCCACCACCGGGCAACCCGCCGCTAGTGCTTCGATAATGGGTACAGGTGTGCCTTCATTCAAACTGCAAATAACCAACATATCCAAATCGCTATAAATATCAGCAACATCTTTTTGCCAACCTGTAAAAATCACATGGTCAGCCAGTCCGGCATGTTTAGCCTGCTGCACGAGCATTTGCCGCAATTGCCCATCACCGACAATCACGAATCGCGCTTGGGGCATTTCGGCATGAACCAAAGCCGCTGCCTCTAGGAAAAGCGCATGATTTTTTACAGGCAGCAAGCGCCCGATAATGCCCACCAACGGTACATCTTCCGGGATATGCCATGCAGCACGAAAATTATTTTTATGCCGTTTGGTATTGGCAAAATTGGCTAAATCATAGCCTGCCGGCAAAACGATGATGCGTTGTTTGCGCGTAATGCCGTATTCTTCAGTCAAGACGCGCCGCAATTGTTCGGAAAGGGTGATGATGCTATCTGACCAATACGCTCCGATACGTTCCAGCCAAATAAACCAGAACGTCGTCAGCCGATTGTAGTAACCGCCAAAAGGATACATATGCAAAGTATGAACCACGACTGGAACACCGGCTAACCGGGCTGCCAATCGCCCCAAGAATCCGGCGGTGGTGTTATGCGTATGAACGACATCCGGCGCAAAAGCCCGAATCGCTTGATACAAACGCCATAAATTGAGGATAAAGCGCAAGGGATTTAACGAGCGTGATAACGTAGGAATCAATACGGGTTCAACACCATAGTGTGCTGCAACCGCCGTAAACGAATCATCAGCACTGCCCTTTGTTCCCGTCATCAGGCACGTATCATAGCCCGCATCGCGTAACTTTGCTGTCAGCAAAATTGCTTGTAATGCTGGACCACTCAAGTTTAGCAATGTCGTCAGGATAAGGAGGCGCGATGTATGTGTATTCTCTGTCATGAGTCAGAAGCATAACCCGAAGAATGCGCCATGCAAAGACTCACCTGAAAATGGTGCTGATTGTTCAGAATATTGTATTCTGGAGATAGAACTTGACTATCTCCAGAATATGGTTTTGTATTAGTTGCTCAAACGTCCTTCTGCCTCTGCCAACAACATACTTTCAAGTTCGGCAGTTTCTAAATCGTCCACATATTGCACAATCGCATCCCGCATATATGCCGTCATGTTTGGATGGAACTGCTGAAAAAATGCCGCAAAATCAGGATTTTCGTGGTACATCTCGCCTAAGCCACGCAGAATATCCAAGGTTGGCTCATAAAAATTGCGAAGATGTTGATGCCAACGTTCTACAATCTGCTGCACTTCGGTACTGGTGATGGGCAGTTCTTCCGTCATGGCATTGACCATCGCCTGATAAATTTCGCCGCCTTGCGCCAAAATATCCTGCTGCTGGTTTTTGCTATAGCTGTTCCAGCGTTGAATCGATTCGTTGACGGTGGCTGCGCCATATTGCAACCGGGCTTCGCGCTCATATTGTTTTTGCTGTGCTGCACTGTGTGGTTTAATGGTTTTTTTCTTGCTCATCTGGGTTACTCTTTCGCTGATACACAAGACCATCATAAAACCTGACGTAACGTGAGAGTCAAGAGGGCAAAAAAATCTTTAACTCGTTGCCGCTACTGGTGTAAACAGCAGCGAGTCCGTTTCTTCGTCGGCATCTACCACCACATGGTCGCCTTCGCGCACTTGCCCGTTTAAGATGGCATTCGCCAGCGTATCCTGCAATTCGCGCTGCATCACCCGTTTGAGGGGACGTGCGCCAAACACTGGGTCGAAGCCGCGCTCTGCTAAGAAGATTTTTGCGCCCGGTGTCAATTCCAGCGTTACCCGCCGATTTGCCAGCAAGCGTTGGAGGCGCTGTAATTGAATATCCACAATGTGAACGATATTGTCTTGAGTCAGTGGTTGGAAGACAATAATTTCATCCAAGCGGTTCAAAAATTCTGGACGAAAATGGCGGTCTAACGCGCCCATCACAGCGCGGCGCAAGTCGTTTTGGCTGGCATGAGCGCCTAGTTGTTTTATCAGGTCACTGCCGACATTACTGGTCATGATGATGACCGTGTTGGTGAAATTGACGGTGCGACCTTGCCCATCCGTCAAGCGTCCATCGTCAAACACCTGCAAGAAAATGTTAAATACATCCGGGTGCGCTTTTTCAATTTCGTCAAACAGCACGACGCTGTAGGGACGGCGGCGCACGGCTTCCGATAATTGCCCACCTTCTTCGTAGCCCACATAACCGGGCGGCGCACCAATCAGCCGAGCAACCGAATGTTTTTCACCATATTCGCTCATATCAATGCGTACCATCGCATTTTCATCATCAAACATGAAGTTTGCCAATGACCGCGCCATCTCGGTTTTGCCCACGCCTGTCGGTCCCAAAAATAAAAAGGTTCCTATGGGGCGATTCGGGTCTTGCAAGCCTGCCCGCGCCCGACGCACAGCAGCAGATACAGCACGAACCGCTTCATCTTGCCCAACAACACGTTCATGCAAGCGTTGTTCCATGTGCAGCAATTTTTCAAGCTCGCCTTCCAGTAAGCGCGTTACCGGAACACCTGTCCAGCGTGACACGATGCTGGCAATTTCATCGGCATCCACTTCTTCTTTTAGCATCATGCCGCCCGCCGCTTGCATTTCCGCTAATAGCATCTCGCGCCGCTGCAATTCTTTATCCAGTTCGGGCAATGTGCCATAGCGCAACCGCGCTGCCGTTTCCAAATCATTGCGGCGTTCTGCCTGCTCCAATTGGATGCGGGCTTCATCCATTTGGGTTTTGATGTCACGAATAGCGCCAATCGCATCTTTTTCTTTTTGCCAGCGCCCAGAAAGGGCATTAAATTGTTCGCGCCAGTTGGCAAGTTCTTCTTCCAAATCATCTAAACGCCGCCGTGACGCCTCATCGCGCTCTTTTTTGAGCGCCTCGCGTTCAATTTCTAGCTGCATCAGATGGCGCTCGACTTTATCCAGTTCTGCCGGACGCGACTCAATTTCCATCTTCAGGTGGGCGGCAGCTTCATCAATCAAATCAATGGCTTTATCCGGCAACTGCCTATCAGGAATATAACGTTGGCTCAAGGTTGCCGCTGCAATGACGGCACTATCCTGAATCCGCACGCCATGATGCACTTCGTAGCGTTCTTTTAAGCCGCGCAAAATACTAATGGTATCTTCAACCGATGGTTCATCCACGAAAACCGGCTGAAAACGCCGTTCTAACGCAGCATCTTTTTCGATGTGCTTGCGATATTCGTCTAACGTCGTCGCGCCGACCATGTGAAGTTCGCCGCGTGCCAACATCGGCTTGAGCATGTTGCCCGCATCCATCGAACCTTCGGCTTTGCCAGCACCGACCACCGTATGCAACTCATCAATGAACAGGATGATTTTGCCTTCGCTCTCGGTAATTTCTTTCAGCACAGCTTTCAGGCGTTCTTCAAATTCGCCACGATATTTTGACCCGGCAATCAACGCGCCCATATCCAGCGCCACCAATCGCTTATCGCGCACGCCTTCTGGTACATCGCCATTAACGATACGCTGTGCCAAGCCTTCCACGATGGCGGTTTTACCGACGCCTGCCTCACCAATCAACACTGGATTATTTTTAGTACGGCGGCTGATGACGTGAATTACGCGGCGAATTTCTTCATCGCGCCCAATTACGGGATCAAGTTTGCCTTGCCTCGCTAAGGCAGTTAAATCGCGCCCGTATTTTTCCAAACTTTGATAGGTGCTTTCCGGGTCTTGGGATGTAACACGCTGCCCGCCACGAATGGCGCTAAGTGCCTGCATGATGCCATCGGTGGTGATGCTGCGCCGCTGCAAGAGGTCGCGCAGTTCTTTGGATTCGGACAATGCCAAAAACACATGCTCGGTACTCACGTAGTCATCGGTCATGCGTTTGGCAACATTTTCGGCAGTGGTAAACACTTGCATGGCAGCGCGGCTAAGGTTCATTGAAGCCGCCGGATTGGATAAACGCGGCAAATTACCTAACACGCCTTCCACATCACCGATGAGTGCCTTTAATGGAGCGCCGATTTTGGCGACAATTTCCGGCACAACGCCATCTTTTTGCTGCAATAATGCCGCCAATAAATGAACAGGTTCAATCTGGCTGTGGTTGTATTCCACCGCGATATTTTGCGCTTTTAGCAATGCCTCTTGGGCTTTATTGGTATACCGATTTAAGTCCATAACTGTATCCCGATGTCTCGCTTAAAATCTTAATATCAGTCTATTCTAATCCTATTAGAAGCGTATCGGAAATAGTTCAGAGGTAGGTTGGTACAACTATTTCCCTGAACCGACAACTATCTGATAAAATAACACCCTTAATCTACAGTTGCAGGATTTATATTGCCTATGCCCCAAGTCACCATTCGTCGCTTGACCGATAGCGAAGACCATTTGAACTATTTATTTCCGTTGACGAATTACGGTTTCCGGGCGTCGCCGCCTATGCCCACCGAAGAAGAAATGCGCGGTTGGTTACAGCCCGGCACTGAACGCATTATCTTTGTCATTTTTGAAGATGACCAAGTTGTGGCGGGTGCTGGTTGCATTCCAATGTATCAGAATGTGCGCGGCGGCATTTACCCGATGGGTGGGATTGCGCCCGTTGTGACGCTGCCACAAGCCCGGCGCAAAGGTTACGCCCGCCGTTTAATGCAGCAACATTTTGAGGATATGTATGAAATGGGGCAAGTCTTCAGCGGCTTGTATCCTTTTCGGGAATCATTTTATGAACGCTTAGGGTATGTGACGTTTCCGCAGGTGCGGACGGTCAAATTTTCACCTCAAAATTTGTTACCATTATTGAAATCCTCTTTTAATGGCAGCGTGGAGATGTTGCCCATTAAAGACGGTTTTGACCAATATCGCATCTATACTGAATTGCATTTGCCTTATGTGCATGGCATGGCGTATTTTCCGCCGGTGGTTGCCACCCGCACCCGCGATAGTCACCGTTGGTTGGCATTGGCAAAATCTGATGGGAATATCATCGGCTGTATGCTGTATCACATTACTGGGTATTTTGAGACGCTAAAAGCCGAAAAATTTTTGTACAACGCCGGGGCGGGGCGCTTTTTGCTGTTGGAGTGGTTAGCCCGCCACGCTGACCAAGTACGCGAAATTGAAATCAAGCTGCCCGCCCATGAACTGCCAGAAACATGGTTTTCTGATATGACTATCAAATCAGCATCGCATGATTGGGTCACACCGATGGGTCGGGTGATTAATGTGGGACAAATGGGCGGCATGTTGGTAGGCAGCGGGCATTTTAATGCTCGTATTGTGGATGAACTCGCGCCTTGGAACAACTCCATTTTTAACTTTCAGTCTTCCGGGGGGCAACTGCGAGTCATTGCTACGCGCACATTGGCAGATTTTACGCTGACGATTCAGGGATTATCCGCGTTGGCATATGGCACCCATGACCCCGGCGATTTTGCTTATCGTGGTTGGGGCGACCCGAATCCTGACCAGCAAATGCTGCTGCGAGGGATGTTTCCGCGTCGCCTACCCTATATGCACGAAGATTATTAGCGTTTCACGAAGGTATCATAGCTGGCATCTACTTCGCTTTTGAAAGATTTCCAGACGCCGTAATAAAATGCGGCACTGAGCATCAAAATAGCGATTAATGCCCACGTAAATGCGACGATGGTTGTGCCAGTGCCAATCGGCACTAGGGGCATGTATTCGTTGGCAAATGAAGTGGCATCATTTTGGATTGCACCGAGTGATGCCCCCGTATTTTGGGTGAGCCACCATACATCCATGACAGCATTTAACGCCGTCGAAACTGCCAGTACATTCAAGAGCAGCATCGTTGCCCAACGTGGCGCTTTTGCACCTAACCCCATTAAACCCAAGCCGGAAATGATACCGATAAACATTGCCAAAGTCAGAAAAGACCCATCGGTGCGGGCAAACAACACCGAAAATGCCACCATGCCCACGCCTATCAAAATCGCCATCTGATTCACATAACGCGGGAAGCGATTCATCATAAAAAATAAAACTGAGCCGAACAACGCCGCACCCAAATAACCAGCGGGTTTCACCAACCAACCCGCACCGCCAAGGCGATACGCTACACCTGAACCATCGGGAAAGACTTCAAAACCGACCACTTCGCCCCCAGAAATCAGTGTAGCGGCGCTGTGGGAGGCTTCGTGAATATACGTCACAAATAAATTGAGAGGGTACAATAAGCCGCGTACCTCCCGAATATTCCATAAGGCATAGACCAGAACGATGGCAATAGCCGTTATTAATAACGCCTGCCGACGATAGCGACGCGGATTCACTAAATCATTATCAAGGCGAATATCATTCATGCAGCACTTTTTCCTTTTCACAATCTAGTCAAATTATACGCCAGAAAACCCCAAAGAGTTGTTTTGCGGTTGTAAAATGTGGCAGCAATTTTTGGTAAAACGGCGCAAATCTGATATTCTATGACATCACATCATCATCCTTTGTCTGCGAGTAACACGATGACACCACAACCAGAAATATCCATTTCTGAAAATAAGACGGTAATTTCTATGAGTGAATTGGCAGCACAATTACGCAACGATATTGATAGTCGGATTGAAAAAGCGGAACTTGGACGTTTATTGGATACCTGCAAACGCGCCTTGCAAGCAGCCCGCCATACCCAAGATAAACAAGGTGAAGCTGTCGCGCTGTACGGTTTGGCAGCGTATCATCAGCATATCGGGCAATTTCGTGAGGCACGCTTGTTGAATGATGGTTGCCAGTCTATTGCTCGTGAATTGCGAGCAGGAGAACTGGTGATAGATGCGCTCATTCAACGTGCCGAAATTCGGTTAAACGGTAGTTTCCAATATTATGAAGCGCAAGCAGATTATCAGGAAGCCTTAGAAGCGGCATACACGCTGAAGTACACTCGCGGTTTGGCGGCGGCGCTGATTGGGTTATCCGGTGTGTATGCTGTGTTGGAAATGACTACCACTGGGCGCAACTATGCCCGTGAAGGGTTAGATATTGCCCGCGAACTGAATTTACCTTGGTTGCAAGTGTTGGCACTCAATCGCTTAGGGGTGGTCTATCGCAGCGAGAAGAAAGCGGATATGGCGCTGCAATGTCATCAGCACGCGCTGAATATCGCCCGCGATTTGCAATATCCCTTGCTGGAAAGCGCCTCGTTGTATCACTTGGGTATCGCCGCGCAAGCCCAATCTCAGGACGACGCTGCCCGTTACCTAGAAGATGGTTTGCAACTAGCACGAAGCCAGCAAGAAGTCGGCTTACAATTTTTAATTTGGAATGCGTTGGGCGAATTGTATATTGCCCGCCAAAACATGGAGACTGCCCGCGATTGTTACCAGAATATGCTGCGGGTAGCGACCGAGCATGATAACCCCATGTATGAAGCCTACACCGCATTGCAAATCGGACGCTTGCATTCGCTCCAATCAGAACATGCCATTGCCCTGGATTATTATTCACAAGTATTGACCCTCAGCCGCCGCGCCCAAAATCCGTTGTGGCAAGCAATTGCCCAAGAATGGATAGCCGCATCGCATAGTAAATTGCATGATTATTCGCAAGCATTGGAGACACTCAATCAAGCGCGAGAAACCTACTTGGCATTAGACCATGATGCCGCCATGCGGCGCGTGATGGCAAATATTGTGCTGACTTATTTATTGTCAGTCTGGGATACGCTGCTGCGGGTGATTGGGGTACGAAAAAATGATGAAAATGGCGACTCATAATTCTGATGTCCAAAACAAATCTGCCAGAAACTGCGGGCTAAACGCCAAAAATGCAGAGCTAAAAGCGACCCTATGATTTTGATTGGCAATCGGTATCTCATTGAAGAAGACATTGGCGGTGGACGTATGGGCATGGTCTATCGGGGGATGGATACCGCCACCGATACGCCCGTTGCCATCAAACATCTGCGCTCAGAAGTGATTCTAGAACTGCCCAATACGGTAGAACGGTTTGCCCGCGAAGCAGCGGCGATGCAGCAACTCCATCATCCCAATATCATTCGCGTTTTGGCAACGCTGACCGAACACGATGCCCATTACCTTATTATGGAATATGCCAGCGGTGGCACTTTGGCGGCACTATTGCAACAGCAGTCACCGCTGCCCATCCCGCGCGTTGTTGCCTTGGCACTGGATATTGCCGATGCCTTGGCACGCGCTCATCGTTTTGGCATTATTCACCGCGATGTCAAGCCCGCCAATATTTTGTTGAGCGCCGATGGCAGCGCCAAACTCGGCGATTTTGGCGAAGTGTATTTGGGTAGTCGCACACGCATCACCATGACGGATGAATTTATGGGGACGCTGCATTATATGGCGCCCGAAGTTTTCGCCAACAAACCACCGACCGCCGGAATAGATTTATGGGCGTATGGCATTACGTTATATGAGATGCTGGCAGGTAAACGTCCGTTTTCTGGCAAAAATGCCCGCGATTTGATGAATCGTATCCTTGTACAATCCCCTCCTGCCCTAGACCGCAACGATGTTCCGGTTGAATTAAACCAGTTGGTAGAGCAGTTGTTGCAAAAAGACCCCAAACAACGCCTGCAATCGGCGCGGGAGGCAGGCGTTATTTTGATGCGCTTGTTGGACACTGCCTAACATTTTGCCTCATGCGGAATAGGTCTTTTATCTATACGCTAGCGGTGCTTTGCGGTATCTTTTAGGTATATTAGCTTTCCAGAAAAGATACCCTGTGAGTGACTTACCAGCAGTTGCCTGTTACACAACATCCAATGGTATTCGGCTGTATCGCCTGCCGATGATGGTCTTTCCAAATGGCTTCATCGCTTATGGCTATTTGGTCTTGAATACCGATATTCCCACGTTGATAGATACTGGGTCGGGCTATGGGCGCAGCAATGACGATTTATTGGCGGGGATTGCGGCGGTTCAAGAGCAATTTGGCGAAAAAATGAGCATCCAAGATATTGGGCGCGTCATTATCACGCATGGGCATGTAGACCACTTTGGTGGTTTAACTCATGTGCTAGAGGCAGCCGGCGGCGCACAAGTGGGCATTCATCCGTTGGATCGGCGCGTCTTGACTAATTATGAAGAACGAGTCGTTGTTGCCACCAAAAATCTGACCATTTATTTTCAGCGAGCAGGGGTATCGCCAGAACGCTTGCCCCAATTGCTCGATATGTATGGCTTTAGTAAAAAACATTTTCGCTCCATTCATGTGGATTTTATGCTGCAAGAAGGCGATGAAATCGATGGGATGCGCGTTTACCACGTGCCGGGGCATTGCTCTGGGCAAATTGCGCTGCTCATAGATGATATTCTGATTAGCGCCGACCATATTTTGCCGCGCACCTCACCCCATCTTGCCGCTGAGAGCATCACCCATTACACAGGGGCTGGGCATTATCAGGAATCGCTGCAAAAAATCTTGAATATCCCCGGCATTCGGCTGACATTGGGCGGGCATGAAGAACCGCTAGAAGATGTTTACAGCCGCACCCGCCAATTACAAGAACGCCTGAATGCCAAATTAGACCGTATCATGGACATCATTCGGGCTGCCGCGCAACCTATGACCATTAGCGATATATCTAAAGCGATGTATGTGGATAAGCACGGCTTTGATGTGTTACTGGCATTGCAAGAAGCCGGCGCTTACATCGAATATTTGTATGACCGGGGCTATTTGGCGATAGAAAATTTAGAAGATTTTGAACATGACCATAATCCGGCACTGCTCTATACAGTGCTATAACCAAGGACGCAAACAATGATGATAACATTACGAAAAACAGGCATGATGTTGGTTATTGCATTGGTGTGGGTGGGCATTGCTTTGGCGCATAATCCCCGCGTGGAACGCACCGATTGGAGTGATTTTGAAAATCCATATGTGATTGAAGATGGGGATGTGTCGTTTGCTTTCTTTGGCTATCTGGACTCTGCCGAAGACATTGATGTTTTTCAAATCATATTTGAAGATGAAACACCAACGTTGCACATAGATGATTTTGTGCCTGTGTGTGGGGCGCATTATGCCGATTTTTATCTCGATTATGTGGTTTTGGCAGACGATTATGCGACGGCATCCGATTATGAGGATTTGGAACTACCCTTTGAATTGCCGGAAGATGCCGGGATTTTGTTTGCGAGTGAGCGCCCCGAATACGACGAAAATACCGATGAACGCCCTTATCTATATGAGCATCATACCCGCCGCGATTATTACGAATCGCCAGAGTACGATATAGAGTTGCCGGCTGCGGGACAGTATTGGTTGGTGTTATACAATGCCGATGGTTTGGCGGGCGATTATCTATTAGCGACGGGGATTCTGGAACAATTTTTTGCGCCGCTGCCCACCGAACCGGAAGATGTAGCGACCAACACGCGCGGTTTATGGCTGCATCGGGATTGTGCCAAAAGCCCAGATGACCCCACCGCGATTATCAATATTGTTGAAGACGATAATGAATAAGCATGGCATGAACAAATTACATAGCGTATCTCTAGGGCAAACCTATCGTAACATCCTGATAGTGTGTTTGCTCTTGTTGTGCTGCGCCCCCGCATTAGGGCAAGAGTCGTCAACTTCAGATGCATCCTTTGAATGTTTGACAAATGAAGATGCATTTTTACAGCATATTGAGCAGGGGGCGTTTTATCGTGGGCGGCGCGATTACAACCGCGCCTATCAAGAATACAATTGTGTTATCGAAATAGACCCTTTTTCGCCTTTGGGGTATCGTGGGCGGGCAATCGCATTAATCGAACAAGGCAATTATCAAACAGCCCTCGCGGATTTGGAAATTGCCTTGAACATCATGCCAGATGATGCCCTGTTGTATAACAGCCAAGGTTGGGCATATTTTGGTTTAGGCGATACAGAAGCGGCGCTGACGAGCCTGAATCGAGCGATTGCGCTTGACCCCAATTATGCGCTTGCCTTTAATAATCGTGGTTTAGTGGAGCGCAGTGTAGGCGATTTAGAAGCCGCCCTGCGTGATTTCCAAGTGGCGATTGATTTGGGTTATCCTGACCGTCGTTATGTGCCATATATCAATATGGGCGATACCTATGCTGAAGAATTGAACGATTTGCATTCAGCAGCACAGTGGTACGAAACTGCTACCTACATTACCCCTAGTGTCAGTTTCATCCATGAAAAATTGGGCGATGTTTATGCAGAACTGGGCATGTGGAGCAAATCTGCCTACCATTATGAACAGTTTATATACCTAGAAGATTTAGACCGCCCCCAAGTGTTGTACTATGTGCGTGTGGCAGCAATGCGCGAATTTTTGCTGCTATATGCCCCCACGCTGCTCATCGTAGCAATTTTGGCATATTTTTTTCTGGCACCAAGGTATCGTCGGTGGCGACAACAACGCCTCAAAGCCCCATCTGCTATTCCACCATCAGCTTAAGAATTGCGCGATTTGTCCGAGAAGGAAATATTCATCGGAATGTGGTGTAAATCGGCTGAGTCCAATAAACGATGATTAATGGCAAAGCCTTTGAATAATTCTGGCAGTAATTGGCGCATTCGCTCATAATCTATCCCCGGTACGCTGATATTCACTGCCAACAAGTGGTCAGAATCAGGCACTCGCACTGCCAAGACCAACGCAATATTATTCATGTCGCTATTCAGCAAATAATAGGCAGAGTCATGTTCTTGCCAGACAAAAGCAATGGGATCACTCAGAAGATTTGCTTGGTCAACGTCGGATTTTTGCAAAATCTCGTTAAGGGCATCTAGAGTAGCATGTTCTGGGGTGATGTCCGCCAGCCATAGATGCATCACAATCCCTTCTAAATCGCCTTGATGATTTAAAGGGTTCACTTCTTCTGTTAAAACGATGTGTTGGTTATCATGATACAAATTCCATCCAGACAGATGGTAAAGCCGCACCGCCACATCTGCCAACGGCAAATCAATATAGGTATTATTGGGTGTGGGTATACGCGAAGGCTCTACTGATGTTTGTATTGGAATACATCCAGTCAGTAAAATAGCGCAGAATACAATATAGTAACAAATACGATACATAACAACAAATTTCAAACACTGTTGACAATCTCACACAGCATCCGACTATAGCATAAATTATGACCAAGATTGGAAAAACTAAGAGAGTATTAATTGGAAGTTTATCTAACGTCCCAGAATTCGCCGTCTGAGCAACCCCAAAATCCACCACAATTCGGTGAGGCGCAGCGCCAAAGCCACACCCATAAACACAATGCCGCACAAGCCGCCTGCCACCATGACCAACAGCACCTCGCGCACAATGCCTTGCGTGCCAATCAAATCGCTCAATGCTGGTAGCGTCCAACTACCGACCCAAGTCATCACCAGTGCGGCAATCAGGGTTTTGGTGGCAGTAATGAATAATTTTTGGCGGGCAAATCCCCCCAACCGCTGCCGCAAGAGGATACCAGAGACTAGGGCATGTAAAATGTGCTTCAGGCTATCGGCTATCATCAGGCTAAATAAGCCGTAACGCGGCAGCAACGCAATTGCGACCACCAGATAAATAACGAGGCTGAATATGCCCACTATCGCTGGTGTGACGGTATCTTTGCGGGCATAAAAAGCATAGACCAGCAGCAAATCTATCGCAGCAAATGGCAAACCGATGAGATACAAACGCAGTGCCACGGCTGTAATATCAGTATCCACCGTCGTAAATGCGCCATGTTCAAATAACATGCTGATGATAGGGATTGCCAGCACAAATAAACCTGCGGTTGCTGGAATAATTAGCGTCGTTGCCAAGCGCAGCCCAAGCCCCAATGTATCTTTGAATGCCCGCAACCCTTCTTTCGTAGCGAGGGCGGCTTGCCCTGCCAATGTCGGCAAGATAGCAATGCTGATGGCGGTGGCAACCAAGCCCTGCGGAAATTGAATCAATGTGGTCGCCCAATTCATATAAGCAATGCTACCGTGTCCGGTTTGGCTGGCAAGGTTATAGCTGACGGGGCGAATAATGAGCGTATCCATGATGAGCGAAAACATCACGGGGGCGTAAAGCAGGGCAATACTTTTTAATATCGGATGCCGCCAATGCAGTGTAAACCGCAATTGAGCGCCACTTAACCCCGGCAGTTGCAATGCCAATTGAATGACAGCGCCCACCAACCAACCGATTGCTGCTGCCGTGATAGCACTAGGAACGCGCCCAATCACCAACGGACGCAGCACATCAAAGGTAAAACCCGGCGTAAATAAAAATTGCCAAGGTGAAACAAATAACAACGTCAATAACACGATGCTGCCATTAAATACAACGCCTGCTAGGGCAGGCAGCGCAAATTTTTTAAGGGCATATAACACCCCACTCAAAATCGCAAATAAGCCTAAAAAAACCAAGGCGGGGGCAGTTAAACGCAGTAAATGCGTCGCCAGATTTAAGGTCGCCTCATCTGCGCCACCCGCCGTCACACGCACAATCTCCGGCGCGAAGAACTGAATCAGCAGCACTAAGCCAGTCAACAACACTGTCACCAGACTTATTAAGATAGAGACAACGCGCCATAATTCACGGCTGCCGCGCAGCACAATAATCTCGCTCAGTACCGGGATAATTGCCCCGTTGACATGCCCGCCAATCAGCAAATCGTACAAGGCACGCGGCACAATAATCGCTACTTGGAAAGCATCTACCGCATACGAAGCCCCAAATAAAAATGTCAACACAGTTTCGCGCATCAAGCCCAACATGCGGCTGAGGATATTGCCGAGTGCCAGAATCACGGTAGCGCCCGCCACGCGGGCATTGGTATCAGCCTGTTTTGCTGCGGCTGTTTCAACCACAGTCGCCATCTCAGGCAAATCAGAAGTTAGGTTATTGGTTGGTACAGGGGAGACAGTCATAAGGCTAAAGTCGCGGTTCGTCCTATCGCAGGCATCCAACTGGTCATCGGAATGCCAGCGGGAAAACGATAGCAGCATCCGATGATAAATCAATAGTCTAAGTGAGAGGCAGCGCCCGAATTTTGGCAATCAAGCCCGTTGTGCTATGGTCGGGCAGATAATCAATCAAAACAATTTTGCCGCCATATTTTTCGACGGTTGGACGTTCTGGCAAAAGTTTATGAGCATAATCGCCTCCTTTGATATAAATATCGGGTTGCAGCGCCCACAGCAGCCCATCGGCAGTATCATCATCAAAAATAATCGTGGCAGATACGGGTTTTAAAGCCGTAATAAGCCGAGCGCGTTCTGCGGCAGGCACAAGCGGGCGTCCACTGCCTTTTAACCGTTGGGTGCCACCATCACCATTGATACCCACAATTAAAGCATCGCCTAAAGCGCGGGCTTTTTCTAAATAATCCAGATGCCCGATATGCAGCAAATCAAAATGCCCATTGGTAAAGACCAGCGTTTTGCCCGCTTGTCGTAATTCAGCGCGGTATTGCACAGCAAATTCTAATGTTAGAACGTTGTTCAGGATTGTCATGTGGTTGCTCGCTATTTATCACAATTAAGTATAGGTGATGGATTGTCGGAATCGCACAAAAATAGACATTGGAACATTTTTTACTGGCACAACGTCTTATAAGCGTATGGAAAGCGCAGGGTGAAAAACCAGATGAAAACCGTTCATGTACTTGACATCCCTAGGCTTTCTTGGTGTATAGTATAAGTAGGTGTAAAAAAATCTGCCGATTTATTTATTGTGACAGGTGTAGCCCATGTATCACAACAAACATAAAACATATCCGGGTCGGAATATCGTCAAAGGGATTGAAATCGCCCTCATCATTGCCATTGCCCTTTTTGGTCTGGCTGCACTCGATGAAGCCTTCAGCCCCCGTAACGATGTCCCGGCGCAGCGCGTGACCGTTACAGAATATCGCTATACGGTTCCATCGGTCACTGTCCCACAGGAAGTCGTTCCGGCAGAGGCATACGACGCCTATGATTATTTCTTAATGGGTCTTGATAACCAGAATACTCAAAATTACTGGGATGCTATCGAAGACTACACCCGCGCCATTGAATTAGACCCCAGCTTGACTGCTTCTTGGTTAAATCGTGGTGTCGCTTATGAACAACTTGGCAGACCCTGCCCCGCCCGTAAAGATTTCTGGGAATGGATGAGCCGCAACAGCACCCAGATTATCGGTGGAACAATGGTACCGGGCGAAGCCCAAACCCTTGAAATGGCAGAAGGTCGCATGTATATCATCCCCTTCACAGCGACCGAAGGTCAACTGTTGAGCGTGGAAGCTGAAAGCGTGATTGCTGGTATGGTTGACCCGCTTATCCTCGTGTTGAATGCCGATGATATGCCGGTTGCTGCCAACGATGATGTTCTCTACAGCGATGGTGACTTGATTTCGATGAACTCCCGCATCAATGATTATGTTGTTCCCGCCACTGGTACTTATACCTTGGTCGTCAGCCATGCAGGCGGCGGCTCGGCAGGGGAACTGCTGGTGAATATGTTGTTGAGCGACCCATCGCTGCCCAACCGCTAAATCGCCACGCTAAAAGAAATAATTTTTTCAACACCACTCGTCAAAACCGAGTGGTGTTGTTTTTAATGGTCTGCGTCAAATGTTTGAATATAGTTCGGATTTGCGTCATTTTTTCAATCTTCACCTATAATAAAAGAAACGCATTCACAAACGATTATTCTCATGGCAGTGACCTATTCTACCGAAGACACAGAACAACATGCCCGTTTCAGCCGCATGATACGCTTGGGGCATGTCAGTTATGCTGAAGGCAATTATAAGCAGGCGCACCGCTTCTGGCGGCGGGCAGCGATGATAAAACCTTACGAAGAACAAGTCTGGTTGGCGCTGCTTAACGTTGTCGAAACTGATGCGGATAAGCGAGTCTGCCTGCAAAATATCATTACACTCAATCCCAACAATATTCAGGCAGTACAGCAACTCAACACCTATTACCAAGACACCCAACCTTCCGTCAGTTATATTGTGCCATTGGAACAAAAACCGCGTTTTCGCCCCATTTATCTTGTGCTGCGCCTGCTGGAAATTGGCTTCATGGGCGGGTTGCTGGCATTGGCATTGATTATTGGACGCTATATTCGGTTGTGATAATCACCGTTATCCTCAGTTCTTAATCCGCAGTTTGCGCCATCTTAACAACCCTCCCGTAATTTTAACGGCGTTTTCCAATTTAATTGCATAACAGGAGTGGTTGATATGGCAAAACGCTTTTTGTTGGGCATGGTTTGTTTGCTATGGTGCATCACCAGCATTGCCGCACAGGATACAGCAGTCATCGAATCCGAAGTTGCCACCGTTGAATCGCCGGGCGGCGGCGCGACTGCCCCGATTATTTGGGTTCACCCCGATGACAGCGCCCTGAGCTTGATTCTAGGGACGGATGATAATGCCGGCTTGGGTGTATATGATTTAGATGGGACACTGCTGCAAACTTTAGAAGATGACGGTGGCATTAAAAATGCCGATGTACGCTATAACGTCGCACATGGCGATGAGATGATTTCATTGATTGCAGGCGGTGTGGACGCACAACCGCAAGTCATTTTTTATACGGTGAATGCCGAAAGCCGTGAAGTCGTGCGTTTGGGCAATCTTGAGGTCGGCGTTGACCACAACGGCTTATGTTTGTACCGCAGCCCGATTAACAGCACATTATACGTCTTTGTGATTAGCGAAGATGGCGATGTCGAACAATATGCCCTCAGCAGTGATGGCACGACCATCACCGGCGAATTGGCACGCAATTTCAGTGTCGGTGGCGAAGTTGAAGGCTGCGTTGCCGATGATGAAAGTGGCGCGTTGTATTTAGGCGAAGAAGAAATTGGCATTTGGAAATATGGTGGCGAACCGGAAGAAGGGGCGTCACGCACATTAGTAGATTTTGGGATGCCGTTTAATGCTTATGGCATTGGCAATTTCACGGAACAAGTCGAAGGGCTGACGTTGTATTATGGCGTGGAAGGCACAGGCTATCTGATTGCTGCCGATGAATCTGGTGGGCGTTTTAACGTATATGAACGCGATGGAAATAATGCTTATGTTGGTTCATTCACGCTGGATGGTTTATCTGAACCGGGTGGCATTGATGTTGTAGCGAATCCAGTCGGCGATTATGAAGACGGCTTGTTTGTGACGCTGGATGATGAAGGCGGCAATTTTAAATTAGCGCAGTGGGAAGACATCGCCGACGCGCTCAAACTGCGTGCCGATAACAGCTATGATGTTCGCACGATTGGCATGGCAAATCCCGATTTAAAAGCGGTCATGGCGACAGTTGAAACCGAATCCGTGCCATCTGGCGAAGATGCTGCTGATGACCCGGCAGTGTGGATTCATCCAACCGATACATCGCTCAGTACGATTATTGGCACGGACAAAACAGCAGGTTTGGCAGTCTATAATTTGGATGGCAGTTTGCATCAAGTGGTCAATATTGGGCGTATCAACAATGTGGACTTGCGCTATAACTTCCCATTGGGAGATGCTACCGTAGCGATTATTGGTTCGACCAACCGCGACAAAAACAGCCTAGAATTATACGCGGTGAATGTCGAAACTCGTGAAATTTATGATGTTGCCGTCCGTGAAATTGTCTCGGATATGGCAGAAGTCTATGGCTTTTGCATGTATCACAGTGCCATCAGCGGCACCTATTATGCCATCATCAACAGTTCAGATACGGGCGAAGTCGAACAATATGCGCTCTCCGCGACAGACGATGGCAAAGTAGATGCTGAATTGGTGCGCGAATTTGTGGTGGGGTCACAAACCGAAGGCTGCGTCGCTGATGATGAAACCGGCGCGTTATATGTTGGCGAAGAAGGCGAAGGCATCTGGAAATACGGCGCAGAACCCGATGCTGGCGAAGAGCGTGTTATGGTGGATTCGACCAGCGAAGACGGCAATCTGACGGCAGATGTTGAAGGCTTGGCAATTTATTATGCCGCTGATGGTGCTGGCTATCTCATTGCCTCCAGCCAAGGCAGCAGCGAATTTGTCATTTATGACCGCGCTGGTGACAATGCCTATATTGGCACTTTTAGCATTATTTTGAGTGATGCAATTGATGGCGTGTCTGGCACCGATGGCATTGATGTGACCAATTTCGGCTTAGGTGATGCCTTCCCGCAGGGCGCGTTTATTGTTCAAGATGATTTGAACATCAACCCAGATGAAAACCAGAATTTTAAACTGGTCGGTTGGGAAACCATTGCCGCATTATTTGATTTGACGATGGACACCATGTTTGACCCGCGCATGATTGGCGCACAATAAATCCGATTTTCAGACGCGGTATAATCTATATCGCGTCTGAATTGCTCATAAGTCTTCCAAATGCGCCTTCACCCATGCCTGATACGCCTCTAACAACGTCAGTGTTTTTTCGCCCGGCACGCCTGCGCCAATACGAATGCCATCAATCTCAATGACTGGCACAATGCCACGACTGCTGCTGGTCAAAAAGGCTTCGCTAAAATGAGCGATTTGGCTCACAGACACAGCTTCACGGCGCACCGGCAAAATCGGCGGCGCAATCTCTAAAACAATTTGCTGCGCGATACCGAACAAAACGCCTTCACCTGCGGTTCGCAATTCACCGTCCAAAATAGCATAAAAATTTGCCCCCAAGCCTTCGAGTATCATGCCGTTTTCATCCAGCAAAAACGTATCATAAATACCGGGTGGCATAGCATTGGCAAGGGCAGTCCGGGCGTGCATCCAATCGGTGGTTTTTGCCGCTGGATTATGGCGGGCGCTGTTGGCAGCGGTGATACAACGGACGCCTTGCGCGATGATTTCGGGCGCAAGCGGTTTAAACGGCTCAATGCTCAGGATAAAAGTATCGGGTGTCGCCTTTGGCACTGTCACCCGAAAACGCACATCCCCAAAATTAGCTTCGGCAATCATAGCGCGTAACGCTGCTTTTAAAGTGCCGCGATCCAGTTGTAACGGAATATTTGCCCGCTGCGCTGAATCTTCCATGCGGTCAAGATGGGCGTTGAGTTTGAGCGTCTGGAACATATTGAATGTATTGGCAACGGTATAGATACCATCATCGGGTTCATATTGTGCCGCTTCCGCCAGCGAATTTGCCGTATAGGTTGCAGGCTGTAAACCATCAGGAGATAGAAATTTTATCAGCGTAGGCATGGGCAAGTTCCGTCATTTTATGAGATAAAAAGCGATATTTTTGAACCACGAAGAACAAAAAGAACAAAAAGATTTTTTCTTTGTGATTAAAACTAAACATAAATTACAAATCAAAAACAGCCTCTCAGCACTCAGCTTTTAACTTTATACTTTCAACTTTTACCACTATTTATCCCCACCAAGAAATCACGAATCGTATCAACCGCCCCGTTATCCAAGTCGCTTAAACCCGCCATTTCGCGCACGATGAATGCCAATAAATTTAAGGCACATTCTATAGGCGGTTGCAGCAAATAACCCTGAAGTTCTTGCCCCCACTCCGGGTACACCTGCTCGAACCGCCGATAAACATCCAGATTATCTAAGCGATTCATAGTCGCATTCGGTTTAAGCGCCGCCAATAAACGTAGCAAATGACCCAGCGCATATGTTTTGATAAAAATTTGCCCGCTGAGAACTTCGCCGCGTGCCACCCGTCCTGCGCCCACTTGCAGCAAACTCAAAAAATGATAAAACTCGCGCTGTATATCTACGGGCGATGCTTCGCTTTGGTGTTGCAACTGCGCCATCCGCTGCGCTAAATCGGCTTTGTCCACCAAGACCGCATAATCATTAACTCGCGCAAAACCCAATTCGTCCATATCAAAAACCGCAAATTCGATGAGATGGGCATTACGATACATCACTTTTAGCCCGTGCGCTGTCTCGCGGAAGTGAAACAACATATTGTCGTAATCTGGCAGCCAAGCCAAATGCTGGCGATAGTGTTCTTGCAAACCCGTTTGCACAATCAGGAAAAAATCATGGTCAGAATAAGCATCCTGCCGTGCCAAATTCGCCATCGAACCGAGGGCAACTAAGCCTAAAACTTGTGGGTCATGGGATGCTGTGTGCTGGAGTTGTGCGGTAAAGTGCTGAAAATCGGAGCTATTCATTGTCTTGCAAGTCATTTCGTTTCAGGAGGGACACAGAAAGCCTGTGTCCCTTAAATACAGTGGCGTTATCTTCGCATAAAACAGGCGAAAATTACACGGTTTTATTCGATGCTATAAATGGTGGTGCTGCCGCTGACTTCATTGGCAATTACCAACAAGGGCATCCCATTCGGGCTGTCTTCAGCACTGATGAACAATAACCCTTCGGGACCAATATCGCCCGCCGTGCCTTCTTCAGCATTGCCTTCGGGCAAGTTATTAGTGGCATAAGTCACATAGCTAACTGCCATCGGGTTAGTCACATCAAAGACCATCACGCCGCCAACACGTTCCAAGCCAATAAAGGCATACATCGCGCCGTTTAATTCGGCAACAACCACGCCTTCCGGTTCGGGACCTTTGTCATCGCTGCGGCTGTCGAAGCTGTCATTCGCGCCGTTGGAATTGAAAAAGCTCAATTCAGAGGTCATGGTTTCCAGCATATTGCCGCTATCGAATACCAACGAACCATCCGCACCCCAAATCGTGAACGAGCGTGCGCCAAAGCTGTAAATGGCATCCAAATCACCATCACCATCGGTATCGCCTTGGGTATTGGTAATCCGCATCCGTCCCAAATCTTCGGGCGCATTGGTGTTGGCAGTAAAAACAGCCGCATCCAACGCAAAATCTTCCACGCGGGCTTCTTCGCTGAAGCCTTCATAATCGCGGGCATCGCCTTCGTTGGCAGTCACCAAATAGGTTGCGCCATCTGCCATGTAGGCGGCAATGCCATCTGGCTGATACATGCCAAATGCTGGCACGTTACGAATGTTCACGCCGCCATCTTCGTCGCTGGCATCAATGCTGTTGCCTTCGGCGTTGTAATCTTTGTAGCCCAACGCCACAATCGCATTCACCATGCCCGTAGCAATATCAATCACAGCAACCGCGTTATTTTCTTGCAGGGTCACATAAGCAATGCCATCGGCAGTGGCAATATATTCCGGTTCCAAATCTTGGGCAACTGTTGAATTGGGACCAAAAATACGCACATCAGCGGGCAGTTCAGCAGCGCGGCTACCATCGGCATTAAAATCAGCAAAGCTGACCATCATCACATTATCCTGCGTCAAATTTGCCACGCCGCCGGACAAATCAATGATGCTCACGCTGCCTTCGGGGTCAGTGGCATAATCGTCAGCCGGTTGACCTTCGTTAGCGGTCAGCGCATACATGCCATCAGCAGTGATTGTGACCATATCCGGCAAAACACCGACTTCAACAGCAGCGGCAACCGTGCCATCCGGGTTCAAAAAGACGGCTTGACCATTGCCAGCGACATCCGCATTTTCAACAGCGGCAACAATCGTTTCGCCTTTGATAGCGATGCTGTTGATGCTATCGCCATATTCATCCAATTTAATATTAGTCACCAACGCCGGAGCAGTCGGGTCGGTGATGTCCAGAATATCAATGCTCACATCGGCGGCATTAATCACAAACAGTTGTTTCGCAGGCGCATAATATGCCACAATTTCGGCAGCACCTTCGTCAAATTTGCCTGTGGCATAGGTGCCGATAGGCGTCAAAGTTAGAGCAGCATCTTGGGCGGCAGCATTCACCACCAACAGCAGCAACAGCATCAGAGAGAACAAACGCATTTTCATGAAACAACCTCCACGCTTTTTAAATAGGCGCGGTGATTGTCTCTAGGATTTATTAAATATAGGTTGTGATAACGTTAAAACGCTGCAATGGGTCGGCTGGATTCATCCCCTTCTCATGATGTCAATTGCCATAATTTAGGCATCAAATTTGACGACGACTTTGCCCGTATTTTTGCCCTGATACATATATTCGATGGCATCTAATGCCCCCGTTACCCCGATAAAGGACTGCGAATCCACCGCTGCCAGCAGTTTGCCATCGTCCATCAATTGGATGAGACGCGGCACATAATCACCAATCTGCCGGAAATAATGCATCAGCCAGAAGCCGCGTATTGAGGCAGATTTGCTCAACAATTTATAATAAATGCGCGGCTTCGCAACAATTTCGGGTCCCGTCTCATACTCGCTAATCGCCCCAATCATCACCAAACGCCCCATCACGGCTAAGGCATTCACACACGTATCGAACATGCTGCCGCCGACGCATTCAAAAACGATATTGACGCCATTGGGATATTCGGCTTTCAGCACATCGCTCACTTTTTCTTCGCGGTAATTAA
This sequence comes from Anaerolineae bacterium, assembly GCA_022842885.1. Taxonomy (GTDB): domain Bacteria; phylum Chloroflexota; class Anaerolineae; order Aggregatilineales; family Phototrophicaceae; genus JALHOR01. The sequence continues at coordinate 69,343 of JALHOR010000009.1, forward strand.
TCGGGCGGTCACAACCGATGCTGCGTAAAAAATCGGCTTTGTCGGCGCTGCCACACGTCCCAATGACATGATTGCCCGCCAATTTTGCCAATTGCACGGCGAAACTACCTGTCCCTCCGGCGGCGGCAGTCACAAGGACGGTTTCGCCTTGGGTCATTTCACCGGTTTTTTCCAGCGCCATTGCGGCAGTTAAGCCACTCACGCCGATTGTGACCATCTCTGGGGTCGCCGCTGGCACGGGAATAGCGCGACGAGCCGAGAGCGTAAAATAATCACGGTAGCCACCCAAAATCGCCAGAACCGCGTCACCCGGTTTAAACTCGGTCACATTCGCGCCGACTGCCACCACTTCGCCTGTAGCTTCTGAGCCTAAATCAAACGGCGGCGGTGTTGGGGATAAATAGCGTCCAGCGGCAATCAGATAATCAGCGGCATTGACGCCGGTATAATGTGTCTTGACGAGGATTTCATCAGCGCCGGGCGGTGTGAGTGGCACTTCTTGAATCTCTACGGCTTCGCGCAGGCTGTTCGATGATTTCACAACGGTCAATTTTTGATAGGTCTTGGGCAGAGTCACGGCAGACACTTTCTTTTTATCGGCAGGAAATATTTTTCGCTGATTGTAGCCTGTTTTGATGAGAATGGACGAAAAATCGTAGACCGGACTCGCCACTCAAGTGCTGTTTTTCATTCAGTTCAGCATATAATTGGGGATACGACACCCATCAAATTTCCAAAAGGTAGGCTCATGACCTCGTATAAACTTACACAGGAACAGGTTCAATTTTTTGATGATAATGGCTATTTGGTGCTGAAGAATTGGATTCCGCAGCCGATGCTGGAACGCCTGCAAGCCGCTGGTCATGCTTGGATTGATGATGGCTTGCGCTCAACGCCGGAGGATGTGCATTTTCGTGATTTTCACTTCGCCACACGCCAGCATGGTCGCACGATGTTCCGCGTGGATTATGTGCATAACAAAGGGCAAATTGCGTCATTAGAATTATTGGGTAGCCCCCAAGTGTTAGAGGTTGCCGAAAGCCTGTGCGGTGTTAATTTTGTTCCAACGTATGAATCAATGGTGTTCAAACAAGAAGGTGATGGCGAAGCGATTAAGTGGCATCAAGACGCCGTTCATCCGCGCACCCATCGCATCTTTAATTATGATTTGTATCTGGATGCATCGCGTTCTGGTGGGGGGGCATTGTGGGTCATTCCGGGGTCACAGAATCAACCGCAAGATATTTGCCAACTGACTGACGCGCATGGTTGGGATGTGCCGGGCGCGATTGAAGTAGAAATGCAACCGGGCGATGTGCTGCTGCATGATGTGATGGTGGTGCATGGGTCGCCGCATACCGAAGGGAATCCGTTGCGCCGCACGATTTATTATGAATTCCGTGCCGCCGAAGAAATTATTCAGGATGGTCCTTGGGATAGAACTTGGATTGACCAACGCCTGCGCTTGATTTCCCCGGCGCTGAAGCGTTATGCGGCTCAATATCCTGACGCGCCGCAATTTAGTTGGAATGTAGCTGCCGAATTCCGCCCGGAGACCAGTAATGATGAAGAAGTCGAACTGCGAATCGCGCACTTGCAACACATGGCAGGGTCATATTGCAGTGCTGGCGATGCGGGCAAAGTCAAAGTAGCATCGTAAATATGGATGACTATACAGGCGCGTCTTTATGCGCCTGTTGCTAATTTTAATGCTAATGCCAGCCATACCAGCCCAAAAATCAATTTCATCCAGCGTTCAGAATGCCGATAAAACCCTTGCACTTGCGAACTGGAGCAAGTGAGCGCCAAAAAAGTATACCAAGTGAAAGTTATCAGTAGCAGCATTCCGCCAGTGATAATTTTTTCAATGGCTGCCGCTGATAATGGAATGAAGGTTGTAAACAAAGATAGAAAATATAGTGCCGATGCTGGATTTGCCAATGCTGTCATCAAGCCAACCCGATATGCCTGTAGGTCGGTAAGGATATTGGATACTCGGTTGGTCGTATTGTGATGTTGTATCGGGGTTAAGCCAGCGCGAATGAGTTGCATCCCCATATAAGAAAAATACACTGCACCTACGATGCGTAACAAAGCAATCAACGCAGGTGATTGGGAGATAATGATTGTAAACCCGATGATGCCGCTTAACACATAAAAAGTGCTACCTGTCACCACACCGCGAACTGTCATTAACCCGGCACGGCGTGAATACACCAGCGCATGATTGCTAACGACAAGAAAGTTTGCGCCGGGCGTAATCACTGCCGCCAGATGCACAAAAAACAGGGCAGGCAAAAAACTGAGATTCATATAGGCTTGCTCCAGAGCACCTCTAAATTTTAAGCAAATCGCGGTAGCCATTACCAGCACCATCAGAACCATTAGCACTTAATTATGCTTCTTCGCAAAATGCGATAAAACGCTCGCTAAAAATACTCAAGGGCGGATTAAGCACTTTGCCAACTTGCCACAACGTTATCCCAATAGACTCTTCGTTGCCTGCAAAATCGGCGACATTATTCAATTCTGTCTGAAAAATTGCTCCAAATTCTAGCTTATCCTCAATCCGAACTTTGCAAAAACCTTTGAAAATAAGGTCGCCCGCTACCTGCCCAGATTCTTCCATAAGTTCACGGCGGGCGCATTCTTCTAATGTTTCGCCGGGTTCAAGTCCGCCACCCGGAACTTCCCATTGGGTGCGTTCCCGATTGTGCATCAGCACATAATGCCCCTGATATTGGGCAACCACAATTGCCCAAGTGATAGGAATATGCCGTTCTTGTTCTGGTAATTCGGGCGTGGTTGCTGGCAAAAACGCAAATAACTCTGCGCCAGTACGACTGCGGGCAATAACCATTTTCGCCTCACCATCCTACCTGTGGTAAAAATTGTGGCGCAATCACATCACGCAAGTATTGAAAACGTGCCATATTGATGCCCCAAGGCGATTCGAGTTGCTCAGGTTCAATCCGTAATCCACCTATCAGAACTCCGCTATAAACTTGTGCTTGACGCTCAAAAATTTGCCAACTAGGTGCCAATGCTTGTGCCTGCTGAATTGCACTTATGGCTGATAATTTATCGTTATTTTGCCAATGCAAGGCGGCTAGGTTTGACCATGCCGTTGCTTGATAGGGTTCAAGCGCCAGATAACGCGCATATGCATCCAGCGCCGGTTGAATAGCCTTTTCATCACCTTTGCTGGCGGCAAGCCCAAATAAATACCCCTGCTGCAAATGATAGGCAGGCTGGTAAGGGTCAGCCGCAATGATGGCTTGTAAAGCCTGTGCTGATTCGGCAAAAGTATCATTTTTGAGCGCATCTGCCAGTATCGCATAATAACGCATATAGTGCGTCGTATGCCAAAAACCCAACCCGATAAGCACACCCCATAAAACTATCATCCCTATCGGATGCCCACGCTGCCGCCACGCGGGAGTCATGCGAACAGGTTGCACCGGAACTATCACCATAATCAATGTGAATAGACCGACTAAGGCAATCAAGGGCATCATTGCTGGGGTATCAAAAAGATGATGGACAATAAAACCAGATAACGCCGCAACACCACCCATCCACAACGGGCGGTCTTGAGGCGGCAATGCCTGCCAATTGTGCCAACCAGCACGCACTATGACAAAACCTGAAATCAACATCGCCAATAAGCCCGGCAAGCCCAATTCTGCCAGAATTGTCAGCGGCAAATTGTGGGCATGGCTGTGTGGTTGCCCCGGTGGAATGCTATCAAATCGCGCTAGATGATAGCCATAGGTGAATAATCCGTGTCCGGTCAAAGGTTTTTCACTGAACATGGCGATGGCAGCATTCCATAAATAAGTTCGTAAATCCGCAGAACGCCCCCCGGATGAGAATGAGCGAAAAATAATGATAGCTACCAACAAACCCGCGACGAATAAGCCAACTGTAGCTAGCCCAATGAGCCATTGCTGTTTTCGGGGTTGGGACTGCCAAAAAGCCACTAATTTTTTCCAAGAAAGCAGTTCTAAGTGTGCCAACAACATAATCAAGACGATCACTGCCGCCGCCAAGCCAAGCCATGCCCCGCGCGAATTCGTCGCCATCAACAAAAAAAGCGCAGCCAAGGCATACCCGCCGATAAGCCAACGTGCAATGCGATTGCGAAACATAAAAATGAGCATCATCAGCATTGGCAGCAGCACCACCAAGTACGCCCCTAATGCATTCGGATTACCAATCAAACTCACTGGACGATTGTCTAGTCCAGATATGATTAAGTTTATTGTTTGCAGCAGCCCAATTGCGACCACAATGATGCTGCTGAATAAAAAGGCTTCGCTGAATAAACGCCGCGAAAAACCTTGGGTTATCAAATCGCTCAACACATACCAAATCGCCGCATATAACCCCATATACCATAGAGCTTCTAGGCTGCGTCGTGTAGTTTCAGGATTGGCGACGATGGATATTGCGAAAACCAACATCCACAGCGGCAGCACGGTGTCTAAGGGTGTGCGAAACCATGCCCGTTGCCGATGCCACCATAACCAACTACTGATAGACCCCGCCAAAATCAATAATGTGAGGGGCTGAAATTCAATCATTGCCAGTACAGCGTTAAAGGTCGCGCCGAGTATCGTTAAATAAATCACGACGGCGAGCAAAATCAGCCGTATAATGCGTTGAGTGCTAGGTTTCAAATGCTGAATCATAATGAGCATTTTCTTTGCTGGTATAGTGGCGAAGCCCGAACCGACTTAAGACAGGATGATACTGCTGATGACGACACAACGCACGGGTTTTATGCTGCGTTTATGGTGGATTGCGCCGCTAGTGTGTGTTTTGTATGTGCTGCTATTGGTGATACAGCGGGGTGATGCCTTTGTGTTAGTAACATTAGGGGCAAAATATGCGCCGTCAGAACTCACAGAATTTGTTTATAGTGAGGAAGGTTATGATGGGCAGTCGGTCTATTATATTGCCCGATATGGTTGGGACGGTGCGCCCTATATTGATGCTCCCGCCTATCGTTATCAGCGAATTTTGCTGCCAATTTTAGGTAGAGGCTTGGCATTCGGGCAAGCCGATTGGGTCATCTGGACGCTGCTATTGGTCAATTTGGTTGCATTGGCAGGCGGCACATGGTTGCTAGAAAAATTACTGCGCGAATACGGCGTGAGTCGCTGGTATGCGGTTGGGTATGCTCTTTCGATTGGGGTTTTGGGCGCAGCCCGTTTGACGACGACTGAAACATTGGCATATGGTTTGGTTATTGGGGGCATTTATCTGGCAAAGCGTGAACAATGGTTATGGAGTGCTTTGATTTTCGCACTAGCGGCGTTGGCAAAAGAAATGACACTGATTTTTCCGGCGGCATATACACTACATCTCTTATTTGTATCCCCCAAAAATACCCGCTGGCTGCCGCGCTTTAGCCGTGCCGTTTTATTTGGGCTGATTGCTGTATTGCCCTTTTTGGTATGGCAGGGCATCTTATATCAACAATTTGGGGCATTGGGGGTAGGCAGCGGCGGGGAATTAGCCACTAATTTTGAACTCATCCCGTTCATGGGTTTCATTCGCATTTTGACCGAAGGAGGTACAAGTGCTTTTGCCTTACTCGCACCCTTAATTTTGCTTTTTGTTTTACTGCCAACCTTGTGGGGGATGGGACGCTGCTGGCATGATGGGCGGGTTTTTTGGGCAAATCGCACTTTGCCTAAAGAAAATCAAAAACGCGGTTGGACAATTGAAACATCATTGCTATGTATCAACGTGGTATTGATGTTATTTGTACCATTTTCGACTTATCGAGAAATCCTAGGCATTTTGCGTTTTATTGTTGGGCTGCAAATTGCTGTTATCCTGTATGCGGCAGCCCGTCGTCAGCGGCGTATTTTGATGTATAGCACCTTCTGGTTCATGACAAGCCTGATAGTGGTGTTGAGTGATATTGCCCTAAAACCCTAAAGTGCAAATTTTATGCGGTATGGGGTGGTGGCAAATAGGCTTTCAGGATATGCAACAATGCTTGTGTTATCTGTTCAGCGGGCAAAGACGCATCTACACGCCGCCACCGCTGCGGTTGGGCAGCCATCAGGTCTTCATAGCCCGCATAGACACGCTGATGAAATGCCAATTCCATGGCATCCAAGCGATTGAAATCCTCGGCATGGAGCAATCGCGCCCGCTGCCGCCGTGCCAACCCTATCTCCGGTTTTAAATCGAGATAAAGTGTCAGATGGGGTTGCAAGCCACCCGTGGCAAAGTGCAAAATTTGCCGCAAATGATCTAAATTTAAGCCATGCCCATAGCCTTGATATGCTAACGTTGAATCGGCATAGCGGTCACAGAACACAATTTGCCCTTCTGCCAATTTAGGACGAATCAATTCCCCAACCAACTGCGCCCGTGATGCACAAAATAAAAGCAATTCGGTAGCTGGCAACACTGTATAATTCGATTTATTGTCCAGCACCAATGCCCGGATTTCGTCGCCCAACGGTGTGCCGCCCGGTTCACGGGTGAGCAGAACCGGATAGCCGAGTTCGTGCAACGCTGCCAGCACTTGGCGGGCTTGGGTGGTTTTACCACTGCCATCAATGCCTTCAAATGTGATGAACATTGGTCAGCCTCAATTGCTAAAATAAATAGGCGGTACGATTTAACCACGAAGCGCACTAATCCCATAGGGGAAATTAAAAAGGGGCGCTATCACCCCTTTTTGTGTGGATATGGTGTTCAGTATTTTAACTCGCCATAGTATCGCGGGTGAGGCGCACATAACGCTGGTCACTATCGCCGTAACTCTGCGAGAAGATACCTGCCTGCCGTGCCATCCGGTGTTGCTGCCGCCGTACATGTGCCACCTGTGGCGTTAAATCAACCAGATTTTCCCCCGCTTGAATCCGTTGAATTGCCGTCTGCGTCTCTAGCATCGCTGCGCCAAAAGGGTCATGGTCGCGTTCCTCCAATTTAAAGAGGTCAACTAGAAAATTTTCCATCTGCGAAACAGTATTGGCACGCAAGACATAAATCGGCATTCCACGCCGTTCCGCATCCGTGACCATCTTGGGACGGTTGCGATAATAGGTTTTGAGCGTGACAATGGCATTCACATCGCCAAATTCATCGCTCACATTTAATGGCACATTCAAGCGTCGGGCGGCTTGCAACAACCGATTGCGAGCAACACCGAAGGCATACACTGTGATAGGCTGCAAATCGCGCCGGGTGGCTACCAGTGACAGCGCCATATCAAAATCGCCACTGTCTTCGTCCTCTGCCATCTCATAATCATCAAGCAACGCATATGAACGGGACATTGCCCGCCCCGGTTTGGGTGCGGGTGGCGTATTGCGTCGTGTACCCGTCTCACGGTCTTTACTGTCTTTGGTCAGGCTGTTGTTTAACCGCGCATCATTTGCCGCGTACACCATTTGCGTATGAATCGCGCCAGCAGTATCGCGGTTGCGCTGTTCCATTTGTTGCGGTTTGCCGCGCAGCAACCCATCCACACTCTCGGCAACATCAGGATGCACTGCCATTTGGTCACGGGTTTGCAATTCCACCAAAATACTAAAGGTCGGTGGCGCACGCCGTTCCAAAACCGTTTTTTGTGTTCCACGGCGGCGAGCTTCTTCGTCAGACAATGTAACTGATTCGATGCCGCCGATTAAATCTGAAAGTGTCGGATTCATCATCAGATTTTGCAGCGCATTACCGTGTGCTGTGCCAATCAACTGCACGCCGCGTTCAGCAATCGTGCGGGCTGCCAATGCTTCTAATTCACGCCCAATTTCATCAATGATGATGACTTCAGGGTTATGATTTTCGACAGCTTCTATCATCACTTCATGCTGTTTTTCTGGGTGCGAGACTTGCATCCGGCGAGCTTTGCCAACGGCAGGATGGGGAACATCGCCATCGCCGCCGATTTCGTTGGATGTATCCACAATGACAACGCGCTTGGTTTCTGCCAAAACTCGCGCTGATTCGCGCAGCATCGTCGTTTTGCCCACGCCGGGCGGACCCAACATGAGTAAATTTTTCCCAGATTTAATCAAATCTTCAATGATGTCAATCGTGCCATACACCGCCCGCCCGATACGGCAGGTCAGCCCGACCACTTCGCCACGCCGATTCCGAATAGCAGAAATACGATGCAATGTGCGCGTCATCCCGGCGCGGTTATCCGCGTCGAAGTACAACCGCCGAATCATATTGTCCAAATCTTTACGGGTGACTTCAGCATCCGAGAGGGCGATTTCTCCCTCTACGTAACGGGCGGTAGGGATGCGTCCCATATCGAGGATAATTTCTAGCAGATTGTTGATATTGTTATGAGCTTCTAGCGCCTGATTGATGCGCCCCGGCAACACGGCTTTCAGCCGGTCAATGTCATCGGTGATGCGTCGCTCCATTAAGAATACCGATACCCCTTTGCTGTCCGTTGTCATGTGAACATTCCGTTTTTCACGGAAGGATAGGCTTTGCTCACCCAGTGAGTCAGGCGTCTATCCCTGCCTGCGGGGTTTCCCACACCCCGATTTTTACCCGACAGGGGTCATCGTTTTATCCTCAGTGCCGGGCGGGTCTATGGTACAGCGGATTTGTGGTGCGATATTTTGCACCGTTTCTAACTTACCTTTTAATTTTAAAGGACTATAGGCTTGTTGGCGAATCCCAGCTGCAATATGTTTGACCATGATGGCTTGTTCGACCCATGCCTCAAACTCTAATGCTTGCAGCGCGGTTTCTAACCAACCTTGATAACTGCGAACACACACATAAATCGGCACCTTTTGCGCGGCATCTAACTGTGCCAGCACTGCTTCCAGAATATCAGCGGCTTCCGGCAGCACATCAGGATGGATATACGGCAAAACATAAATCCCTTGGTCGCCCTCTGATACGGTGATATAGGCTTCTACCTGCCCATTTTTGCGATACACCCAACCATTCATATCGCCGGGTGGTGCCATCACTTGCTGAATCATCGGCGGGATAGTGCTGCATATCAGCGACATAATGCCTACTTGGTCATTGCCTGTTTCTGGACGCAGCAGAGTCGTAGCTTGGGTTTTATCTAGCTTGACCGGACTGTGCCGCCAAATGGTTTGCCGGGCATAAGTCGCAAACCGCGCTGTTCGCAAGGTCTGGAACAAGTGGCTATCTGGCTCAACTTCTGCCACTAAGGCATGAGCGCCATGTTTGCCGGCTTCGCGTGCCATCGCATCCAAAATATGCAACCAAATCGTATTTTCGGTATCTTCTGCCAAGGTTGGTGCCAGATAGACAATATGGGCATTTAAATCTTCTTGCCGATACCGGAACTGCCCGACCACATGCTGATGGTCTGACCGCGTTACTAGCGTATAGACACCCCGCGAGAACAATATATTGGAGAGCAGTGCGCTGTGCGCCCCGCGGGCATCGCGGGTTAAACCCATCTCGCTATCCAAAATCATGCTGCTGCCACTTAACCGCCGCAGCAGTGGAATATCTACTAATGTGATGGTTCTGGTATCGGGTGATGCCATCGTCTCATCCTCCAACTGCGTGCTGTTGATGATGTTCACAGAATATCTGCACACCCCTATTTTATAAGGGAACACGCGAATTGTGTATTTATCACTTTAACATAGATTATAACCCCTGTCTGGTATGTTCGAGACGCTTTTCTTATCCTACACCTGTTCTGGTCATCGTTTCGGCTCATTATAGGTCATAATGGCTCACAATGTCAAGGTAAGAAAACTCTCCCGATTTTCTACCAAAAAATTAGCGTTGATTTTGTAATTGATACAAAGTATCATTTAAATCTCGCTTGAAAGAAGTAGGATGATACCGATGATACCTGAGAAAAAAAATAAATTTCCAGTTCCGCTTACCATCTTAACAGGTTTTTTAGGTGCCGGGAAAACCACCTTGCTGAATCGGATTTTGCATAGCGACCATGGCTTAAAAATGGCTGTTTTAGTCAACGACTTTGGTGCCATCAATATTGATGCTAACCTAGTCGTTGGAGTCGAGGGCGAGATGGTGCAGCTTTCTAATGGATGTATTTGCTGCACTATTCGGGGCGATTTATTGCGGGAAACATTAGCATTGTTGCAACACCCACAACCACCGGAATACATCATTATTGAAACCAGCGGCGTTTCTGACCCGGCGGCTGTCGCCAATACTTTTTTTATGCCAGAACTTGCCCCACTGGTGCAGGTAGATGGTGTTATCACCGTGGTAGATACTGACCAAATCCTAACATTGGCTGATTATGACCAGCAATATCAACATTTGGCAATGACGCAACTGGTAGTCGCAGATATTATCGTGTTAAATAAAGTAGATTTAGCAACGCCGGAACAATTGAACGCTGTTAAAGCATTTGTTTATCGCCTTATTCCTAATGCCCGCATTATAGAAGCAGTTCAAGCCGATGTGCCGCTGCCTTTGTTGATTGGTGTGGGGCAGTTTACGCCAGAAAAACTCGCCGGGCGTGAAGCTATAGATGTACATGTTCATGCGGCAGATGAAGAAGACCATCACCATCACAACGATGCAACCCACGATAATCACCATGACGATCACAGTCTCCTCTTTAATACATGGAGTTGGCAAAGCGATAAACCGCTTTCCACAAAACATCTGCATCAGGTGATTGATGATTTACCTGTCACCATTTTTCGGGCGAAGGGGATTGTTAATTTACAAGAATATCCAGACCGGCAAGCGGTTTTGCATGTCGTCGGGAAACATGCGGCGCTTGTCCTGACAAAACCTTGGGAAACAACACCGCAGTCACAGGTCGTAGTCATAGGTGCAGGCGGGGGGGTAGATAGTAATGCCTTGCAAGCGGCTTTTGATAGCTGTATTACGCCGCAGAAAAAAGAGAAACACCCCAATTTCCCTATGACATGGCAGCGTAAACAGAAGGCAGCATCCCAAGCATGAGCAAAAAATCACCTGCAAAACGGGCGCGTTTTTGGCGCTTACCGCCCAAATTAGAAAAAAAGGGGTCGCTGCTGCTTGATTGTCAGATGTGGTGTTTGGGGCGTGATATTTGCCACTCACAAGGCAATTTGTTAATCCAATATGGCTGTGAGCGTTGTCCTGCCCCTGATGGGAGTCAGAAAAGCGCCTATGTTTTAGCGTGTTCCTCCGGCATAAAACTGGTGTTTTGGGGTTTTGGAATTTTTTGCGCGGCGGGCAATACTGGCGGGTTATATCTCAATCGGTATCATTTTCGCCCACAATACAGTCCTGATGGGCGTATACCACAAGCATGGTCAGCGGCAGAACTCCCTGAATGCCGGGCGCCAATAACCGCTACTGAAATGGCAACCGCATCTGGGATGTTGGCTGATATTTTGGATGAACTATATCGCTACGAAACGTGTGTCTTAGACCAGTATGGAACGAAATATCGTGAAAACGTCATTTGGGCGCACCCCAATCATTCCAAGTACAGCCCTCAACATGGTGTTGATCTCAAATTGGGTTGGCAGTCTTTATCACAATTGCTGCCAGTCGCTGCGATGAATATTTCCAATCCTAACCCCATTTGAGTACAGTGCCTGCATTTATCCTTATGATTGGAGTATATCGGCTATGAAGAGTGAAAAATTACCAGTAACGGTATTATCCGGCTTTTTGGGTGCGGGCAAAACCACCCTGCTTAACCATATTTTGCATAACCGCCAAGGCATGAAAGTTGCCGTCATCGTCAACGATATGAGCGAAATCAACATTGATGCTCAACTGGTGCGCGATGGGGGTGCTGAACTGAGCCGCACGGAAGAACAACTGGTCGAGATGACCAATGGCTGTATCTGCTGTACGCTGCGCGATGATTTGCTGCGCGAAGTGACGCGCCTAGCCCAAGCAGGGAAATTCGATTATTTGTTGATTGAATCCACTGGGATTAGCGAACCGCTGCCGGTTGCGATGACTTTTTCATTCCCATTGCCCGATGGTCAAGCCAGTCTGATGGATATTTCGCGGTTGGATACGATGGTGACAGTGGTCGATTCGCACTCTTGGTTGCGCGATTATCAGGAAGGGCAGCGCCTTAAAGATTTGAATATGGGGGTTAGCCCAGAAGATAATCGCACGATTGCAGATTTGCTGATTGATCAAGTGGAATTTGCGAATGTGATTATCCTCAACAAAACAGATATGGTGACGCCAACCGAATTGGGTGAGCTAGAAGGTATTTTGCACCAACTGAATCCCGATGCCCACCTCATTCGCACGCAGGAAGGCAAAGTAGATCTGACGGCTATCTTGAATACACATCGTTTTGATATGGAAAAAGCCCAAAAATCTGCTGGTTGGCTTAAAGAATTGGAAGGGGAACATACACCGGAAACGGAAGAATATGGCATTAGCAGTTTTGTCTTTCGCGCTCGTGTCCCTTTTCATCCGATGCGTTTATTGACCTTCTTGAAAAGTGAGTACATGCGCGACGTGCTGCGTTCCAAAGGATTTTTCTGGTTAGCCACCCGCCCCAGTCAGGGCATTAATTGGTCATTGGCGGGTAGTGTGGCGCGGGTATCGCCGGCTGGCAAGTGGTTAGCCGCATATTCGCCAGAAGAATGGCCCCGTACCACGGCTGTTGCCGATTATTTGGAAAAATACTGGCAAGATGAATATGGCGATAGACGGCAGGAACTGGTGTTTATCGGCATCAAAATGAATAAAACTGCGATGTTGGCAGAATTACATGCCGCCCTGCTGACTGAGACAGAACTAGCAATGGGTGAAGACAAATGGCATGTTTTACCTGATCCATTTCCCATGTGGGATTCGATGAAAAATTAGAAAGCATGAACGATATGATACAACCATTACCTGTGACGGTATTATCCGGTTTTTTGGGCGCGGGCAAAACTACGCTACTCAATCACATTTTGCATAACCGCCAAGGCATAAAAGTTGCAGTCATTGTTAACGATATGAGCGAAATCAACATTGATGCTCAATTGGTGCGTGATGGTGGTGCTGAACTGAGCCGCACCGAAGAACAACTTGTCGAGATGACCAATGGTTGCATCTGCTGTACGCTGCGGGATGATTTGCTGCGCGAAGTGGCTCGTTTGGCACAAGGAGGGAAATTCGATTATCTCTTGATTGAATCCAGCGGTATTAGCGAACCACTACCTGTTGCCGAAACCTTCACTTTTGAAGCGGAAGATGGGCAATCTTTAACCAACATTACCCGCTTGGATACGATGGTTACAGTCGTGGATGCTAAAAATTTACTTTCAGAATTGCAATCGTTGGCAACTTTGGCAGAAAAAGGTATTGGCAACGATGCCGACAATGAGCGCACCATTGCGGATTTACTCATTGACCAGATTGAATTTGCCAATGTATTAATCCTCAACAAAACCGATTTGGTTACGCCTGAAGAGGCGAAGCAAGTAGCGGTACTATTGCAAAAACTCAATCCCCACGCACAAATTATTCAGAGTGTGCGTGGCAATATTGAGTTAAATGCCATCCTCAACACAGGCAAATTTAATTTTGACGATGCCTCGCGTTTTGAAGAATGGCTGACTACTGAACCCCATACGCCGGAAACGGAAGAATACGGCATTCGTAGTTTTGTTTATCAACAACGCCGTCCATTTCATCCACAGCGGTTATGGCAAGCCATCACCCAAGACCAGTTGTTACAAGGCATAATTCGATCAAAAGGCATTTTTTGGCTGGCATCACGGCATGATGAGGCAGGCATGTGGTCACAGGCTGGACAGGTGATTGGTTTAGAACCGGGGGGAACGTGGTGGGCAGATGCGCCGGACGACGAATATCCCTCTGACCCAGATGCCCGCGCTGATATTCTGCGCCAGATGCAAGGACAATATGGTGATAGGCGGCAAGAATTGGTGTTTATCGGCATCGAACTCAATATACCAGCAGTGCAGAATCAATTAGATGCTTGTTTGCTGACTGATGCGGAAATGGTGCAAGGCAGCAAAAAATGGGCGCGATACCGCGACCCATTTCCCGCGTGGGATTAAATTTTATAATCCATAGACCGCCACGACTCCAGCATTCTGCGCCACTGCCAAGCGCATGTTATCGGGCGCGAATGCCATATCCCACACAAACCCGGTGCCTTCTGCTAAGGTTTGCAATGGGGCGCGGTTAGGCAAATCCCATATAGTGAGCGTGCCGTTTTCATCTGCCAATACTGCCCGCGTGTTATCACTGGTGAATGCCACATCATAAATAGGGGCAGCAGAGGTCAATTCGCCTATCTTGGCATTTTGGACAAGACTCCACAATTCCAGTGTGTTATATGCCAAAGCCAATGATGCGCCGTCTGGTGCAAAAGCGGCGGCATACGGCTCTAATGTATAGCCTGTATCAAGACTCTTGATAAATTCGCCTGTTGCCGTATCCCACACATGCATCACACTGGGCGCATAGATGCCGACCACTTGTGTGCTATCCGGGTAAATAAGCGCCCGCAAAAGCGGCAAATCAGGCGTGGGGTTTTGCAAAATCCACAAGGGTGCTAAATCGGCGGCATTCCACAGGATGATATTGCTATCATCGGATGAGACCACGAATTGTCCATTCGGCGCAAAAACTACATCAGGCGGGTAATCATGCGCGGGCGCACTGAGCAGTATCTGCATTGTTGCGGTATCCCACACGATCACTTGCCCGTCGGAAGTGCCAGTGACCAAACGCGACCCATCTGGGCTATAGGCAAAACTCAAAAATTGTATGGTGTTGTCGCTGAGGGTAGTACGGAGTTCGCCGCTGGCAGCATCCCATAATTGAATGCTGCTGAACAAGGTATCCGTATCATCATAAGTAAAACTAGAGGTGATGAGCGTTGCCCCATCCGGGCTGTAACCAATTTGATAGATATTTTCGTATTGTGTCGCTAAGGTTAGCAGCGGCGTTGTCTGGGCAAACGTGGGCAGCACCAGCAGCAAGAGCAAGATAAACAGGAGTAATCGGCGCATCATGGGAAATTCTCTGTCAGTTCCACAGTCATTTGGACGAATAGTGCGCTAGAATTTTACACGATATACGCGGATACAACACAAATCGCAGGACAATCGTCAGTTTACACTTTATATCGTACCGATGTATTGACATTGTAAAAAATTATTTTTACAATAAAATCAGTTTTTACAATGAGGCAATTATGCAAGATGTGTTTTATATCGAAGATTTGCAGCAGGCGATGACTCTGTTAAAACCGATTCGCCTTGAAATTTTGCAGCGTTTGGATGCGCCGCGCACCTGCCCGGAATTGGCAGATTTTTTCGATGAGTCGGCGCAAAAAATCTATTATCATATCAAGGCAATGGAACACGCCGGGTTGGTCGAAAAAACCGAAGAACGGCGCGTGCGCGGCGTGATGGAAGGTTATTATCAGGCAAAAGCACGGTCTTATTGGCTGGCACCCAAACTTATCGGGCAGATTGGCGGCGGACGCACATCACAAGACCAAATCAGCCTGAATGTGCTGCTGCAATTGGCAGAAGAAGTCATTGAAGATACGGGACGCTTGGGCAATGCCTCGGCATTGGGGCAGGATGTGCCATCGCTTTCGATGTCGGCACATATTCATTTGCCTAATGCTGCCCGCCGAACTGAATTTTTGCACGAAGTTCAGCAGATTTTTCAACAGCTTGCTGTGAAATATGGTCTTCCACAAGAGGAAGTTGCCATCACCGATGAACAGGGTTTTCGCTTGGTGCTGATGTGTTACCCTAAACCTGATGGGTACAATACTCGCATTGGTGGTGAAAACGGTTAGCGAAATAGCATTACAAGGTCACAATAGAAGAACGATGAAATTGTCGTTCTTTTTTGGAGATAAGTATCCGAACAAATGTTCTTATCAAGGAGTATAATATGTCTCATCAAGTGCGGATGCAAATCAAAATTCAGGCAGAACCAGCACGAGTTTTCCAAGCATTAACCGAAAATACTGCGCTGGAAACATGGTTTTGTGAACATGCTGAGATTGGATTGGCAGCAAAACAATATGATTTTTGGGGACGCTTTACACCGGATGCACCCGATAGAGAGTCCGGCAAACACCCCATCGTCAATATCACCGATGACCGGCTCTTGGCGTATAACTGGCATGTGCGGTCTGCCGATACCCAAGTGACCTTTAAATTGCTGGAACGCGATGGACACACCATTTTGACGCTGCGGCAGGCAAATGCTCAACCCGGCTCACATGAATTTGGTGGGTTGGATGATTTCTGGTTTTTATCGCTGGAAAATTTGCGGCGCTATTTGGATGGCAAACCCGCCGAGGCACGAGTGGATTTCACCCATCCTATGAAAGGCGATGTTCGCCATGAGACCGATATTGACGCCCCGCCATCACGAGTGTTTGAGGTGCTGCTGCGCCCGGATGAATTGGAACGCTGGATTGCGACGAAAGCAACGGTTGAACCCAAAGTCGGTGGAAACTTTGATTGGGGTTGGGGGATACCGCCTGCAAAAATTGTGGAGTTGGAGCCAGATAAAAAATTATCGCTATCCGGTGATGAAGGTACACCGGAAAATCCCAAAATGACCGTGCTAACTTGGACGCTGGAAGAAAATAACGGCAAAACCCGCCTGACTTTTGTTCATAGTGGCTTTGCCCCCGATGAAGATACCAGCGGTATTCACATGGGCTGGCGCAACTTCATGAATTGGGTGCGGTCTATTGCCGAATATGGCGCTAACTGGCAACCGCCGCTGGTGATTGTTCCGCCCGATGCCATCGCCTATTCGTGGCTTATCATCGAATCGCAAGACCAAATTCTGGAAGAACTCAAAGCATGAGACGGCACATGAATTATTAAAACACACCGTGTTTTTGGAACTTTTCCGGTCATGGCGGTGTCTAGTATAGTAGCGCCTGCTATGGGCGTTACTTTTCTGTTCACAAGTACAGGAGTATCGAATGTACCGGAGATTTATCCTGACACTGTGTATCCCAGTTCTCCTCTTGACTGGACTCATGACCTCGCTTTTGGCACAAAGCGATGAAATCATCCTCACACTGGCAATCCAAGAATGGCAGCAAGATGTTTACGATGCGGATTTGTTTGCCGAATTCAATGCCATTCATCCCAACGTTAAAGTTATCCCGGTTATGCTGACCCCTGATGAAACTTTTTTCGGTTCAGCCACGTTTGAGATTGAAGAATATCTCAATAACGGTGAAAAGTTAGCGAATAAAGCCGATGTATTGGCGATTAACTCGTATAGCATGGGCGTCGAAATGACCCGTGCTGGCTATCTGTTGGATATGACGCCGCTGCTCACCAGTGATTTTGACTTCACCCAAGATGATTTTTTCCCGGCGGCATTATCAGCCTTTCAATGGGATGGCGGCACTTGGGCGCTGCCTGTGACCATGAGTTTTGATGTCTTAATCTATGACCGCTTGGCATTTGATAAAGCCGGCTACCCCTATCCTGACGATACTTGGACACTGAGCAATTTTATTGATGCTGCTGAGGCGCTGACGATTCGGGATGAAAGCGGCAATGTAACCATTCCCGGCTTTTATGGGTTTGATGAGCGTGGTTTTTTCCGGGCGCTGTTGGGGCGAGGTTTTTATGACGAAACTGCACTGCCACAAAATCCACAACTGGCAACACCAGAAATGGCAACCCTGCTTGAAGAATGGGCGGTTTTCCAGAAGGCATTGTTCCCCGAAGGTGGACCCGGCGGCAATGTGAATTGGGATGCCATCCCGCTAACAATTAGCGGCACTTGGCGTTTGGACAATAATTTTGGTCCCGGTGCCAGCGATGAACGTGAGTACGTCGCAACACTTCTGCCCGGCGACATCGCCATCATGAACTCTGAAGGTTTTGCTATCAGCGGCGGCACTGCCCACCCGCAAGAGGCATACGATTTAATCAAATTCCTGAGTTCGCATCCTGAAGTGGTGAATCGTTTCTTTGGTGATAGCCCAGCGCGGCGCAGTATGGTGGGGGTCGCATCCGAAGATGAAAATGTGTTCCGCCCGGAACGCTCGCCCGAAGTGCAAGCCCTCATTGACCAAGCCCTAGAAAATGCGCTGCCTTTTGCGGAAATGCGCTTTGGTGATTATTTGTATGTGGCGCGGCAAAAAATGGATGAACAGTCTATTGATGCTCTGACTGCGCTGCAACTGGCAGAAGAAGACGCCCTCAAGAATCTAGCGGCGGCTGAGGCACGTAAAACAACCCTAGCCCTTGCCGTCCCAACGCCAATTCCGACACCAATTTTGAGCGAAGGTGAAATCGCGCTGAATTTTTCCGTGAGTGCGTTTATTTCGCCGCTGCCCAACCGTGACAAATGGGAAGCCTTAATCGAAGAATTTGTCGCCAATGACCCCCAAATCGGGCAAATTAATCTCCTCACCGGTTTCATGTCGCAAGAAGAAATACTCGAACAATCGGATTGTTTGGTTTCCAGCACGAATTTTGTGACCGCGTTAGATACGAATTTGCTCTTGAGCCTAGACCCATTCTTGAGTGCCGACCCGAATTTTGACGAGGCGGACTTACTCACGGGTATCCTGCCGATGGTACAGCGCGATGGCATGACGTGGGCATTGCCGCTGGCAGCACAGACAACGATTATGTGGTATCACCCGGCACTCTTTGAAAAAGCCGGGGCATTCGCGCCATACAATGGTTGGAATGTCAGCGATTTTGAAGCAGCACTCAGCCAATTAAAAACTGAGATGGGCGATGCGAAACCGTATATCCCATCATCAGGTGGCAATGCTTATCTGATGCTGCTCATCGCAGCCTATGGCGGCTTACCCTATGATTTTATCGCTGACCCGCCGACTTATGATTTGACCAGTTCACAAAATGTCGAGGCGATTCGGCAGGTGTTGGATTTGGCAAAAAATGAGCTAATAGAGTATCAGGAATTGGATACGAATGGCTTTAGCGGCGGTGGTGGTTTTGGTGGTGATATTCCCTTGTATGATGGGCAATTGAGCATCTTTGATTGGCGTTTTACGAATCGTCAGAGTGAAGATCCATATCGCGCCGTAACCTTCCCGCGGGGAACAGACACGATTCCGATGGCATTGGACATCAGCACGGGCGTTATTTCGGCAAAGACTCAATATCCAGAAGCCTGTTATCGTTGGTTAAGTACCATCGCCCAACATCCAGAAGTGTTGTCTGCCATGCCGGCTCGCCGTTCTTTGCTTAACAGCGAAGAACTGAAAGTCAGCCAAGGTGAAGATATTGTGGCGCTTTACCAAGAATTTGACCGCCTGTTGCAAGAACCCGGCGTGGTGCTATTTCCCGGACAATTTGGGTTTGGGGGTAGTTCGTTTATGGGCTTCTATCTGCAAATTTTTATGAATCAGGCATTTGATAGCTATGTGCTAGAAGATGCTGATTTAGAGGCGGCGCTCACCTTAGCGCAGCAGCAGATGGATGAATATGCCGCTTGTGCCAGCAGCATCGAAATAGTGGAAAACAGTGTCATTGCTAACATGACCGAAGACGAAGCCCGTGTTTATTTCCGGCAGTTCGCGCAGTGCGCCATAGATATTCAGCCGGAATTGCAAGAGCGTTTCGTTTATCTGTTTGAAGAATAAACCTCAGTAACTCGGCGGTGTTTCCGCCGGGTTTCTCCTCTACTCACATAGCGTCTGTGGGTGCATAATGGCGCATGTTATTCGCCCACAGTGCTAAAAGAAATGCCAATCTTATGCGTCAATACGACGAATCGCCTGCGCCAGTCAACGTGACTTTGGCAGATGTATACCGCGCTGTCAGCGATGTCATGACGATTGAGCAGACATCCGCCCCGGATGAAAAGGCGCTCAGTGCTGAAGACCATGCCATTTTAAATTTACATGACAGTGATTTGGTCATGACCTTTCGGGGCAAACTCAAAGGCGATACCGAAGCAGCCTATCATCTCTTAGATAATCAACTGAAGCCGCTGCATTTGCTAACATTATTCCGTGAGCAAAATCAGCAGCATGTGATTCATGTGGCAGTGGGGCGCTTGGAACAAACGACACCACTCGCATGGCGCTTACCCTTATTCTTATTTTTAGCAACGATTATCAGCGTCTTATACACCGGAACAGTCATCGCCATTGGTGAAATTGGACTGACCGACGAAAAATTGGCGTTGGCACTTTCCGATAATCTTTTAGCCGAATTATGGCGTGGGTTGCCGTATGCCATCAGCATTGTGCTGATTTTGGGTGTACATGAAGCCGGGCATTTTTTGATGGCGCGGCGGCACAAGACCCCAGCATCGCTGCCTTATTTTATTCCGGCATTTTTGCTGAGTCCGTTTGGTACTTTTGGCGCAGCGATTTTGCTGCGCGGCACCATGCGAAATCGCAAAGTATTATTTGATATTGGGGCAGCGGGTCCACTGGCAGGCTTCGTCGTAGCGATACCGATTCTGTTACTGGGCTTGGCAACATCGCCCGTTGTCACAATAACAGGCGGCATGGTCGAAGGCAATTCTGTCTTATATACGCTGACCAAAATTATTATGTTTGGGCGATTCTTGCCGGATGGTCAGGTAGATGTGCTGCTTAATCAGCCCGCATGGGCAGGTTGGACAGGCTTGTTTGTGACGGCATTAAATCTCATCCCGCTAGGACAATTGGATGGGGGGCATGTCTTATATGCGCTCACAGGCGATACTGCCCGCAAACTGTATTTCCCACTCATCGGTCTCGCCATCACGATGACGCTGTTTGTATCCAGCATGTGGTTAGTGCTGGCGCTGCTGTTGTTCTTGGTGGGGCGCTATTATGCAGTGCCTTTAGATAATATCACGCGGTTAGATACCAAACGGCGTTTATTGGCAATTGCGACATTGATTCTGTTCGCGTTGATTTTTACGCCGATTCCGTTATCGCAACCGGGTCAACCAGCCGGTTTGTTGAATGGCGAGATGACCGCATTAAACGGCGGCATTGTTGCGACTGTGGCTTTGTTGTTATGCCAAAGATGGGTTATAAATCGCGGTTCTGCACGAAGTTGATAATCGCTACATTCGCCTCGCACTCGGCACGGGTTGTCAACGGAATCATATCCGAGAGGGGCGCACCTTGCGGGCTGAACAACTGCACATTATACACGGCACTCTGCGGCGCATTGCCCAATGGCATCTCAAAGCCGCCAGCGCCAAATGTCAACGCTGCGCCTGTAAAAACGGTTTCGTCAAAATTATCCCCTGTCACCCGCACGCGATAACCATCCAACGCCGTACCATCTTCTGCCGTTACACTGCCCGCAATGCTTGCCCACTCGCAATCGCGCCCGTTGGCATTCGCCACATATAAAATGCCGCTATCAGTCATGACAAACGGATAATCCGAAGCATTTGTTGATAAGACCGGTGTGGGAATGACCATATCTGGGGCGCTGGCGGGCGTTGCCGTAACATACACAAATAACACATCCGGCGGAAAAGGATTCAAAACAGATTGCGGCTCACGCCAGATAATGCTGTAAATCACCAACATTGCCAATGTTCCGGTGCAGGCAAACACGGTAATCAGGTTATAGAGCCAGCGTTGGCGATGGGTTATTGCTGGCTTAGTGGGCGGCGGTAGTGCTGCTTGCGGCATTGTTCCAGAATTGATAGGTAGCTCTGCCAGCGGTTGCAGCGGCGGAAAACGCTGTTCTTGTGGTGTGATTTTTAAAGGGCGCACGGCATCCGGCGGCAGTTGTGCCAAGGTCGCCAAGTCCGCTTGATTTGTATCAGGCAGCAGTGCCATAAAATCCGGCTCGTCCCCGGCGGTCATGTCCTCCGGGGGGAAGAGGGGTGGCACTGGCGATAATTCTTCTTTGCGATTGTGCCGACCAAAACGGCGGACATCTCGTGGCTCACTCATACGAACTCACGGACCCGGCGCTGTTGGTTGGGCAGGATTGGCAGAGCGTTTCTGGATGAAATTCACCAAGGCTGCATTCCGCGCACAATCGGACGGAAATTGGAGTTGAATACGCGGCGATAATTGTGTGCCATAAATGGACTCAAGTTGGATGAAGAAAATTTCCGTATTAATCGAATCGGATACAGGCACTTCATACCCTGTGGGTCCACCATACAGTGTATTAGACCCCATTGGCACCACGCGGTCAAAACGGTCATTAAAGACATGAATCTGTGCCTGCCCAACGTAAGGCAACCCATCCAAGCCCAAGACCTGCCCACCGATGCCTTGCCATGCACACGCCAAGGTATTCGTAAAATTCGGCACAAAATTAACATTCTCGCGCAAATCAAACAAATAGGGCGACGTTGTGGGTGTAAAAGTGATGGTGGGTCCGATAGGGGTAAACGTGGCGGTAAACGTGGGACTCGCGGAAGGCGTAAAGGTAATCGTCGGCGTATCCGTGGGACCCGGCGTATCGGTAATCGTCGGCGATGCCGTAATGGTCGAAGTTGGCGTCTCGCTGGGCAGCGGCGTCAAGGTTTCAGTTGGGGTATGGGTGAAGGTTGGCGGCAATGGTGTCCGCGACGGGGTTAACGTCAAAAATGGCGTTTCCGTCGGGAATTCCACCACGCCCGGCAGTGCCGCAACTTGGGCGCTAGGATTGGCAGGCGGCGAGAGCCACACTGCCGCAATGACAATGATAGCAATTACGGTTGCTATCATAAAAACGATGCTAATGATGTTATAAACGCGGTCTGTACCTTGCCCCATGCTCTGCCCCTATTGTAGGTAGCGTTCAATCGTTGCGTTCTGGAACTGCG
This sequence comes from Anaerolineae bacterium, assembly GCA_022842885.1. Taxonomy (GTDB): domain Bacteria; phylum Chloroflexota; class Anaerolineae; order Aggregatilineales; family Phototrophicaceae; genus JALHOR01. The sequence goes on from JALHOR010000009.1 coordinate 92,068, forward strand.
TTTCCAGCCATGTCATGTAAATATTCCGCATCAGCAGTGCCATGCGTTCTGGCTCCACTGGACGTTCAGCGATTTCTAGCGTTTGAATAATATGATACCCGATGCGTGTACTGATGGGACCGGCAATCGCGCCGGGTTGCAAACTAAAGGCGACATCAGCAAGGCGCTTATCGAGCAATTCATCACTGGTGAACCAACCCAAATCACCGCCTCTATCCCGTGTTGTCAAATCAATGGAAAATTCACTGGCAAGTTGGGCAAAATCTGCCCCTTGTTGGAGTTGATTTAAAAGATTGACCGCATCAGTTTCGGTGCGTACCACAATATGTCGGGCATGAACTTGGTTGACCGACCCAGTTAAATCGGCAAACAACACTTCTTGAACACGCTGGGTCAACAAGACATTGCGCTGCGCTGCCACCATTTCATCCGGGGTATAGCCGTTCATGTTTAAATAACTATCCCAATCGGAGGTTTGTGCCAATGCCTGCTGCAACGCCTGAATTTCAGCAGTCACTTCGTCATCGGTCACATTAATGCCCATCGCCACCGCTGCGTCTGTCACCAAACGTTGTTCAATCAAGGCATCTAGCACCACTTGTTGCAGCGCCACCATATCTGTAATCGTTTCATCACGCCGCCGCCGCGCCAATTCTGCCTCAAACTCGGCACGGGTAATGTCTTTATCATTAACTCGCGCTACCACATCACCCGGATTTTGTACAACTTCAGCGCCTGCTTGGGTTGTAACGGGAGCATTGGCGCTGCTGGTGGGGTTGCACGCTGTTAAGGCGATGAGCAAGCCACCCATGATGATTTTTACCAAAGAATGCACACGCATATCCTTACGATTGTTACCACTCACTGCAACTAAAACCTTGCCTATTATGCAATTAGTCCGTGAAAGTGGCAAATGGCGATTTTGTCCGGTTAGATTCTTGATGTTCTGGAAGACGGTTTTGCCGCTAAAATTCACATAGGTGATGAGATTGTGCAGAACACAATCTACCACTACGATAGTTATATAGTGTTATTTTTGATAACTACTCATCCGCCCATACCGCAGGGAAAACCGCATGTCCACCAAAAGACTTATTACCATTGAACGCCATATTCAGGAACAACAAAAATCGCACCCAAGCGCCACCGGCACTTTTACGAGTATGCTGCAAGATATGGCATTGGCGGCAAAAATCATCTCGCGGGAAATTAACCGTGCCGGGCTGACCGATTTATTAGGCGCTGTAGATACGATTAATTCATCTGGTGAACGCCAGCAAAAACTGGATATGTTCGCTGATGAGATGATTTACCAAATGAATGACCACACCGGGCGCGTGTGTGCCATGGCGAGCGAAGAACATGATGATCTAATTGATGTGCCTGTGGAATATGATACGGGCAATTATGTTTTGCTATATGACCCACTGGATGGGTCATCGAACATAGATGTCAATGTGTCTGTCGGCACGATTTTTTCAATTCATCGCAAATTTTCACGCGGGGAACGCGGCACGCTGGAAGACGTGTTGCAGCGCGGCAAACGCTTGGTGGCAGCCGGTTATGTGGTGTATGGCAGCAGTACGATGATGGTGTATACGACTGGCAATGGCGTGTATGGCTTTACGCTGGATATGGCGTTGGGCGAATTTTTGCTGACGCATGATAATTTGCGCTTTCCAGAAATAGCCCAATATTACAGCATCAACCAAGGCAATGAAAAATATTGGACACCCGGTATCCGGCGGTATGTGAAGTGGCTACAAGGGATTGAGGGCGAAGGGCATAAACCGCTGGCGCATCGCTATATTGGGTCATTAGTCGCAGATTTTCATCGCAATTTGCTTAAGGGCGGCATCTTCATGTATCCCGGTGACTTGGCGGATAAAGGCAAGCCCTATGGCAAAATCCGCTTGATGTATGAGGCGCAAGCGTTGGCATTCATCGCCGAACAAGCGGGCGGCTATGCCTCCGACGGTATCGGGGATATTTTGGATTTGCGCCCGCATTCGCTGCATCAGCGCGTACCGATTTTTGTGGGCAGCCGTGATTTGGTAGAACGTGCCGAAGACTATATCCGCAAATATGACCTTGACTGGCAAGAGAGCTACAAGCCGTATCGCACACAGGACGCGATATTGAAGTGAGTTAAAAGTAGAAAGTTAAAAGCGGATAGCCTGTTTTGTGAATGTAATAATTCGTTATTATATTATTTTTGAACCACGAAGGACACAAAGAACACGAAGGATTCTTCATCCTTTCTCGGTGCGCTCTGTGGTTCAAAACCGATGATTTTAGGTTGCCCTCTACCCCTCTGCCAAAATTTTATCTACGGCATCGGCAAGGTGGCGCAGCGTGCGAACCAGATACACACCGTCGGCTTTGCCGGCGTAGAGATGCATATCGCTATCCCCCGTTCCCCATTGGTTTTGTCCTTCTGGGCAGAACCAGATGAGGCGTTTGGCGCGGCGCTGCATATCTTGGGCAATATCCAAGCGCGGATTGTTATAGTTGTTGCGCCCATCCCCCAAAATAATGACCGTCGTGCGATGGTCAATTGTCGCCATATGGTCACGCGAAAATGTGTTCAGGCTGTTGCCCAAATCGGTGCTGTAATAACCGGGGGGATTTTCGCGCAGCACTTTTTCGACGGCGATTTGCGAATCGTGTTCTTCCAAATCCATCGTCACATCCACCAAATCGCTGATGAAGATAAAGCTATTGGTGCGTGTCACTTGGTCTTGCAATTCGTAAACCAGCGTCAGCAAAAATTCCACGCAATAACGCATGGAGGTACTTAAATCACAAATCAGCACCAGCGAAGGTTTTTTCTGCTTCTTGCGGAAGCGCATTTCAATCGGTACACCTTCATAGCGCATATTACGCCGAATGGTGCGGCGCGGGTCAAAATGGTCGGTTTTGGAGCGTTTTTGGCGCATTGCTGCCCGTGTGCGTAGGCGGGCTGCCAATTTACGAATTTCCTCACGCAGGTGGTCTAAATCGCTCTGCGACAAACGATGAAAATCCACATCAAGCAAATCCGGTTTGGGGTCGGGTTCTTTTTCTGCCATGCGTTCTGCCAACGATGCCCCGGCATATTGGCTCACTTGGTCAGACATGCCGCGCATATTCTCGCGCAGCAGTGATTCCAGCCGATTCAAATCCTCTTGGCTCATGCCCATCTGTGCTAATTGTTCGAGCAGTTCATCCATCATGCGAAGCAACTGCGACATGCCTAATTGTTGATTCATGCGGCGCTCGAACCAACCACGTTGATACATATCGTCGCCATTTTGCAATCCAGATGTTTGCCCCAATTCATCAAGCTGTTCTTGGCTGAGGGGTTCACCGCGCATCAATTGGTCAAGCAGGCGCTTGAGGGCTTCCATATCGCCCATCAGTGCGTTCATCGCTTGCTGGAACATCTGCTGTTGTTCCGGCGTGAGTTGGTCATAAATATCTTCGAGATTGGGGTCATTGGAAGAAAAAAACAACGGGAAAAAATATTCAAATGTTGGTTGGTCATTGCGTTCTTTGACCAGTGTGCTTTTTAAGGTCGTGCGAAAATGCCCAATATCTTGTATGCCAACGGCTTGCACCCCATTCATGGCATCTTGATTTTCTGCAATTGAAATCCGCACGCCAGCAGCCCGCAACGCCCGGATAAAATCCACCATGCGCTTATCCATACATCCAACCTTTTAACCACACCGTCTATTAGAACCCATAGTACCGAATTTTTGCCTATGGCACAAGCTAACCATATCGGTAGAAACCGGGCAAAATAGATTGACTCTTGCCCAATTCATGTTACTCTAAAGCTATATCATGTAACTTACAAAACTATTGATACTCCATCTCATTTTTCAAAAATAACTACTTGCAATAGTGAGATAACGTCTCAAAAAGAGTATTTTTATGGCACAACAACACAGATACACGATTGGCAATATGGATTGCGCCCACTGCGCCCAAGAAGTCGAAACTGGCGTGCGAAATTTGCCGGGGGTGATTGCGGCGCGGGTGGATTTTGCGACTGCCAAACTCACATTAGATGGCGATGTAACTTTCTTGGCACTCAAACAGCGCGTGGAATCGCTTGGTAAAACGATTAGCGATGTGCAAGATACTGAACCCGATATAACGCCGAAACGCGGTGGCATCATCGGCTTTGCCCACTATCTCACCACTAAACGCGAGACACGCTTTGCCCTCATCGGCGGCGCGATTATTGCTCTGGGGATGATTCTATCGCTGCTGTTGACCGGGCAAATTATTGGGCTTGGCGCAGCGCACAGTATTGATACGGAAAGTACATTTGGCACGGTTGAACTGCTTATCAGCGGTATTTATACGATAGCAATGGCAATTGCCGCCTTCCCTATCGCTCGCAGCGGCATCAATACATTGCGTATGAATCGCACCTTTAGCATCAATTTGTTGATGACGATAGCGGCAGTTGGGGCAATTGTTATTGGTGAATTTTTAGAAGCCGCCGTCGTGATTTTTCTCTTTGCCATCGGCGAAGCGTTGGAAGGTTATACTGCCGATAGAGCGCGAGATAGCTTACGAAGTTTATTGGCGCTCAAACCCACTCAAGCTATTTTGCTGCGCGATAATCGGGAAATCACGGTACATATCAATGATTTGCGCGTCCATGACCGAATTCTGGTGAAACCGGGCGAGCGTATCCCGATGGATGGCATCATCGAGACGGGCAGCAGCGATGTGAATCAAGCACCCATCACTGGCGAGAGTACGCCTGTGAACAAAACAGCAGGTAACGATGTGTTTGCGGGCAGCATCAATGGCAGTGGCGCATTAGAAATCCGCGTCACGCATTTGGCAGCAGATAACACGCTAAGTCGGATTATTCGCCTCGTTGAAGAAGCGCAAAGTTCGCGCTCACCCTCACAACGATTAATTGACCAATTTGCCCACTATTATACGCCCGGCGTGGTCTTGGTGGCGTTGTTGGTGGCATTTGTGCCGCCGTTATTTTTCAATGCGCCGTTTTACAGCACTGCCACTGAATCCGGTTGGTTGTATCGGGCGCTAACCATGTTGGTCATTGCCTGCCCGTGTGCCTTGGTGATTAGCACGCCGGTTACGGTCATCAGCGCGATTACAGCGGCAGCACGCAAAGGCGTGTTGATTAAAGGCGGCGTGCATCTGGAAACGCTCGGCAATATCAAAGCCATTGCCTTCGATAAAACTGGCACGCTCACCAAAGGGCAACCCGCCATCATGACGATTCACGCGCTGGATGGGGATAGCCAAACATTACTCGCGCACGCCGCTGCCGTTGAGCAACGCAGCACACATCCTTTAGCACAAGCTGTTGTTTTCGCTGCCAATCAACAAAAAATTGCTTATGCTGCTGCTGAAAGCGTCGAAAATCTTGCCGGGCGTGGTATTCGCGGTAATATCAACGGGCAAATGGTGACGATTGGCAGTCATAGCTTGTTTGAGACGGATTATCCACACGGGCAAGAGGTGTGTCATCTGATTGCTGAGGCTGAAGCGCAGGGGCAAACCGCTATGTTAGTCGCCCATAATCAGCATATGACCGGATTTATCACTGCGGCGGATGAAATTCGCCCAACCAGCGCCAAGGTTATTTCTCAACTGCATGACTTAGGGCTGCAAACAACCATGCTCACAGGCGATAACCCCGTTGTCGCGCAAGCCGTCGGTAAACAAACAGGCGTGCAGCATATTCGTGCGGGCTTGCTGCCACAGGATAAAGTGAGTGCGGTGCAGGCATTACGGGCGCAGCATCACACTGTCATGATGGTGGGTGACGGCATTAACGATACTCCGGCTTTGGCAGCGGCGACTGTGGGCGTAGCAATGGGCGGCGCAGGCAGTGCCCAAGCGATGGAAACTGCTGATGTCGTTTTGATGGCAGATGATTTGACCCAGCTACCGTTTGCGATTCGGTTATCGCGGTTTGCCCGCTTATTGATTCAGCAAAACATTGGCTTGAGTTTGGCGATGAAATTGTTATTTCTCGTATTGGCGGCGGCAGGGGGCGTGAGCATGTGGGCGGCGATTTTCGCTGATGTGGGTATGTCGCTCATCGTGACCCTTAATGGGATGAGACCGCTGAAATTTCAAATGCAGGTGCAGAGTGCTGAGGATTAAATATCTGTTTTATAATTTTTCGGAGCAAAAATCGTGCCACAACTATTCAATGACGAACTTCTGGAAGCATTTATCAATAATTTTTATGGCTATGGTAATTTTAAGGGCAAATATTGGTTTGTTGGTTTAGAACAGGGTGGCGGCAATTCATTTCAGGAAATTCAAACTCGGCTTGAAGTTTGGGATAATGACCAGCGTCCTATGCTTGAAGATGCGGCTGAATATCACCGTACCATTGGCAATACCTTCGCCAATTATGCGGCAACTTGATCTGAATAACGAGTTCGGATCGAGCCTAA
>JALHOR010000010.1:0-2307 GCA_022842885.1 Anaerolineae bacterium
AAGCCAACACTGCTATAATCTCTTTCATGGGATTCTCAGTTCCTGGACTGTTAGAGACTATCCACTTTACTGAGAATGCCCCTTTCCGCTAGATGCGCTTTTGGCGAAGGTATTGTTAAGAGGAAGTGATTTTTTGATGCGTTGGTCGCAAGGAGTATGGAGCGAACAACGTCTCATTCAGGCTGTGAATCAGACAGATGAGTATTTTGCAATTTCATATGGTCCAAGCAGCACAGCCCCCACTCATGATGTTCGTGAATTTGAATTATATTTTGAAAGATTGGAAAATGCGGGTCTTGATAAACTCAAACGACCTGATTTGCTCATTTATACTCAGGATAAGGCGAAAAGCATCCAAGCCCTTATCAGCGATATTGGAGGAATAACTGAACTACCCTTTGTTCCTGAAGACGATGAGCGAATGCAGGCATTAATTCGTACAGCCATTATCGCTGTTGAGTGTGAAAACAGCTTATGGAAAGCGCAACAAATGCCTGCTTTCAATAAGCCACTCACTAAACAAAAATGCCTAGGCAATAAACTGGGTTTGCCCAAGAATGCTGTGTTACCAACTATCATTATTAAAGAAGAAGATAAAGAACGTTTGTTGGCGTGGCAAACCCAATGGAATAAATCGATTCACATTTGGCACGCATTTTATGATATTGCCTATGGTATCTCATTAAATGCATCTCAGCAGCTTATTGATAAGGGTTTAATCGAAAAAACAACCCAAATCTATCAGGCTCCTGGTGGCAGCACGACACAAAAAAGCATTTACAAAATTTATCATCATTACGGCTATTTGTTGGCAACATCTCTTTCCGAACCAAACTTGGTTGCAGATTATATTGTGGACAAAAATGGACACATTTTGCCCTATGTTCGTTTTGAAGGCGGTGATATTAAAATAGAACAAAAGGCGATAACTATCTTGAACTCGGAAGTGGATAAACCGCTTTGAAAAAAGAGATGCCCAAAACACAAAAACGTGAAGAACTCCGGCAAAAAGGGCAATTCTGGACACCACAGTGGATTGCTGAGGCAATGGTTACCTATGTTACCTTAGATCATCCATCCGTGATATTTGACCCTGCCGTTGGTGCGGGTGCTTTTTTCCGAGCAGCAAAACAAACGCTTCCCTATACGGTTGATTTCAAAGGAACTGAAATTGATGCCACAACTTTAAATGAGGCAAAACTTCATGGTTTAAGCGACAAAGAATTAGAAAATATCAAGATTATCGATTTTCTATCTTATCAACCTCCTCATTGTTTTCCGGCAATCGTTGGGAATCCCCCTTATCTAAGACATCATCGCCTCGCAACTGAAACCAAGTCACATCTACGAGACATAAGTTCGCGCATTTTAGGATTCAAATTGGATGGGCGAGCAGGCTTGCATGTCTATTTTTTTGTGTATGCCCTGCACTTGCTTGAAGCCAATGGCAGATTGGCTTTTATCATTCCAGCCGATATTTTTGAAGGGGTGTTTGCCCAGAAATTGTGGAATTGGGTTTCTCGAAATTATTGTATTGATGCCATTATTTCATTTAGTCCAGAAGCCGCGCCTTTTCCTGATATTGATACAAATGCTATTGTCGTATTGATAAGAAAAAGTGAATCTGCCACCCACATCTATCATGTTATCTGTGAACAACCCAATACTAATGAGCTAAAACAATGGGTTGAGTCTCAGTTTTCTCATGCAAATCAACTTCGCATTACTTCTCACGCAGTCACCCATGCACTAGAGATAGGGTTGTCGCGGTTAGCTGAGAAGTCAACTCAGCATGTTTCTTCTTATACATTGGGGGATTTTGCCCAAGTCATGCGCGGCATTGCCACAGGTGCCAATGAATTCTTCTTCTTAACAAGACAACAGCTAAAAACATTACAAATACCCATCGAATATACCAAAAGGGCTGTCGGTCGTACCCGTGATATATCCAGTGATGTTATATCCAACGCAATACTCGATCAACTGGATACAAAAGATCGTCCAACTTATTTGCTTGCTTTAGATGGGCGTTCTACTGCTAATTTTCCCATCTCAATACAAGATTATCTTGAGAATGGCGTGCAACTGGGATTACCGCAAAAAGCCCTTATTTCGCAACGTCAACCGTGGTATCGAATGGAATCCCGCAAAATACCTCCGATTCTTTTTGCCTATCTTGGCAGACGAAATATTCGTTTTATCCTCAATAATGCCAATGTCTTACCTTTGACAGGGTTCTTGTGTATATACCCATTCAATCTAAACATCGATCACGTTGAAAATTTATGGCGTGTTCTCAATCATCCT
>JALHOR010000010.1:2317-79582 GCA_022842885.1 Anaerolineae bacterium
GGCAGGGCGTTAGTTCATCCACTAAATCCGAGCGCACCCAACCAAATACCAAGCCTTCTTGCAAATTCACTCGCACGCGATACCACAGGGGTCCATCTGGTCTGCCGACTTGGGTGGCGCGTTCTAAGGCGTCCATCGTTTGCCCCACCGGCAGCACTGCCGCTACGGGCGAATTGGTCGTGGCTTGCTCGCGCATGGAAATTCCATTGGGTCCCTTGACAATCAAACGACACAATTCCGGCGGCGTCGGCGTGATTGATTCGGTGACTCAGCCGTTTTGTGGCGCATGTACGCGCTTGCGTCTCTCGCCCGAAGGCAGATTATTCACCTGTTTGTTCGGCACACACGGCGTAGATTTGCGCGACCCCATGCGTGACGGTGCCAGCGACGACGACTTGACTGAGATTATTCGCGGGACATGGCAAAAACGCGCCGACCGCTATTCTGAAATTCGCACATCTCTCACCCAACCCGTCCGAAATAAAGTGCAGATGTATCATATTGGCGGCTAAAATTCCGAAAATTTGTTTGCTTTTCCTGAATATTCGTTCTATGATTGGCACAATAGCCAACGCTGTTCAGGAAAGGTCATCGTTATGCATCCAGCGTATTTGCTGCAATTGTATGAATATAACCAGTGGGCAAATCAGCGTGTGTGGGAGTGTGTGATACAGCTTGAGGAAGATAAATTCACACAAGACCTCGATTATTCGGTGGGGTCTATTTATATCCAGATGGTGCATACGATGGCGGTCGAACATTGGTGGTTGCACTTCCTGCGAACCAGCACCCTTGATTTTTTAGAATTGGAACAATTTCCTGACCGCGCTACGATTCGCGCCAAGTGGGACGATGTGGAAGCAATAAATCGGACATATGTTGCCACGATAACACCGGAAGAATTAGAACGACTCGTCAAACCCGCTTTTTGGGAAGAAAATACGAAGCCCATTAAAGTCTGGCAAGCCCTCATGCAAGTCATGAATCATAGTACCGACCACCGGGCGCAAACCTTAGCCATGCTGCATCGTTTAGGCGCACCCACCGTCGGACAGGATTTCTTAGCCTATTTGCACGCATAATAGATGATTGAGAACCTAGCATCATATACACTGGTATCTCAATCCATCTACTTGCAAATATCCCCAACGCTTGTTTTAATTTAGGGCAGCGGCGGGCAGGAAGTCAGTTCATCCACTAAATCCGAGCGCACCCAACCAAACACCAAGCCTTCTTGTAAATTCACCCGCACGCGATACCACAGGGGTCCATCTGGTCTGCCGACTTGGGTGGCGCGTTCTAAGGCGTCCATCGTTTGCCCCACCGGCAGCACTGCCGCTACAGGCGAATTGGTCGTGGCTTGCTCACGCATGAAAATCCCATTGGGTCCCTTGACAATCAAACGACACAATTCCGGCGGCGTCGGTGTGATGCTCGGCGTCAGCGTAATCGTCGGCGTATCGCTGGGTGTCGGCGTGACTGTGGGCGTGTTGGTGTGTGTGGCGGTATTGGTTGCCGTCGGTGTGAGCGATGAGGTGGGCGTCCAAGAAGGTGTCCATGTCGGTGAAGGCGTCCATGTCCAAGTTGAAGTCGGCGTCGCCGTTGGTGTGAGCGAGGCGGTGGGTGTAGACGTTGCTGTATAGGTTGCCGTTGCTGTCGGCGTGTCGCTTGCCGTCGGTGTAATCGTCGCGGTGGGCGTACTGCTCGGCGTCAGCGTAATCGTCGGCGTTAAAGTGGCGGTCGAAGTGGGCGTTGCCGTTGGAAATAACACAGGTTGCCATGTGTTGCGTGTGGCAAATAACACCGTACTAATGCACAACAAAATGGCTGTCACCGCTATCCCTGCCAAAATCCTGAACTGCTGGCGGCGGCGGCGCAGCATACTTTCCAGCCGATAAATTTCTGTGCGACGACCCAATAACCGGAACGGCTCATCACGCATGGCATTCAGCCACGCCTGCGCTTCGGCAGCATCACCATCATCCAAAGCCTGTTCTGCCCGTTCCATGTAGCGCGTCATCAAATCATTCACGACCAAGCGATAACGCTCATCTTGGGAGGCATTCGGCAGCCCGGCGAGCATCGCCCGCGCTTGTGCCAATTCCGAATCGAAATTTTGCGTCACCAGCGATGCCGCCCGTTCAATGACTTGGCGCGAGCGTGTCATCTCGCTGGAGGCAGCGCGTGCTTCTAGCAAAATATCTTGTGTCGTGGTATCTGCCGGGTCAAGCGAGACGGCAAACTCCATCAGGCGAATGGCTTGGTCAGTCAATTTTAGGCGGTCATCTAACGAAGTGGCGCCTTTTGCCCGGTCTAAAATCGTCCGCGCTTGGTCGCTCAGTTGGACTTTTACACCCGTCAAGCGCGTATCAGTATCGCGTTGTAACTGCGCTAATCGCTGGCTAGAGGGCAGCATTTGCCGCACCCGCGCTAACGATGAGCGAATATTCTGGATTTGCGTCACTTGGTCTTCCAGCGACCCGCCCAACATATTCAGTTGAACAGTCACTTGATTCACATCTTGCTGCACGCGCTGAATCATCTGAATACGTTCTTCGGCTTGCGGGTCGTTGGGAACAACGCGCAGCGCCCCTTCGTATTTTCGCAGTGCCTCGCCCCAATTGTCATTGGCAAGCAACCTATCGCCCTCAATGATGAGTTCGCGTGCCAGTGCCAAATCCTGAATATCCAGCAATGCCTGCTCCACATCTTTCCAATTGAGGATGCCATCGCGCTCGGCAATTTCGCGGGCTTCGCGGTACAAGCGGGCGGCTTCTTCGTAATTGCCCGCCCTCACCAGCGAATTAGCACGGTTATAAGCAACTCGTGCTTCAAACGGGATGCGATGGTCAGGGACGATGCCGCGAATGAGATTATCTTCCGCTTTTTGGCGATAGTCTTTCGCCGTTAGGTTGGTGGCTTCTGCCGATAAAATGCGGTTGGCAATATCCACTGTTTGCTGATAATCCCCGGCATAATACGTCTCGGTGAGCCGGGATAACAACCCATCCAATTCGCTGCCGACAGCAGGAATTGAGCCAGTGCTAAATTTGTTAGGGGCAGACGCGGAAAACTCCTCTGGCGGGGCTTGCCCGGCAGATGACACATAACGCGGCGGCGGTGGTGGTTCATCAATGCGCGTAGCAGACGGCGGCGCGACACTGGGCGGCGGGGCAGCAACCCCATACCGATTGAACAAATCGCGGACACGATGTGCCGGCTGCGACCCTAACGACGCCGCTTGTTGCAATAACGCAATCACTTCGCCATCACGGGGATTTAGCGCAAGAGCTTCTGTCAGAATATCAATGGCTTCGTCAATATCATCCACATCGCCTGCCATTTCGAGACGAATTTTGGCACGGCGCAGCAACCCACGCACGGCGGCACTGGCAGATGGATTATTCATTTGTGCCAATTCCGTGAACAATGCCCGCGCTTCATTCTCGTAGGGCGTGTTTTTGGCATCGCTCAACAAATCACGCAGGCTGCGTTCTAATGCCGATAAATCGGCAGGGTTATTCACATTTTCTAGGCGGCGGCGCAAGTCTTCGATACGCCGTTTTAAATCCTGCATATTCTCATCCTGATATAGGTGCAGGGTAAGTGTTGACTCAGGCAAATTTTGAAATTTCATGATACAGTTTAATGAGATTGCAAGACAGGTACAAATCACGGTATGCGTTCAATCCAATTAAGACCGAAGTACACCATCATCCTCAAATACGACATTTTACCGGGCGTGCAGGAACGCTATTTTCGCTTTGTCATGGGGGAATTTATCCCGGCGATGCAAGAGATGGGCTTTTATATGCATCGGGCGTGGCATGTCCTGTGGGGCGATTACCCGGAACGACACATCGAATTTATCACCGAGAATGAGAATATCACCGAATTTATAGACAGCACGCGCTGGCTGGAACTAGAAAGCAAGTTGCAAGATTACACCACCAACTATACGCGCCGCGTGCAGCATTTTACGGGGAATTTTCAGGTGTGAGGGGTGTGTTATTTGAGTTTTGCCGCAATGTAATCTGGGCAAAGTTCCTGAACAAGTATTTTTGCTGCATCCAGTTTGGGTTTATCCTTTGTCCAGTCTGTATCCACCGCATTGATAAGGGGCGCGGGCGGGTCAAATTTAAGTGAAACGGCAATAAACTTGCGGTCTGATTTATCATCAATCAGCACTTCTTCTGACAAAATAGCGTACCCATCATCGTCAAATTCGATAGTAACTTCTATTAGCCTATCACGGGGTTTCTTCTCAAGTTGATTTAAAATTTGGGTAGCGAATCCACGTTGCCTGATATTCGCCCGATATTCCCCTAAGATTTGATACCTATCATCCAGAGCCAATATATCTGTTCCTGCGATAAAGGCTCTAAGCCAATTTTGTGCCGCTTCAATACAATCGAGTTCAATTTCATTGGCATCGGCAATTAATTTATCTGCCATTGCCCATACATTGGTATCTACAACAAACTCAGCCACCCGCCAGTTCCTTTCGGCGTTTTGCCAATGCAGCACGAGTTAGCGCGTCTAAGTCGCCTGATATATCGCCGAAAAATTCAGATGGCTCATTCCGTAATTGCCCGTATTGGTCTAAATCAATCGGCTGAATGGTAGACCCATTTTCGCCGGGTTGGCAAAAATACATGCGAATATTTTCTGGTTTGGCAAAGGCGGAACTTTCTTCGGCGACTCGCCGCTGTAAACGCGTGAGCAAATGCTCGCTGTGAGTCTCGACGATTAACTGTAGGTTGCGCGTCTCTGCCACATGCAGCAGCAAATCGGCTAAATGTGCTTGTGCGCCCGGATGCAGATGCAACTCCGGTTGTTCCAGCAGCACAATCGAGTTTTTTGGCACGGAGAATAACATCGTCAAAACCGGTAACACTTGCGAAACACCAAAACCTGTATCAATCAACGCGCTGTCTGTTCCCGCAATATTGGCTTTGGGTTCGTAAAAACGCCGATTGGTATCAATCGCATCCACTTTCAGCTTGTCTACCAAGCCCATTTTTGCCAACCATTCCGATACTTGTTGTATCAGCGATGGTTTGCCATTTTGATTCCCGCGTTCCGATGCTAACAACATTTCAATGGTATTTTCCCCACGCCAACCAATTTCGCCGGGGGTGCTGCCCGTCCAAAGATAAGTTCGTTTGGGAAAATTGCGAAGGGGACCGAGATATTTTATTTTTGTAACAAGTTGAGAAAATAAAATAATCATAATATAAATATGAAAATTTAACTTACTAGACAAAATCTTTTCTATCGTATTTTCAGCAACTTGATGTAATATATTATCTATTGGACTACTCTCATTCAAATTTAGCAGATTAGTTAATTGATCAAGAGAATAGCTACCATCAGATTCTCTATTAATAAATCTTCTCTCTTCAGTTTTATCCTCACGAAATGCTTGAAAACCCATTTGTGAAAGTACAACAGTATCATTAAATGCCCATCTGCTAACAAAAGATGTGTTGATAATTTTTGACCCTAATCCTTCAATTTCTTTCTCATCTGGCGGAGCAAAGTCTAAATAAATATCTAAACCCAAATTATCCTGATGCTTATAGATTACATCTTGGTAACTTCCTAAATCAATAACTGAATTTTCCTCTCCTCCAAAACTTGTAAAATCTTGATATGTTACGCCATGCTTCAGCAGCAACAACGACTGCAAAATGCTGGTCTTTCCTGAGCTATTCGTGCCAAAAAGCAGCGTCAGCGGGGCAAGTTCAATATCCAGTTCGCGCCAACTTTTGAAGTTCGTTAATTTCATCCGAGTGAGCATGATTTTTACCCTCAACACATTATCAAACAAAGTCTAACATACAAATCCAAACAGACAACACCTTGCCCAACATGGAAACCCAGTGGGAAATGGAAAATATGCTCGGCTATAACCTATCGCCGCTACTGAAGGCATTACGGCAAAATCCATAAGAGGCATTGCCATTTATCCCTGTTACGCCCTACACTCGGATAAATGGCATCTGTCTTGAGGAAAACACCCATGATATGGCAAGGACCGCAATCCCAAACCACCGCGCAGCGCATGGCAATGGTTGATCGTATCATCGCGCATATTCACCGCCAATACCCACAGCAGGTTACGGCAATTGGCTTGTATGGCTCACTGGGGCAAGGGAAAGACTTGCCCTTTTCTGATATTGAACTTTTTTGTGTGTTGAACAACGCCGACACCAATTTTGATAACGAATGGATTTATGGCGTGGGCAAAGCCGAAGTAAATTTTCGCAGCCAAGATATTTTTTATCAGGAAGTCGCCACTATCGAAGAAGATTGGGCGCTGACGCATGGTTGTTATGTGTATGCCAAACCACTGCATGGCACAGAAGCATTTTTTACGGATTTAAAACAGCGCGTTTTATCTGCCCCCAATGCGGCGTTTCAACGGGCATTAAGCCAGATTATTGCCCATGAATTGTACGAAAATATGGGCAAGGTGCGTAATCTACAGCATGGCGATACTTTGTATGATTTTCCACGATTGGCGCTGCACTGTGCAGAATATGCGGCGCTGATGTTGGGGCTGTGGCATCGGCATTGTTATACGTCTCGCGCTCGCCTCTTTCCCGAATCCCTATCGTTAGCGAGTCGTCCGGGAGGTTACGATGCGTTATGCAGCGAAGTGATGACCGGCAATCTGCGTGACCCGATGTTTATCATTTATTTGCTGGAAAATTTTTGGGACGGCATCGGCAGTTGGGCAGTGGCACACAATATTGACATGACTGCCCATACCACCGCGCCGTTTTAGCTGCTAGTCACACCCAAAGCCGCCAACTGCTGCAACACTTCAGCCAGCGGTAGATTTTTTGTAGGCTGTGGCATAGTCTCTAAATCTATTCCGGCGACAGATGCCTCTAAGATTGCCAACATACGAGCAGCAATCCGCGCTTGGTCAGCAGCGGAATAGCGCGAAAAATTGACCGGAAATTCGGTGTAATTGACACTATTGCCATAATACATTTCTTCAAAAGAGCGTTGGTACGGCGGGTCAAAATCAAAGACGATAAAATCATCGCTTTCCAACGGAATCGGCATTCGCGGAATGGGGCTATCTACAGCAAAGGCTTTGCGGTATACGCGCCCTTTTGGCAGTGTGGGACGTGGGTCTATCACAATAATGCGATACGGATGGTTGGTTTCATCAGGGCTGGTTGTACCATTTTCGGCATTATCAGCGTGTGATAGTGTGGGTGGTGTCTCATGCAAATAATCCAGTTCAACGAAGAAAATGCCACTCCACAACAGCGCCAATCGCTTATCATCATAGCCGCTGGCATAGCGCCCACGCGGTTTGTTAGCAGGCGATAGCAGTTCAATCCAAGTGATGGGTTTGCGGTCTTTTTGGCGGGCAACTTCTGCCCGATAAATTGCCAACGCCGGATAATACAATTCTTCTTCTGGCAGCAGCAGCACATCCGTAATTGGCAGCGTTTCGACTTGCTCCAGCAGCGCACTTTGTCCCCATCCCTCACCTACAGGGATACTTCCACGTTTCGGCAAGGGGTCAGAGATTAACACATCGGCACGCGGACGCCCGATAATGTCATCGTTGCGCCGAATCTGCACCGATTTTTCAATTTCGACACGATACCCGCGTGAGACCAGTTCTTTTTGCATAAAACGAGCTATATCATTAATATGAGCAGCATGAAACCCCTCCCAACCTTCATTGGGCTGCTGCAATAAACTTTGCAGGTGGGCGTTAATGCCATGATATTGATTTTTAACAGCGCGGATTGCATCCATCGTCGTGCCTCATCGCCACTGATTTTTAGCTCATTATACGCCACTTCACCCCCAATTTATGCCGTCACATCGGGTATAATTCAGGTTCTGTTCATTCATGAGTGGGAGTGATATGCGCCTGAATTTGCCGATTTTTGACCTGCTGGACAATGCCCAAAATATTCTCATCGCGGGTGCTGGCGGCGGTTTTGATATATTTTCCGGCTTGCCCTTGTATTTCACGCTACGGGATGCCGGGAAAAATGTCCATCTCGCCAATTATAGTTTTACGCCCATTGCTTTGATGGCACGCTACAGCACCGTCAAAATTTTACGCCAGCATCTCCTGATTGGCGCTACCGCCGGAGTGCCACAAGAATTTAGCCCCGGCTATTATCCAGAGGGGTTTTTGGCGCAATGGTTTAAAACAGTTCGCAACGAAGATGTCACCGTGTGGATGTTTGACCGCGTGGGACCGAAATTGTTGCACGAGTTGTATCAAGACTTGGTGGCACATCTGAAAATTGATGCGCTCATTTTGATTGATGGCGGCGTGGATTCGTTGATGATTGGCGATGAAGCCGGCGCGGGAACGCTGCTTGAAGATACGATTTCGCTCACGGCAGCAGCAACGTTGGATATTCCGGTGAAAATTTTGGCATGTTTGGGCTTTGGCGCAGAATTAGAAGTCTCGCATCATAACGCGCTGGCAAATATGGCAGCATTGGTGAAAGAAGGCGCGTTTTACGGTAGTTGTGCGCTGGTCAAAACCATGCCTGTTTATCAATTATATGAAGCGGCATCGCGCTATGTGTGGGAACAACCCAAGCATCACAAGAGTCAGATTAATATGCGCGTTGTCAGCGCGACAACAGGCGAATTTGGCGACCACCATTTGTATGATGATTACGAACAACTGGAAGTCTTTGTCTCGCCATTAATGAGCTTGTACTGGTTTTTTGATGCCCACGCCGTCTCACGCCGCAGTTTGCTTGCCCCGGCGATTCGGGATACCACCACGATTGAAGATGCTCACCGGGCGACGCTGCAACTGCGGTATCAGTTGCAATCCCGCAATCGCCCACATCGCCATTTGCCGTATTGAGAAGCTATCTAAAATCTATCTTCAACATTACTTATGGGCAGTATCCACAACACGAATGGCAACTTCAGTACGCCAGTTTGCCGGATTCGGGTCATCGTCGGGACCATCCAACATATATTCAATCCGCGAAGCAAAAGCATGACCCGCTTCACTATCCCAAGCATCCCATTCTATGCCGTTGTCTTTCGCCCAGCCAATCAATACCGAATTGCCTTCAATGCCTTTGTTTACATCGGTGTAAATCAATGTGCCATAGCGCCCGGCTGGAATGACACCCGCTGTTACACGATCATCACCCTTTAAAGCATTTTCTACAGGAAAACCGATTTCAATATCCATGTCGTTTTCCATGTTAATCACATGATAACGGATATAGGGTGCGCCTGCCGAGTTTACGCCCTGTTCTGTCAACCATGCGTCCATTTCGTCAATGAACCGTGGGATTATTTCTGGGAATTTTTGCATAGGAACCTGAGTCCGAATGCCCACTGTAGGTTGTGCTTCACGACTTTCAATTTTTGGTTCTGTGATTTTCATCATGTCATCTGTTCCTTGATGCGAATTATTTTTTGAAGGTGTAGTGGATAAAAAAGATGGCATTTCATCAGCGATTTCAGCTTAATAATAGCACTTATGTTCTCACAGATCAAGTTTTTCACTGTGTTGAGTTGTCGAAATCTTCCACATCTACGATAATTCACTTATTGTCCATATTCGGAATTTTAGATTTTTATCATGCGCCTGAATTTGCCGATTCTTGACCTGTTAGACAATTGCCAAAACATTCTCATCGCGGGCGGTGGCGGCGGCTTCGATATTTATGCCGGATTGCCCTTGTATTTCACGCTGCGCGATGCCGGAAAAAATGTGCATCTCGCCAATTACAGCTTCATGGATTTTACGCTGGTAAAATTGTTAAGTCACCCCATCCTCGAAATTGACGACTTGCTTATCGGCGCACAGGGCAGCATGGCACACAACCCGCCCTATTATCCCGAAGGTTATCTGGTGCAGTGGTTCAAAGAAGTCCGCAGCGAAGATGTCACGGTCTGGTTATTTGATAGAACCGGGGCAGTGCCGCTGGCGAAGGCATATCAACATCTCATCCAGAAATTCGCTGTTCAGGCGGTAATTTTGGTGGATGGCGGCGTGGATTCGCTGATGCGCGGCGATGAAACCGCCCCCGGCACACTCATCGAAGATAGCATTTCGTTGGCAGCAATCAGTCAAGTAGATGTGCCAGTCAAATTATTGGCATGTGTGGGCTTTGGCACAGAAGTCGAGGAAAATTTGTGTCATCATCATGCGCTGGAAAATATGGCGAGCCTAGCGAAAGTAGGCGCATTTTATGGGGCATGTGCGCTGACTAAAGCCATGCCCGTTTTCCAACACTATGAAGCCGCGTGCCGTTATGCTTGGGACAATCATCCGCAAAGCCACAAGAGCCATATTCATACGCGCATCATTCCGGCAGTGCAGGGTGAATTTGATGATTTTCATCTGTATTCCGATGATAAAATGCTGCCGATTTTTATCTCGCCGCTGATGAGCCTGTTTTGGTTCTTTAATGCCCAAATTGTGTTTGAACGCAATATGCTCACGCAAAAATTAATCAGCACCCAAACCGCGACAGAATGCCGCAACATTGGCATGATGCGTTACGTGAGCGAACCACAAAAACGCCCCGTCAAGCGCATTCCCTATTAAAACAAGCTCAGGATTTGGCGGGCAATTCCTGCAAAACCCACCCATTGCCATCCGGGTCATGAAAACCCGACATTTTGATACCCCCGGGATATTCGATAAGGTCACTGGTGTTGACGCCGTGTTCTGCCAACTGGGATAACACAGCATGAATATTCGGCACGACCAGATGCAGCCCTTTGAGTGACCCCGGTTGCATCGCTGAAATTTCGGGTAAGCCGCTGCTCAACAAAATCGAACATGCTGACCCCGGCGGCGTAAGCTGAACAATGCGCGTCGTCTCGCTGGATTGCACATCATGGTCAAGGTGAAAACCAATTTTTTCGATATAAAATTGCTTGGCAGCGTCTATATCCACAACCGGAACAGGCACAAGTTCGATTTTAAAAGTGGGCATGGGCAGGAGATGTCCTTCATAGTGGATGAATATCTGGTTTATAATAGATTTAATCTTAGATTATTTGTTCTATTTTGTCAACTGATAAAATTCTGGGGAATGGTGATTTTTGACTCTATTTTCGTAGGGACACGGCATGCCGTGTCCCTACATCACCTTGATTTTCACCAATCCTAAATTCTGGCTCTGTTATTTGGCGGCATTTCGGGTGATAAATGGCGTGTTCGATTGAATCGTTTTATAAGAACCTATCCAAAAATAATATTTTCCATAGTGTCGAGGCATGCCTCGACACTACTAAAAGAAATTGCGGATAGATACTAGCCTTCAATATGATGCCATCGTCTCAAAAATTGCGTTTTTTTATGCTGGCGGCGGGTGTGCTGCTTATTGGTGCGGCGCTGCGGCTGCATGGGCTATCTGCCATGCGCGATATGCTGCTATACGATGAAGCATATTATGCGGTGAATGCTATTTCGTTGATTCAAGAACCGCGCCTGACGCCCTTCTTCCCCGAAAATACCGGGCGCGAAAGTTTATGGATGTATTTGCTCGCGCCTGCTATCGCCATTTTAGGGGCAGTGCCGTTCACACTACGCTATGTGGCGGCAATGGTGGCGATTCTGACGTTGGCGGCACTGCTGCGCTTGGGGCGCACAATCTTAGGGCAATCGGGCGCATTATGGGCAACCTTGGCGTTGGGCGTCTTGTATTGGCATGTGCATAACAGCCATGTCGCATTCCGGGCGCTGTTGTTCCCGTTGATTGGCATGTTGGCGTTAGAGGCTTTGCTGCGAGCATATCACAACAATCAATGGCGTTCTTGGCTGATTGCTGGATTTTTTAGCGGGTTATTGGCATACACCTATACCGCCGCGCATGGCTGGCTTGCATTGATTTTAGGCTTATGTGGTCTATGGGCAGTGTTCGATAAGCAGCGCCGCAACGGAACAATCGCGTTGATTATCGTTGCGGTTTCGATGGCGTTGCCTGTGTGGGTTGCTATTCAAACGAATCCCTTATCAGATGGTGGCTTGACGCGCACAACCATTAGCACATGGGATGAATTGATTTTTAATGTGCAAAATTGGCTGCAAGCGTGGACAGGCGCAAGTGACATCAATCCGAATAACAACACTCCCGGCTATCCCATTTTGGATGCGCCTTTAGCACTGTTTGCCAGCATTGGCATTTTTAGCCTCTGGTTCGTTGTCCGCAAATGGTGGTACAGCCTGTTATTGCTCGCCCTTTTTATCCTATCGCTGCTGCCAAGTTTGATTACGATTCGCACACCGCAGTATATTCGGGCATTGGGCGTGGTCGTGCCGCTGGCGCTGGTCATCGGGGCTGGTGCGGCGGGGATAGAAAAAAGCATTTCAGCTATCAGCAGTCAGCTATCAGCTAAAAAGTTCCCATTGAAGAAGTTGAATACAATGGAAAATGAGACACCCCCCCTCCATGAAATAGAGACAGCAGCGGGTGAGGATTACTCAGCACTCAGCACTCAGCACTTAGCACTTAATCCTCAGCACTCAGAACGAAAACCAAACTTAGCCCTTTTTTTCACACGAGGATGCTTATTGATACTTTTTTTATGGTCAGCCGCCAACACTTGGCGCACATTTGACCGCTGGTTAGCCGAATATCGCTTGGTGCTGTGGATAGATGACCGAATAAATTTTGCGATGGCATTCATCGAAGACCACACATCGCCGGAGTTGCCTATTTACATCGCGGAATTAGATTTTCATCCGGTGGCAGAATTTCATGCCTATCATTTTGGGCGTGAGGTGCGTTATTTTGCATTTTCTGATGTGGGCGATGCCTGTTTTGTGATGCCGCGTGAACCCGCCATTTATCTTGATTTGCCGATTGTGGTCAACCAATTGGCGCGGCGCATGGCAGATTACGGCACTGTGACGCCGTTATACGAGCATCCCAATAATGATTATCATGTGCTGCAATTTACGCCGCCGGAAGATATTCGCTCCGATTGGCAAGCGGCGGCAATCATCGGGGATAATTTATCAGTGCAAGCTATTCAGCCGATGACCCAAACGGTGCAACCTGGCGATACCCTAACCATATTTTTGGGAATGCGAATGCAGCAGACATTCACACAACCGTACACATGGTTCGTACATTTGCAGGGTATTCCCACACCCTATGAGGGTGGCACCCAGTACAGTGCCGCTGATACTGCGTTATGTTCTGCCGCCTATGATGCACGCCGCACGCCTGATGAAACGCTGGTGCAAACGCTGCGCTTGCCTATTCCGCCCGATTTAGCGCCGGGGGATTATCATGTTGCCATTGGCTTGTATGACCCGGCAACTAACACGCGGCTGCCCCTCCAAACCCCTAGTGGCGAGACTCGTTTTTTCCGGGTGGTGGATGTAACGGTAAAATAAGACAACCAACACTTTCACGACAGAAAAACAATATCATAGGGGTAGACACGCAGCTTAAGCGATGTGCGTTGAACATCCAAAATATCGCTCAGGTGCAAGAAATCCTGCTCGCTGATGACGAAAATCCAAGGGTCGCCTTCTTCAAAAAAACCATCCAAATCCAACCCTAAGTCTTCACCATTGGGCAGTGCAGCACGGTTTTCGCGCAAGCCTTGCCAAAAGCGCGTCATCGTTTTCGCGTACCACTGGCGCACAATCCGACGAAACAAATAGGGATAGACCACCGTCTCGGTGTATAGGTTCGCTAGGGATGCCACTTGTACACCTTGTACCGTGTTATCATGCACCCATACATCATCTTGATCGGGATTCTGCTGCGCCTGCTGTGCTGCTTGCATCAGCGGTGTGCGGATGGCGCCCGGCAGACCCATGTAAAAAAACGGATAAACGGTGCCGCGTTGCAGCAAATAGTAATTGGCGCTGGCGCTGACCAGTTCACCGACTTTATATTTGCTGAGTTGTGCGCCATCGGCAAACGGGGGCATTCCTGTAAAGACCCATCCCAATGGACGACCATTGCGCTCCACATCGTCCGCGATGATATAGCCCCTTATGGCATCCTTCAATTTTTCCTTCACGAGAACGCCATTGATGCGGGCTTCGTCAATCCAGGTGTTGCGCCCCCACTTGCGCCACTTGACCTCCGTAGCGCCCATAAATGCCAGAAAAGTATTTGCCGCCAATTCGCTGAATTGGAGAGGTTGTTTGTGATTGCCTTTGCCCGGTTCTGATTGCGTTTTTGCCCGATTGCCAAGGTCTTTTGGCGCTGGCAATACGGGGGGTGTGTAATGGGTTTCCAGCGCATCAATCGCCTGTAAACGAATGGTCACGATACCATCTTCGGCTTGCAATGCCTGCTCAAAAGGTTTGCGATGCTCGGTTTTGATGTGCTGCCAGAGGGTGGGGTTATCGGCTCTGAATTTAATCGAATCAGCATCGGGCGACATGCCAACAATATAATAAGTCCCGGTGATGAGAGTATACATGCGCTGAACCCCTTCACATAAAAAAACGCGGTAAAACAGTATTGTAACTTGCGCGGCTGAGGATACAAAAAACACCCTTCCCGCCGATGCCAAAAACATTTCATCCGCTTATTTTTGCGTTATAATACCCTTGTAGGATTCATCAAAAACAGGATGTTACTTATACGTCGTCTTTGACCAATCAATTTGCATCGTAACGCGATTTGGTTGGAAATGCCCGCCCACATCCACCGTATCCCAAGGCATGATGCCCGGTAGTGTCCAATCTATTTTGCGGGCATAAGCACGCCCGATGTCTTCCATAAATTGCAATTCAGCGGCGGTGCGCGTATCGAGCGATAATAATTCGGGTTTGATGCCGGCTGGAACGGGGATGCCTAATTTTTCGGTGATGCTTTTGGTCGTCAGCAGCGGGTTATAGCGCCGGAAATCCATGCGGTCTTTATAAATCGCCCGCGTCAGATAGACCTGTTGCAAGCCGGAGTCATCAATATTTTCACCAATGATGTATTCAATCCAATCTTTGAGCCAGAATTTTGCGGCTGCCCCTTCGCCAAATTGATTCGGGGGATAGCCCGTGCCAAGTGAAATCATGCGGACTTTGCCATCTTCAAAACCTTCGGATGCGCCAATGTATTCCATCGCTTCAATCGCTGCTGCTAACGATGGATTGCCATACACGCCTACGCCACCATCTATCAGGTTATTCGCTGCCGGGGGGAAATAAATGGGCGCTGCGCCGCTGGCAGCCACTGCGCCCGATACGGGCCAATCACCGAATGCCGCTGCGCCGGGTCCTTTGCTGACGATGAAATAATTATTGCTGGTGCGTACATCTTTGGTCGTCATAAAAATAATCGGTTTGGTCAAATCACGGATTTTTTTGCCTTCGACGATGGGTTGCAATGCCTTGCGAAATGGCTCTAGCGGGTAAAAATAGCGCAGCCCCGTAAAAAGCCAATTCAACCAGAAGCCAATGCCTTGCTGCGTGCCGAATGCCTGTGGCAGGTCGGTCTTATAAATCGCCAGAATATCGCTGGCATTTTTGCCGACGCATAACCCCGCCGCGATTATCGCGCCGGTGCTGGTGCCTGCTACCATATCGAACAATTCATAAGCGGGTTTGCCAGTCATTTTTTCCAGTTCTGCCAGCATCCCCAAGGCAATCATGCCGCGCATCCCGCCGCCGTCTATCGAAAGAATCATCTTTTTATTATCAGGATTGATATTGAGCATACGACCCCCTTAAAAATCGCGTTGGCAGGGACACGGCATGCCGTGTCCCTACAGGAAAACCGAATTTTGAAATGACTTCTAGCGTCTCCTCAACTATAGGCGGGTTCGTGGGAAATAGACAAGGGGCTTCCGGGAGAAAATAAATTATTAACGAAGATTACTCGCCCTGTGAAAACAAATACATCAGCAAATTCAACATTATTTACCTTGCTGTCCGCTATTATGTGGCGCATCCTACCACTTTATTTGGTTAATTGTATAGTTTCTAAGACGCATGTTCAAAACGGGGGTTTGTCCGTTTTCGTGATTCACAGAAATTCTTTTATGGCAGGCATTCGTTCAAAATATCCGCTGTTCTTTTCTAAAATTGTTGGCTCTCTATTGCCCTACTTTTATATTCTGCAAAATATGTGATACAAGTTGCCTCAAGATAGCCCGCTGTTCATCTGGCAATCCTGCTAACATACTATCCTCAAGTTGATTCCACACAGCAATAATTTTCGGTTCTATTGCTTTGCCATCTTCTGTAAGATAGACTCGTATTAAACGTTGATCATCGGCATCTCGTTCTCGATATATCCAGCCGAGTGCCTCCAATTGTTGAATATTATAGGTCATGGATGCGGTGCGAACCTTCAGTTTATCCGCCAGTGCCGACTGACTAATACCTTGCTGTGCGCCAACTTCACAAATAATTACTCCATGACTGCGCGATGTTCCGATTTCGGACATCACCTCGTCAATCTGATTGCGATATATCATTGCCAATTCAAACAATAAGTAACCTATTTTTTCGCCATAATTTTCACTCATGCACTCACTGCCTTCCTGTCTCGATATAAACGCTGGCTATGATTCCATCCAGCGAGTATCAACATTGTAGCACGGGGTGCTTGGAAATATCTTATAATCTATGGTAAACACAAAAGGGTGCTAAAAGCACCCTTAAACGAAATATTAATGCAAAAACGAGCGTTAGTCGATTCGCAAGCTCTGAATGACAGCATTACAGTTATCCAGAGTCCACACATCTGCGCCACCAAGGCGCTCCACCCACATCGGCTCGACTTGAGCAGCACATACCTCAGCCAAGGAGTCAAAATACAGATCAAGAGTGTACCAAGGATTTTCGAAGCCCACTTCGCCTGAAATGGCGTAAAGATCAACCGATTGCAGCGCCGCGATAGCAGCGTTACGCACATCATTCATATATTCTATGTTGATTTCAATGTCTTCTCGATTGCCGTACCGTCCGACATGCCCACCGATAAAAATATCGAAGTCATAGGCAAGGATAGCCTCCTGCGCCCGAAAATAGCCAGGAACATCTTCTGCAAAACCCAGATAGGTAAAGGGTACCCAGCCGGGCCAAACTACATCTACCAGCATTAACACGCGGTGAGCAGGTAGGTAAATGAAGATGTTACCCGGCTCGTGGTTGTTTCCTTTGTAGCTGAGTTCGACGACTTGATTTCCAACTTCCAGCGTGTAATCATCACTAAAAGTAATACTTGGCAGAGGGCGGTTGGGATCGTTTGCTGCTTCTAGCAGGCGATAGGTTTCCTCATGGGCAACATAAGTCACATCTGCGCCAAAGACACCGGATGCCACATGATCGCTGTGCGCGTGGCTATATATGACGTGGGTCACGGGTTCATCGGTGACGCTGGCAATTGCCGTCAAGTAATTTGTGCCAATATCTGGTGGCGCATCAATGGCGATAACTCCCTCGCCCGTTGTTAGGAACATGACCTGTGTACTGCCGTTGGTCAACCAGTAAACACCGTCACCGATTTCCTCAACGACGTAGCCAATTGAAAAATCGATCTCGACACCGCGGGCAGTATCTGGAACTGGGGCATGAACATCATCCTCTTGTGCGAAAGTGATGTTTGCGGTCAGTAACAAAAGGATGGTTACAACTCTCAAAGCATAAATTCTCATAGCACACTTCTTTGATTAGATTTCTAATAATTAGAATTCTAATCAAATGACCAAGAGAAGTCAACTATCAAGTAGCTATTTGATGCAAACCTTAGAATAAATTTCTACCTGCCGTCCACGCAATGCTATAGGTGCGGTCTGAGGTAAGCTGAATCGGTTCACTGCTATCTATACCATATAGGCGTATCCCTGTTTCGCTTGCGATGGCAAATTCATGGCTATTCGGACGCCAAACGACATCGTAGACGCTGCCGTAACTCAATGTGCCACTCAGCACCCACGCCTCTTGTGCCGAAGCCGACCCGCTGAACAGCAAAAGGAAAACGCAAAATATAAGCCATCGGTGTTGAAGGTTCACGCTGTTACCCTATCCGAAACTGAGCTAAACAAGTGGGCATGTTTTTCAACTACTCGCGCTCTATGGGAATGACCATGATATTCCAACCTGTATACACCAACACATACTGGTTGTCCCGATTCGCTTGAATGGATAGGTTATACCACATATCAAATTCATTCAAATAGGGGGTTAAATCTTGTTCAAATAGAGTCGTGTCTTGCCCGAACTTGTGCCACAGAAGTGAAAATTTTTGGTAGCTATCCAGCGACACTAAATACTCGCCATCAAATAACCAAACAGGTGGTATTATATATGTTTCAACGAAAGAGATCCTTTGAAGATCAGGAATAGTGTAGATTGCCCAATCATAGCGACCTATGTCTGTATCCACATAATAAAATACTTCATAATTTCCATTCGTGCTAAAATCTCCGAGCTGATTTACCTCCAATGGCAATGCTATTCGTGTTAGTTGATAATTCTGACCTGTCTCCGACTGCCACAGACCTACCTTACGTTTCCGATTGGCTTCTTCTTGTGTTGATGAGGGTGCTTCAATCCCAGAGGCAACTGTCCAGATGAAACGACCTGTTGGGGCAACTATAATGCTATAGGTCTCCTTTTCAAATTCGTAGGATTGGCAAGTATCAAGCTGCCAACTACACGCGGTAAAGACGGGTGGATATTCCCGTTGACGGTGAGTAATAATCTAACTTAAGTCAGTAGCAATCAGATTATTAGGTTGCTGATGGACTTGATTGAGAGGTAACGGGTGACGATAGGTGGCATTCGTCACTATATCCCAAACCAAGATGCCCTCATACTCTAACGTTGCTACAAAGCGACTATCGGGCGACCATTGCAGATGGGTATAGTTAGGCTGGCTTGTGAGGCTGTCATCGGAAAATGTCAGGCTTCTGCTTATTTTCATCTCGGCGAGTGAGAATAATGCCATTGTCTTTTTATTCCACAGCGCCAAATACTGACTATCCGGCGAAAATGCTGCCATGGGTCCCCAAGGAAACGATTCGAACTCAATCAGGTGGTCATAGGGCAGTTCATTGAGGGGTGCTTGGAAGCTATTATCGTCCAAACGCCACAGAAATTGTTTAGCATAAAAAGCGGAATGCACCGCATGATAGCCATCCAAATATTTTTCCATGTTAAGAAAAGCGGCATTGGCGTAGACAAAACGACCATCGGGGGAGATATGCGGATTGAGCAGCACCGTACCCGGAATTTGCAGCAGCGCCAGTTTATCGCTGGGTTGGATCGAGACATCTGCCCCCTGTGCCGCGCCGCCGAACAGCATTACCAATGCAAGGGGTAGGAGCATTAGCGTGAAAAATTTGTTCATGCCTGTTTTCTTTCTGCACTGCTGCGTGGATTATTCCACCACCTGACTCACAGCGATAACGGGCAGTGTCGCCAAAAAGACGGTGCCTTGGGGAAGATTATCTTCTATCCAGATACGTCCGCCGTGCGATTTTGTCACCAATTGGCAAAATGCCAAGCCCAACCCCACGCCGCGCCGCGTACCTTGCCGCCCACTGACTTGTACGAAGCGGTCAAACAGGCGTTGTTTATAATCATCCGGGATGCCGGGTCCTTCGTCCGCGACGGCAAGCTGCATCCAACCGGCATCGCCATCCATCTGAGCGCGAATCGTAATCGTGCCATTTTCTGGCGTATATTTCAGCGCATTATCCACCAGATTCAGCAGCATTCTTTCCACTTTATCGGCGTCCACATGCAGCAGCGGCAAATCGGGCGCGAGGTCAGTTCGCATCGTCACATGCATCTCATTTGCCAAGGGCATCAATTCTGTGCGAACCGTCTCAATAATCGTCAAGGCATCCACAGGCTGGCGGTCTAAATAAATATCGCCGCTTTCCATTTTTGCCACATCCAACAGCGAATCCACGCGCATCAATACTTTACGAATCGCTCGGCGGCTGACTTCGGTGGTTTTTTCGACAATGGGCTTATAATCGCTATCGGCTGGGACAAGCTGCTGCAACAAGCGCAAACTGGTGGTAACGGCAGTCAGGGGGCTGCGTAAATCATGCACGAGCATTTGGGTCACATTCTCCTGCGCCCGCGCCAATTCGCGTTCATCAGTGCGATCATAAAAGACCAATAGCGCCCCAATAATATGGTCACGGTCATCGCGCAGCGGGAAAATTTGCCGCTGGACGTAGCGCATTCTGCCTTGCTCATCGCTGATTTCATAATTATGTGGCGAATAAGCGTGCCATTCACCCGGTTGCTGAATTTGTTCCAACAAACGGCGCACACTCTCTGGTGTTTGAAAGCCCGTGCGCGGCGCAAATGCCAATGTTTCATCCAACAGCAAATCGCGGACTGACCGCCCAATAAGTTGTTCTGGCTGAAAACCGGGCAAATCCACTCGCGGATTCGCCAGCGCAATCTTCAAGCTGGCATCAATCAGGATGAGTCCTTCTTCCATCGTATTCAAAATTTCTTGCAGATTATCGCGGGTTTCGCGCACGCTCTGGAACAAGCGCGTGTTATCGGCAGCAACCACCGCCTGATACGCCATCTGCGCCACAAACTGCGTATCGCTCTCGCTAAAAGCTGCCATTTCATCGCTTTCTAGCAAGATTAACCCCAAAACATCGCGGGATTTTAGCATTGGCACCACCAACAAAGAGCGTGTGCGCGGCACTAATGGCAAATACCCTGTCTCGGTACGCACATCATCCACATGCACCGGCTGCCCGGTTTGCAAGACGCGCCCCGATATGCCCTGTTCGAGCAAAGACGGGTCATTGAGCGTTTCCGGCGGATAATGCTGCTGCGCCGCGACCCACAAACCGCTGTCTTGCTTTAAAACGACGGCACCGCGCGTTGCCCGCGTGCTATCCAGCGCATAATTCAACATCATGTCGTAGACTTGTTTGGTCTCCAGCGTGGCATTCAAAACGCGCCCCAACGCCGCTAAAGCATACAATTGTTCGACTCGTTGTTCCAACGCCTTATCGGTGATGTCATATGCCCGCGCATTTTTAATCGCTTGTGCAGCTTGGGTGGCATACGCTTGGAGCAAATCCACATTTTCGTGCAAGGCAGGCTGCACGCGGTCAAAAAATAGCGATACCACACCAAAATAAGTATCGCCAATGACCAGCGGTAGTTCAATTAATGCCTGAATGTTTTCTGTCGCAAATAAAGACCGCAGCGGCAAAGTGCGCTCATCTTGTCCTATGTCGGGTATTATCAACGGCATTAACTGCTGTCCGGTGGCGATTTGTGCCAGCATAAACGGTTCAGGGTGTGCCAGCGTAAAAGTATTGCTTAAGCCCGCACTGCCAACCAAATGCAGCACCGATTTGGTATCGTAGACCACTAGCAAATATACCGCCACGCCTTGAGCATCCGACACGGTAGACGCTGACGAGACAATCGTATCCAAAACTTCTTGCGGCGAAAGTGTCCCGGTCAGCAAGCGTGCGACTTGGTTCAGCGTAGATAATTGTTCGGCGCGTAAACTGTTGCGCGTATATAAACGGGCATTCTCAATGGCGATGCTGGCACTGCCTGCGATAATCGTCAATAAACGCACATCATCCGGCGTAAAATGCCGCCGATTGTCCTGCGAAAAAACCGACAAAGCGCCGCTAGGGGTGCTGCCCGCCAACAATGGTACGCCCAACCATGCCGTAACATGTTCTGGCAGCGAAGTCGTAAAGGGGGTGGCGATGGTATCACTTACCAACAGAGACTGCCCCGTTTGAATCACTTGCTGGATTAACACCGCATCTAGCGGCGGCTGACTTGCGGTTTGGGTGCTGCCGTTCTGCACCACCAACGGGTACCGCACTTGCTGAGTATCCTCATCACGTAATGCCACTGCAAAATCATCAATTTGTAAGGCTTGGCTAATTTGGAGATAAAGCGTGCGTAAAAGACCATCCAGATTGAGACTGCCACGCACCGCATCGGTTGCCGCCGCCAGCGTTTGCATCTCTGCCAATTGGCGACGCTGTTTTTGCGCGACGACGCTCAACACATAAAACGCAAAAATCGCCAATGCCGTTCCCGTGATGGTAATCGTAAAGAAGATGAACGACTCATTGGCACGCGCCACATCTGCCGCAATGAAGGTAAACGGCACGGGCAGCAGCAGCAAAACGATGATGGTTAAGCCACTTTCCCGTGCCAAGACGCGCCAATTGCGGCTTTCGGCGTATTGTTGCAGCGTAAAAATGGCAAAATAGACAGTCAAATACAGGAGGGTATACACCAATAGCGGCACAAATAGCGCCAACCAATTTTCCGAAGTGGGGGTGGGTATGGGCAGCATCGCGCCCGGAAATGCCACATAAGTCCGGGCGGCGACATAAAAACTCAGTGTCACTTGCGCGGTAAGATAAATCACAGTGCGGATATTTGCCCCGCGATGCTCGCGCCCCCGATTGCGATACACACGGGCAATCCCGCCCACAATGCCACCTAGCGCCAGTGCTAAGGTCATCGCTGGGTAAAAACGCTCATCGAGCGATAAAAATGCTGTCATGCCAATAGCATGGGCGAGACTTAGTTCGGTATAAACGAGGGGAACACTTAACGCCAAGGCAAACGCCGTGAGCAGCAAATAAACTTCTGGCTCAAGCCGTCCTTCCAGCAAGACCGGAATGCCGCTTGAAAGACACACGATTATCACCAAGCTGGTTAGGCTTGCCAGCGCCCCGACCATGACCCATTGTATTGTGCGGCGTCTCATCATGATTTAGCTATTAGCCTTTAGCACTGGGCTGTTAGCTGTTAGCTATCAGCTTTTAACTTTGATATGAGCATAATGCCATTTTATGGAAGCATAGACAGGTATTTATTCCTGTTTTGCGGGCAGTGCCTCCATGCTGGTGGGTAGCGTGAACGAAAAACACGCCCCTGATAACAGCCCTTTGGGTTCTACCTGAATTTTGCCGCCGTGCGCTTCCACCGCCAATTTGCAGAATGCCAAGCCCACGCCGCTGCCTTTACCACCCTGATACGGGCGTAATCCTTCAATCTGGACAAATTCTTCAAAAATTTTATCGTGCATGTCGTCTGGGATGCCGGGCCCACTATCACAAATCAGCACGCGCACATACCCCGGTGGCGCGGCAGTCATATCAGAGGCGATTAAGATTTCGCCATGCGGGGGCGTAAATTTATAGGCATTATGCAGCAGATTGATAAAAACGCGCCGAATCAAATCCTTATCAATAAAGGCATGTTCGGCATTGGGCGACATTTGATAGCGAATTTGGATGCCTGCTTCTTTGAGCGAGGAAGTCAGCGATAAATCGGCAGACAACGCCAATTCAATCAGGCTAATAGGTTGGGGATTCAGCAGCACTTCGCCTTTGCCCAAGCGTGGAATATCGCGCAAACTGGCGACCAGATTTAACAAGTTCGTGGCACTATCCATAGTGATTTGCAGGGTGGTTTGCAGTGTATCAGTGCTTTCCGGTTCGGTGACGATAATCTGGGCGAAATCCATACTGCTGATGATGGATGCCAACGGTTTACTGAGGTCGTGCAGCACCATATCCTGAATTTTTTGGCGATACACCGTCAGGTCTTTTTCTTCGGTCACATCGCGCAAGATGAGCAGATGCCCCAACACATGATTTTCAGCATCGCGCACAGGCTGGCTTGTCTCGCGGATATACACCGGATAATTGCGATTATTCAGCGTGTACTCACGGGTGGTACTTACGGCGCTTTCATGCAAAATCATCTCAGTTTTGGCAATATCTTCTAGCAGAATATCAGAGACGATACGCCGGAACGGCACGTTAAAGCGACTGTTTAAATCCACATCCAGCAAGCGTGCCGCTGCCAAATTAGCATCTTGCAGGCGTCCAGCGCGGTCTAACAAAATAATGCCATCGCGGGTCGCATCCAGAATGGTTCGTAAGCGATTACGGCTGTTACGAATCGTTTCGTTCAGTTCCGCTGTTTCCAAATGTCCGGCAATTTGGACAGCCAATAAATCTAATGTGTATTGGTCACGCGCTGTAAACGTATGCGGCTCGGCATAGGTGAGGCACATAATTTCGCTAACAGCCCCGCGCCGATGCAGCGGCAGCACCGCCAAACTTTGATAATCTTCTGCCAATAAATCTTGGAAAAGCGCCTGTTGGCGAATATCATCTATCAGAATTTTATGCCCCTCTTGTGCAGCCGTATAAATTAAATCCGGCGGAATAATAGGATATGCCTCAATCAGAGTTGTGCCGTGCAGACTGACCCCATTCAACAAGACAATTTCATGGGTGGCTTGGTCATAGGCGAATAAGATGCCGCCTTGTCCGTTCATCACTTGTAACGCTGTCTTCAACACTTGTGGCACTAAATGCAAATGTTCAACGATGGTGCTGGCAGTTAAAGTCAGTTCGCGTAAGGCATTTAAGGTGCTGATTTGCAGGCTGCGTTCTTCTAATAAACGCGCATTCTCGATGCTAATGGCAGCATGACCCGCCAAACTCTTGATAAAACTCTCTTGTTCATGCGTAAAAAAGTTCAGCTTGACGCTTTCGATATTCAAAACGCCCACCACTCTATCCCCAGTTTTCATCGGGACAGCCAATGTGGAGCAGAAAATTTGGTTGCCATCAGCGATGTATTCTGGCAGTTCATGATTATTGCCAGCATGAATACTCACCCCAGTACGTGCCACTAGCCCGATGACGCCGCTGCCTTTCTCGCGGGTATAGGTGCTGCGAATCATTTGCCCACGATAAACCTCATGCGAAATCATGTGGAATACGGGGCGACTTTCGTCCAACAATGCCAAAATTGCCAAATCAGCACCGGTAGCTTGGAGTGCCGCTTCCAACACGCTTTGAATGACTTTTTCGGATTCCAACGATTGGGAAATTTGCCCGGCAATATCTTCAATCAATGCCATTTGTTCCAACCGCTGGACTAAGGCTTCTTCGGTTAGGGTGTGGATGTTGGCATTGTGTAATTGGGCGGTAATTTGTCCGACTGCCATCTCAATCAAGTGAAGTTCATTCTGGGTAAAAAGATGCGGGGTACGGTTTTCCAGAATGATGATGCCAATGCTGTCTTGGTTGATGAGCATTGGAATTGTAGCGAGCGTTTGGGTATGTGCCTGTTGCATAAACACGGCTAACGCTGCGGAATGGATAGCAGTATGCTGGAAAACCTGCATCTCTGGTTTGTTTTGGGCAAGCGCAGCAGCAAATTCAGGGATTGCGTCTATGGGCATTTCGGCGGGCAAATCCCACGCTCCACGATACACCCGCAGCGTTTTCTTATGTATCTCCGCCAGCCCAATAATGACTTCGCTGATACTGAGCATCTGTGCCAAGGCGGTACACACATCTTGGATAGTGCGTTCCAAATCCAAATTGGAATTTGAAATACGGGAGAGGTGAACCAATTGGGCTTGCTCGGCGGCGTATACTTCCAATTCGTGAACCAGTTCAGCATTATCTAACACTGCCGCGACTTGGTTAGCAAGCATTTCCATCAAATTAATTTCGGGCGTCTCGTAGTAATAAATGTCGGTGTGATACACCCCGATATAACCCAATAGGTTATCCCCAGACCGCAATGGCACTTCCAAACAGGCAGCAAAGCCCCCCGTGAGTGAAAACTGATGCAGGATAGGGTCATTGGCGTGCTGCACATCCGGGATACTGCGCGACCCTTCTAAAAACATCTCTGGGCGATAGGGAATTTCTAGTGAAAAAGGCGTATCTTCTGCCACAAACCCAATCGAATGTTTGAGGATAAAACGCATGGTGGGGTCTTGTTGCAGCATAAAAATAGCCGCTTTTTGGGCGCTGGTCACTTGCAGGGCAATCAAACATGCCGAGCGCGTGGCACCCCGTTCATCTAAATTCGAGATGACTTCCTGAAAAGACCGATTAATCAGCGCCAAGTTATCTACCAGCGTCAAGGTGCGGTTATAGAGTGTGGCATTGCGGATAGCGAGACTCGTTTGGTTGGCGATGGTCTGTAAAATGGCGATGTCGGAGGTTGTGAAGGCTATCTCATTGGTCGCGTGCAGCACGCCTAGCACACCAATAATATCTTTACCCACCAGCAGCGGCACGCCCAAATACGATGCCGATTCGACTTCTTCCGGGCGAATATTGAATTGTTGGAGTTGACGCGAATCGTGACGATGGATGAGCAGAGGTTGCTTATGCCGAATCACAGCATCGGTCATGCCATCACCCAAGGGTCGGGTTGCCCGCCGCACATGCCGCCCATTGGTCATCACCAACGGATAGCGAATTACTGTGCGGTCAGCATCATACAAAGCAATAAAAAACGATGTGGCGTTGACAAGGCGATTCACTTCATCATAGACACTGAATAATACTTCGTCCAAGACGCGGTTGCTGGCGATGGCTTGCCCCAAATTATAGAGCGCCGTCATTTCTTTGATGCGTTGTTCTAGCGCGTGTTGGGTGTGGCGGGTACGATTTTGTTGAATCGCTTGGAAGGCAATCACCCCCATGATAGCGGCAAATGCCAAAATGCTGACCTGATACAAAATCACTGGCAGCGCCAATGCCACCAACAGCAATAAACTGTGCATCAGAATGCGAGTAGGGATAGTCGTCAGCCGGAATTGCTGGCTCAACATCCACAAACCGATAAGATGCAAGGCGACAAAACCTGCCAATAATTCTAACAAGGTGGTGACAGCGGCGGCATAACTGAGGCTATCCAGCGGGATGATGCCATCTAGCATCACATGCAGCCCAAAACCCACCAATACGCCACCGCCAATCATGGCGATACGTCCAGCGGCTTCTGGCAACGGTTGGAGAGAACGATTTTGGGCGCGGGCAGTTCGATAGAGCAAGAACGCATGGAGACTGCTGCCCACCAAAACAACCAAGAGTGCCGCTTCTAATCCGGCGGCTAACCACGCTGCCGTTGCCGCAAAATACATATAGCCAGCGCGTACACCCGCCCGCAATTCCCCTGCCAACCAACAGGCAAGCACGTACATTGCCAAGCAGATGAGCGTGATACTGAGCATGGTCAGGTTACTCACCAGACTCAGCAGGGCTGGCAAGCGCACCACTGCCAACGTAATTGGG
The DNA here is from genome assembly GCA_022842885.1 of Anaerolineae bacterium. Taxonomy (GTDB): domain Bacteria; phylum Chloroflexota; class Anaerolineae; order Aggregatilineales; family Phototrophicaceae; genus JALHOR01. The sequence goes on from JALHOR010000010.1 coordinate 29,372, forward strand.
ATAAATGCCAACAACAATCGTGGATTCATAAACCAATAAATGCCATTACTTGTTCTTCGTCAAAGATAGGGTCAGGCTGCGGCAGCATCCTCACTGAATGGTGACATGTGCTGGATATGAGCAGCCTGTTTTATTCGCAATCGTGTAATGCCAATGCCATCAACTGAGCATCATGATTTGTCCAAATTATAACGCATATTTCGCCGTATTCATTTGGCATAGAATTAACTGTGTAATTCGCTCAAGTTCAAAACGAGTGATTTTTCGTAGGGTCGAGGCATGCCTCGACCCTACAACAACCTACTTTTCACGCAATCTGAACATGAGCCATGTAATTTTAGGTGTTTTTGCGAATTGTATCGGATGGTGATTAATGATTGTAGCAGGTTCAACGGGTTTCAACAGGCGCAGACCACGCTCCAAACTGGCGATAGACTGCCCCAGCCAGTCCTAACATCCACCAAAATACAAAACTGTATCTATCCCATAAGGTGATGGCATCGCCCATGCCGTAAAAAGCGTGTGCCAATAGTCCGCCGCCAATGCTAATGACCACGATTCTGGAGGCGGCATCGCTGTTGCGCCAAGCCCGCCATAACATCCCCACAATAACCAGATGCCAACTGATAAACAGTAAAAAGCCGGGAATGCCCAAATCCACCCCCATCTGCAACCATTCGTTGTGAACGTGCGGCGGGTAGCTGTTTTGTTCAACATAAAACGGAATCGCGTATTGCGGCTGCTGTACTGCTCCCCGAAACATGGACATGCCGACGCCCGTCAGCGGATAATCGGTCATCATACGGATGCCACTTGCCCACATCTCAAATCGCACACTCAGCGATTCTTGGTCACGCCCGGATAATGAGAGTGTCGCCGTTGTATTTTCTGGCGCACGTAAAATATTTGCCATCAATGCCCCTTGTAGCAGCAGCACGCCCCCAATACCTATGAGGGCTATCAAACGCCCGCGCCCCCGCATCCCCAAAAAGACAATGCCTGTCAGCGCCAGCAGCACACCCGCTAATGCAAACCGACTTTGCCCAAAAAACAACGCCGAAAATCCAATGGCAAAGGCGATAGCAGCAAAAAAAGACCCCACTCCTACTCCCCCTCTCCATGTATGGAGAGGGGGTTGGGGGGTGAGGTCATGTATGGTGATAGGGCTAGGGGGTGAGGTCATATTGGCTAGGGGATTAGAGGGGGAGGTCTTGGAAACCGGGTTAGGATTTTGATAAAGCATCAATCCCGCCAACAGTGGGCAGAACCACGCCAGCGCCCCGGCAATCTCATTGGGGTTAAAACTCAGCAGCATATCCGGTAGCCAAGTCTTATAGACGATATGTGGCAGTGCATCCACCAAAAATTGTAATGCCGCGATTTTGCTGTTCCATTGGCTTGCCGTCAGCGCCAAAAATCCTGTGATAAACGCCATCCCCAGCGTCGCTATCAGCAATCCATCCATGCGCCGAAACATGCGAACATGCTCGACACAATACAGATACAGCCAAATGCCCAATAGCGGGCGGCACACCAACACTTCATAATTTTCTCGATGAAAAGGCGCATTTTCAAAATTAAACAGGGTCAACAAAATAAATATCAACAGCAGGGGCAGCAGCGGTGTAACTGTAAATAAACGCCGATAGATAACGAGCCGCAGTGCAAAAATCGGCAGTGCCAACCACAGCAGCCATACCCAGTCATCGCGTATCGGCGGCGAATGATGCCAAAAAGCGATAACCATCACAAGTAAAATAATAGGTTCGGCAATGTGCAGCAACCGCCGCAGCCCGGCAATAAGCCATTGGATTTGCATAAGAATTGTTTTCCAGCGTTCTGTGTTCGTGGGCAGTTAAGCTATAATAACCGCATTCTCTTGTCTACGAAAAGGTATCAACAGCGTGCAGCCGCCAACTTCTCCTAATAATAAACGGCAAATCAAGGTCGAGATGCCCCCGAATCCATCGGCGACCTATGCCAACATGGTCATGATTAGCCATACCCAGTTTGAAGTGATGTTAGATTTTATCCAAGTGATTGGGCATGACCCCCGCGCCCGCGTGCAGCAGCGCATTGTGATGACGCCTGCCCATGCCAAAATGTTTTTGAATGCCCTAGCCGAAAACCTGACGCGCTATGAAACCGCCAATGGCGAAATTAAACTGCCGCCATCGTTGGCAGAACAGTTGTTCAAAGGGATTCAAGCGGTGCCACCTAACGATGAGGAAACCAATGACAACGGCTAACCTGAACGCGCCTTTAGAAACAGTTCGTACTGAACTCAGCACCAAAAATGATATTCGGGATAAAACATTAGGACGTTCCCGTGAATTGATTCGCCATTGTGCAGAATGCATCCGGGCGATTCATCGGCGTGAATGGGACGAAGTAGACCGTAAATTGAGCATCATCACCGAAGCCGCTGCTGCGATGCGGGCAGATATTCAAGTGCATTCGGATTTGTATTATTCCGGCTATACGCAGGATGCGCTTAAAGAAGTGGTCGAAGCGCACGTCACCAGCGCGATTATCCGCGAATTGCCCATCCCTTCGCCCGCCCAATTACAAGTCGAAGGGGCGGCATATTTGAACGGCTTATGCGAAGCTGCCACAGAATTACGCCGTTACATTCTGGACATAATGCGGCGCGAAAATGCCCACAGCCAAGAAGCAGAACGCTTGTTGGATTGGATGGATGCCATCTATGACCAGATGGTCACGTTTGATTTTCCCGACGCGCTGACCGGCGGCTTGCGGCGGCAAACCGATGTGCTGCGGGGCGTCTTAGAGCGCACGCGCGGCGATTTGACCCAAAGCCTGCGCCAGCAAAAATTGCAAGATGCGTTGGCAAAGTTTGAGACGCGCATCTTGGATAATGACAACGCATGATGAATCCACCGCTGCGTTTACTCACCGCTTTTCAGCACTATCATTCAGAACCCCCGGCGCACTTGCTGCCTGTGCCGGGTCGTGAGATGTGGATTGCGGCGGTCATGGGCAAAAAACATTTTTATACGCTGCTGCTGCCCGATAGCGTCACCAGCATCACTTTTGATAACCGCAGCGCCCGGCGGGGCATGACGTGGGCAGCACGTCCGGCGGCGGCGCACTTCCGGTATGTGGTGGCGGCAGCACGCTGGCTGGCATGGGAAAACTTGCTGCCTGTGGGGGGGCGTATCGTCGTGGTGGGGAATGAACCGCCGGGACCACGCTATGACCATGCGTTAGGTATGGCATTCATCACCTTGGCGTATGCCTGCCATGAACGCGACATCAATGACACCCAATTATTCGGGCTGATGGAACGTATTGAGCGCGATTATTTATGATCACCCTCTTGACCCTGTAGCAACTTTTCTGATATATTTGTGACGGTATAGAACCTTCTCATAATATTTGCTATTCTATGCGTTCTCTTGAGTGAAAGATGTAGCACCCATGTCACCGCTAGTCTTCTAAAATTTCCTCTTTGTAAAGTGGTTTTGTTAGCTTCGCACTACCGTGAAGCAAAATACATTTTTTACGATTCTTGCAGTTCAATTCACATTTTTTAGGAGCAATGGTCATGCCATACATGCGCCGTGCCTATTCAGGTCTGGCTGATTTGCGAAAAATTCAAAACTTAATGCGTGCCGGACGTTTGCATTCGCCGCATTCGGGTTATGTGCATCCGGGCGATATTGAATGGTGGCTATTTTACAATCCGTTTGGCGATGATCCTTCTGATTTTATTCAGTTGTGGGTCACGCCAGAGGATACACTTATAGCATTGGTTGTGCTGACGGCATCGCGCCGCGAAACCAATCTGTTTTTGCATCCCCAAGCTGATGCTGCCTTAGCGGAAGAAATGCTCATCTATTCTGAAACTGTGTTGAAAGATGCTGAGTCCGAAGAAACTGAGTTGAGTGTAGAAATGGTGTTCGCTGACGATGCTATCCAAGTGCCGCTGTTGGAAAAGTATGGTTACATCCGTGAACAACATCTGTTATATTTCACGCAGGATTTGACGTTGGATTTGCCCTCCCCGCAGTTACCGGAGGGCTTTTCATTTCTGGAGGCAATGCAACCGGATTTTGTAGCAAAGCGGGCGACGGTTCATGCCAGCGCCTTTCATCCATCGCGCATGACGCCGGAACGCTATCAGCATTTTATGACGGCACCCAGCTATGACCCGACACAGGATATTGTGGTGGTCGCGCCCGATGGACAATTCGTCGCGTTTGCGATGACATGGGTAGATGCCGCAACGCAGGTTGGCGAATTTGAGCCTGTCGGGACTCATTCGGATTGGCAGCGGCGCGGTTTCGGCACAGCCGCCATGTTTGAGGGCTTGCGGCGCTTAAAAGCACGCGGCATGAAAACTGCGACTGTCTTCACCGATGCCGATGATGAAGGCAATGTGGCATTTTATAAAAGCTGTGGCTTCGTCGTCAGGAATGATGTGTTGAAGTTCAAGATACCGCTGCCTTGATTTTGCAGTTTTGACCTTCACCCCCTGACCCCCTCTCCTAAAGGCGAGGGGAGATGCTCCTCCCCTGTGGTATGGGGATTTAGGGGTGAGGTCGTCTGACAAATTTAAGCTCATGTTCAAAACGGGTGATGTTCAGTAGGAGGTCGAGGCATGCCTCGACCCTAACACAAGAATTTTGTATAGAGACTAATCATAAACAGCTAAAAGCTAATCGCTAACAGCCAAAGACTAAAAAAAGGAGCAATCATGTCGGTTCTCATCTTATCTGAAGTAGGGCAAACGTTTGGGGATTTTGATGTTTTTTCCGGGCTATCGGCACGCCTAGAGCGTGATGGTAAAGCCGGTTTGGTGGGTCCCAATGGCGTCGGCAAGACAACGCTGTTACGCATTATCGCCGGACTTGAGGAGCCGAAAAAAGGCAATGTTACAGTTACCAGCGGCATCAATATCGGTTATTTGCGGCAAGAAGCAGTCGAAGCCTTTGCCGCTAAAACCAATACGCTTATCGAAGAAATGCATATCGTCTTTGAACCTGTCAAACGCATGGAAGCCCGGATGCGTGAGATTGAAGCCATGATGACCGATGGCAGTGCCGGAGATGCTGAGTTTGAGGAATATGGCAACACTCAAGAAAATTTTGACCGCTTGGGTGGCTACGATTACGAACATCGCATAGATCGCACGCTGCAAGGTTTAGGCTTTGGCAAAGACGTTTGGGATATGCCACTGATTCATCTGAGTGGTGGACAAAAAACGCGGGCATTGTTAGCGCGGTTGCTCCTCAGCAGTCCCGATTTGCTGATTCTGGATGAACCCACCAACCATCTCGATGTCGAAGCGATTCAATGGTTGGAAGGCACGCTCAAAATGTGGGATGGGGCGCTGCTCATCGTCAGCCATGACCGTTATTTTCTGGATAAAGTTGTCAATACGATTTGGGAACTGACGCACGCGGGCTTAGAAACCTACAAAGGCAATTATTCGTCGTATGTGCAGCAGCGTGAGCATAACCTAGAACGACTCGCCAAAGAGTGGGACCAGATGATAGACCGCTTCACGCAGGAGTTGGGCTTCATCGAGAAACAAGGCATGGCAGATACCAATGCCGCCGGGCGTTTTAAAGTTTTGGCGCGGCAGGTACAAGCGGTCAAAGACAACGGCGTCATCGCCCTGCGCGTTATCAAACAAAAAGGGTGGTTGCAATTCACTGAGCAGTATGCCCTCAAGCGCGTACCCGAAACTTTGCGTGAATTGCGCTCAGTCGTGCGCGGGTTAGAGCATCCCATTAAACGCCATAAGCATATGCGAATCAAACTGACGGCAGAAGAACGTAGCGGCGAAATTGTGTTACGCACGTCGCGCCTGAATATTGGCTATCCGGGCAATCCATTGTTTATCACTGACCGGATTGAACTGGCACGCGGCGACGTGGTGGCACTCATTGGCGGCAACGGTGCGGGCAAATCTACATTTTTAAAGACGCTTATGAGCGAAATTCAACCGCTGCAAGGGCAAATGACTCCCGGCATTAACGTCCTCATGGGGTATTTCGCGCAGGCACACGATACACTCAACCCAGAAAATACGGTGTTGGATGAAATTCGGCGGCAGCATCATAAAGAACTCAGCGAAGGCGATGCGCGGCATGTTTTGGCGCAGTATTTGTTTCGTGGCGATGATGTCTTTAAGACAGTGAATATGCTGAGTGGTGGAGAACGCGGGCGCTTATCGCTGGCAATCTTGTCTACTCGTGGCGCGAACTTCCTACTGTTGGACGAACCGACCAATCATCTGGATATTCCGGCGCAGGAAATTTTGCAAGATGTTCTGGAAGATTTCACGGGGACGATTTTGCTGGTGAGCCATGACCGCTATATCATCAATCGCTTGGCGACCCAAATTTGGCATGTACGCGATGGGCATTTGCACATTTTTGATGGCAATTATCAGGACTTCTTGGCGTTTGAAACAGCGCGTTTAGAAGCCGAAAAAGCCAAACCCAAAGCGGCTAAACCCAAACAAAACGGCAATGCGAATGCGCTGAAACATCTGGAAACGCAAATTAATTCGCTGGAAACATCGCTAAATGAGATGGTGTTGATTCTGGCGCGTGCCAGTGCCAACGGCAGCAGCGATGATGTGCAGCGCCTGAGCAAAGAATACGCCGCGCAAAAATCGCAGCTAGAGGCACTTGAAGCCGAATGGGAATCGGCAGCAACGGCAGAACCGGTGTAACAAATATCGAACCGCAAAGGCGCGAAGAACACGAAGAAAAATCATCTCAAACGGGCGGGGACACAGCCCCGCCCCTACACACCCATCCATTATGTTTGTAGGGGCGACCCTACATGGTCGCCCGAAAACATTTCACAAATCCTAACCGATTTATCGGTTTACCCACAAAATGCAGGTGTTGGTTTTTAACCGATGCCGACCAGAGCTATTATTTAAGAGAGAACGAACAACGGAATCCCCCGTTGGAGACGGCATCAATGGGGATGACCCCGACGCGCATCACCACCCGCAGGAAGTTGGAAGTGCTATCAAACGAACCCCCGCGCAACACATTGGGTTCATTAATATATATATCGCTTTCTGCTTTTTTAGCGTCATATGGATACGGCAAATACGAACTACTGCACCATTCCCATACATTCCCACTCAGGTGCATTGCCCCTATCCACGATTTGCCTTCGGGTTTACTGGTTACGGGATGCGGTTTACCACGCGAATTTTCACTGAAAACCACATTATCCAATATAAAATTATTGCCCCAAGGATAGTTTAAACCATCCACACCCCGCGCTGCAAATTCCCATTTAGGTTCGGTGGGCAAGCGCACGCCCAACCACTCACAAAAATTCTGTGCCGCAAACCACGTTACACCCACTACCGGTGCATCTGCCATATTCTTGGCTTTGTACCATTTTTTGGCATCATCCCCTTTCGGTTCGGCAACTGCCTTCGCTACCACCGCCAAGCGCCACTGGGCATTTGTCACTGGATAGCGGGCAATCCAATAGGGTTTTAGCGTTTGGGGATGCACAGGTTGGGCATTATCAAAATCCGCACTCCCCATCTGGAATGTGCCGCCGGGAACAAGGCAAAATTGCATATCGGGGATTTTTAGCTCAGGAAAAGTGGTGATGTAGGGCTGCCAATCGGCATTGTGCTTGCCGCTGAAGTTTCTGGCGCGGTCAAGCGCGGCTTCAAGGGCATTTTTGACCTCACCCCCCAGCCCCCTCTCCTGAAGGCGAGGGGGAGTCACTATGCTGATTTGGGGTGGCGTAGGTTTGGGTGCAGCTTCCAACAAAGACGCGACATTGTAGGGATCATCATCAAATTGTTCTTTGTAGTGCGCCCATAATTTCCGGGCATCCGGCAGTGTTTTTGCATCCTGCGCCAATTCCCAAACCTGTTCATACAGCGGTTTACGGAGTTTGGCTTTTTCTAATTCTGCTCTTTTGTCCTTAGCCCACTCCAAATAAAAACCTGTGCCAATTTTCTCAAGTTGTATTAGTAAATCAGCACTCCGTTCAAATTCATCTGCTGCCAATGCTTTTGATATTGCCCCTAACAAATTTGGAGCATCCGTCGCTGTTAATTGGCGTGGCACAGGTGGGCGTTTTTTGGGGTCAGGTGTGATTTCAGCATAACCATTTTCCATACGTTTAGCGCGAATATCGCTTAATGACTCCGAGATTTCCCTCAATAACAAGTTGTAGTTACCACCATATTTGCCCGGCACATCAATATGTTGGAGTTGGCGGTCATTTAACGATTTTGGATATGTGCAGGATTGAATCATCACGGGGAGTATTGGTTTTCCCAGAGATAAGGCATATTCCAGTTCGGCTTGGCAATAGATAGACGCGACTGCCGGAACTGAAAATATCGGCACAAAGCATTCACAATTTTCAATACCCACGCAAATACTCTCTGTCCACCACTTCTGACTACCCACAATTTGTTCACGGTCAATCCAAACATCATGCCGTGTCAAATCTTCAGCCAGTTTATAAACCAATACACTATCTTGGCGAGAATAACTAATAAACAGCTTCATTCCCATATCCGTTTTTAGCAAGGTGAATTCTACGAGGGTATTATAACGCAAAAATAAGCAGGCAAAATACTTTCAGCAGCAGCGATAGGTTCATGCCGCGCATATTCTGCATTTCCCACTGGGTTTCCATATTGGGCAAGATGTTGTCTGTTTGGATTTGTATGTTAGACTGCATGGAATAATAGATAAAAGACACCTTCATAAACCAGTGCAGAGCTTGGCATTAAGCGGCACTAGCGCAAACCAAATTTCTTAATCTCACGGAATGACCCTTTATCACCTTTTTGCTACTCTCGTATAATCATTACTTTTGAAAAACCAATCAGACGAGGATGCAAACCGCTATGAGCAAACGCCCTTCCGTGTACCCATTTACTGCTGTTGTCGGACAGGATATGATGCGCTTGGCACTGGTATTGAATGCCATTGACATGCGTATCGGCGGTGTCCTCATCCGCGGTGAACGGGGTACTGGCAAATCTACCGCTGCCCGTGCTTTGGCGGCATTGCTGCCAGAAATTCAAGTCATTGCTGATTCGCCATTTAACGATGACCCTAATCATCCCGATTCGTGGTCGGATATTTCCAGAGAACGCCATGCCGGCAAAGTTATCAGCGAAATTCCAAGCGAAATGCGCCGGGCAGCATTCATAGATTTGCCCGTGAGCGCCACCGAAGACCGTGTGGTTGGCACACTCGACATCGAAAAAGCCATCCAGCGCGGCGAAAAACATTTTGAACCCGGTGTACTGGCGGCGGCGAATCGTGGCATTTTATACGTGGATGAAGTCAATTTGTTGGATGATCACATCGTAGATTTGCTGCTGGATAGCGCCGCTATGGGCGTGAATATCGTAGAACGCGAAGGCATCAGTTTCAGCCACCCTGCCCGCTTTATCCTAGTTGGCACAATGAACCCGGAAGAAGGCGATTTACGCCCACAATTGTTAGACCGCTTCGCGCTCTCGGTGGATGTGTTGGGCATTCATCGTCCAGCAGACCGCATCGAAATTTTGCAGCGGCATATCGCATATGAAGATGACCCCGAAGGCTTTAAAGCCGAATGGCAGCCCGTAGAGGACACTCTCTCCCAACGTATTGCCACTGCCCGCAAATTGGTAGACAGCGTGAGCCATACCCAGAATGATTTGCGGTTGATTGCAGGTATCATGAGCGAAATGCAGGTGGATGGGCATCGCGCCGATTTGGTGGTGCTGAAGACTGCTCGCGCCCACGCCGCTTACGAAGGGCGCAACCATATCACCGATCATGATATTGCCCTAGCCATACGCCTTGCCATTCCGCACCGCCTCAAACGGGGTCCTTTCAACGATGCTACCGCTGAATTGGATAAGCTGGAAAATAAGCTCCAAGATAAGCGCGAAGAAATGGGCGATAAAGACGGAACAGAAATGCAAGAAGAAGGCGAGGCACGCAACGGACAAACCGCCAGCGATAAAAAAAAAGTGAAACGATGAGCGAAGCTGGCGAACAACAATCGCCAGATATTAGCCCTGATGCTGAACCTTCCCGCCAGAATCCATTTCCTTCGGCAGATGCCAACTGGTGGGAAGGGGGGCAAAAAGTCAAGTCCACCGAAGAATTTCAGACGCGCAAGCTGAACACCCAACTCGATAAAATGACGCGCAAGCAAGCCGGGCGGCGCTCTACCACCAAAACCGAGCGCAAACGGGGACGGTATATCCGTGCCGTGCCTGCGGGCGATAAACTCAACGATATTGCCTTCGATGCCACCTTACGCGCCGCCGCCGTGCATCAACAAGCCCGCGCTGACCAGAAAAAACACTCCGGCATGGCGTATGCGCTGCGTGTGAGTGATTTGCAGCGTAAAATCCGCGTCAAGAAAGCCGCTAACCTTATTTTATTTGTGGTGGATGCCTCATGGAGCATGGCAGTTAGTGAACGGATGCAAGCCACCAAAGGCGCGATTCTGTCGTTACTCACCGATGCTTATCAACGCCGTGACCGTGTGGGCTTGGTGGTCTTCCAGAAAGATCGCGCTTCGTTGGTGCTGCCGCCCACCAATTCCGTCACCTTGGCAAAAGAATCGCTGGAAGATATTCCGGTGGGCGGCAAAACGCCGCTATCCGCTGGCTTGATGATGTCCTACGAGACTATTCGGCGCGAGCAGAATATTCACCCCGATGTTATGCCGATGATGATTTTGCTGACCGATGGCGCCGGCAATGTGTCGCTCAGTGGTAGTGTGTCGCCACAAGAAGAAGCCCATGCCATCGCTAAACTTATCAAAGAAGCCGAAATTCGCACTGTGACCATTAACATGGAGCATGTCGCTTTTGACCAAGGGCTTGCCAAACGCTTGGCAGAGAGTCTCGGTGGACCCTGCTACACACTGGCACAATTACGCGCAGAAGCCCTCTTAGAAACGGTGCGTGCCGAAATGGATGCCCGCTAGTGCGTTTTGGCGGTTCAATCCAAAATTGTTTATCAGTTTACAAAAAGATAATGAGAGTTCTGTAGAGGCGCGATATATTGCGCCTTTACCCAAAACACACCCTTATTTACCTTTTTTGACCTCTTGTGAATACACCCTTGATTTTGCTGCAATCACCCTACCTATCCCCGACTAGCAACCTGACGCCAAAACGACTAAGATTCAAGCAGTATTGTTACCAAAGAGTTAGGGGATATTATGGCAGCACGCCGCTGGATGCTTTATGGCGCAACTGGATACACTGGCACACTCATTGCCGAATACGCAGTAAAACGCGGACAGCAGCCCATTTTGGCAGGGCGCAACGCCGAAAAACTCGCACCATTGGCAGAACGGCTGGGCTTATCTTATAAAATTTTTGCGCTTGACGATGTGAACGCCATCGCCAATGCGATTGCCGATATGGATGTGGTGCTGCACGCCGCGGGTCCCTTCGTGCGTACCAGTGACCTCATGATTCGGGCATGTTTGGCGACCAAAACGCATTATCTGGACATCACGGGCGAAATTGGAGTCTTTGAAAATACTTTTGGCTATCATGATACCGCCCTAAAAAATAATACGGCGCTCATTGGCGGTGTGGGGTTTGATGTGGTGCCAACGGATTGTTTGGCGCTCTATGTCGCGCAGCAGGTCAACGCCGCCCACACGTTGGATATTGCCTTCATGGGTTTACACAGCGTGAGCGTAGGAACAACCAAATCCGCGATTGAAAATGCGTCAACAGGCGGCATGATGCGGCAGAATGGCGCGTTACACCCCTATCCATTGGGTAAAGGGGCGCGGCGTATTCGGTTTTCGCACGGGGTATACAATGCCATGCCCATCCCGTGGGGTGATTTGTCTACGGCGTATCGCACGACGGGCATCCCGAATATCATGACCTATAAAGCCATGTCCCCGTTATTCAGCACTATCACCCGCGTGACCGCCCCTATCGGGCAATTCCTGCTGCAAAGCGGCGCACTGCGGCAAATCGCCACAAATCTCGTTGAGCGTATGACCCCCGGACCCGATGAAACCATTCGTGAGCATGACCGCAGTTATGTTTATGCGCGGGCAGCCGATAAAAGCGGCGTGATTGTGGCAGAAGCATGGCTGGAAACGTGCGAACCTTATCAATTTACGGCGTATTCGGCTGTAGAAGCGGTCATGCGGGTAGATGAATTGGGCGCTGCCGGGGCATTAACGCCCGCCTTGGCATTTGGCGCTGATTTTGTATTGGCAATGCCCGGAACAAAACGCCTCAATAAGTTGGATTAGAAGGAGCGCGACCATGAAACCCCAAAATGTTGACCCCGAATTGATGAGCTTGCTGGAGAACGAATTTTTGGCAGGCGAAGACTTAAAGTGGGTCGGGCATCCTGACCCGATGCGAATGGCTTTGCAGCAACTGAGCAGCTTTGTCGGGGGTATTGTGATAGCGATATTTATGCTGGTAATTTTCGGTGCGTGGATTCCGGGAATGAGTGACGGTTTTTCGACGCTGGATAACAACGCGCCGCCTTTTTTTGTCTATCTGTTTCCGCTGATTTTCGCGGGGGCGAGCCTTCATTCGCTGTTGCAACCGGTATTTCATTACATTATGGCGCTACGGACGATTTATGCTATTACCAATCGCCGCATCCTAACGCTGAAAAAATCATGGCAGACACAAGTTATCTCGTATGGTGAGCGCGATATTGACCGCATTGAACGGCGTGACCGCAGCCATGGCAAAGGCGATATTATCATCGCCTATGAAGAACGGACGCGCCGCACCAAAAATGGCACGCAGCATTATACCGTGCCGATTGGCTTGTTCGGCGTGGACAACGTGCGCGAAGTGGAAGCTCTCTTGTTAGAAACCTTTCATTCCGATGAAAACCAAGATTATGAAAAACCTAAGCGCACCTCCGTTTTTGATGAGGACGACGACCAACAGGCATTATATAACGACAAATTTGGGCGGTAAAAAAATTAAAAGATAACAGTTAAAAGATGAAAGGTAACTACTCAGCCCTCATCCCCCGCCCCCTTCTCCCAAAGGAGAAGGGGAGATAAGAACCAACGTGGTGGTTAAAGTCCCTCTCCTACGGGAGAGGGATGAAGCCCCGTCACAAGGTGGGCTAGGGTGAGGGCTAAAGTCAACCTGAGTAGTTACGATGAAAGTACAAAGTTAAAAGCTAAGGGGTTGTTTTACAGTTGTTATTTACCGCAATTTTGAACCACCGAGCGCACCGAGACCACCGAGAAGTGTTGAAAATTTCTTCGTGTCCTTCGTGTTCTTTGTGGTTCAAAAAGAAATTTTATAACGCATTATTGCATTCACAAAGCAACTAAAGACTAATAACCAAAAGCTAACAGCTAAAAACTAACACAGGAGACCATCATCATATGCACGAAAATTACAACAAATGGAATCAACTCTCGCCGTTGGGCTTGCTGGTGATTGGTGCCGGCGTGAGTTTGGTGGGCGATGCCATCATTTCTAAAGCTCGCGGCAAAGGCTGGTTTATCAAAGGCACACTGGGCTTGATTGTGTTTAATGCCGGCATTGCTATTTTTGGCGAAGCCATCAAAGCGCGGGCATTGTACGAAACCGAACTGAACGCGCTGAAAAAAGATGGATAATCGTTTGAGTGGGTCGCTGGAACGTGCGGGCTACACTGTCACGCAGGAGTCCAAAGCACGCTATTTACGCGGGATGCTGAATATAGGCTTTTATCCTAATAGAATGCTTGCAGATTTTTATTTTCTACGGCACGAGTATATGTTGCGCCTCTTGAGCAGTGCTGCATTGCGTAAAGGTAATGCTTACATCGTAAAAGAATTACGGCAACTCGCACAGCCCGCCGATGCAATCCTTGAGTTCCTTAACCAACTCGTTAAATTAGTTGAACGCCAAATTATTCAACGTGGCTATCGGCTAGAATGCGATGAATGCAGCTTGGAATGGTGGTATCCATTGCGTGAACTGGATAATGATCGTATCCGCTGTGTGGGCTGCCAACACTATATTTTTTTGCCGTTAGAGTTGGATTTTGCCTATCGTCTGAATCCACTGATTGCCTTGGGCATCAATAATGGAGCGTTGACGATTTTTCTGGCAGCGTTGGCACTGGAATCAGGAAGGCATTATTTTTACGATTTTTGCGCGGTGGTTCGCAAAGGCACGCTTATCACCGATATTGATTTGCTGCTGCGGAAAGAAGGCAGATTATGCCTTGTGGAGTGTAAAGACAATTTGCCGGAAGAAGCCGCGCTGCACGACCAATTGGCAAAATTGGCAATCATCGCGCAAGAGACCGATGCTGATGCGTATTTAGCGACACTTGCCGATGCTGTGCCAGATAGCATTCTAGCATTCGCAACCGAACAGCGCATTCAGGTACTCACACGGCAGCAGTTGCTGCAACCCTAATGTACCTTCGTCGCATGGCAAAATGCTGCTAAATTCGGCATAGTTAAAACGAATCGTATGGCAAAAGAGGGGCTAAATGGGAGAACTTTTTATGCGCCAATCTGTATTTCGTTTGATGAGTATCCTCATATTTTTACTTAGCAGCATCAGTTTCGTTAGCGCCCAAGCTCCACCACCCGCAGTACAAACCGCGCTGGATGATTTGAATCAACGCTTGGGAACAACTTTACGCCTCTCTGATTTTAATTGGGAATGGTCACAGCAAGTCTTTAATAATGCCGCGTTGGGCTGCACCCGCTTAGAGAATAGCAACCTGCCCGCGCAAAGTTATAACACCTATATCATCATTTTGGTGGTGAATAATATTCGTTGGGAGTATCGTATTGCCGAAACACCACAGCGATTACTCATTTTATGCTCGCCGGAACCGACACCGACGCCGCAACCATCGCCTACCCCAGTGCCGAATCAACCTGTAACGCCGGGGCAAATCGCGCCGATTTCGCCACTGCCCACAGCAACACCGTCGCGCTGTTCGGGGCTAACACCGCGTTTAACGATTGGGCAACCAGCGCGGGTCACGCCCGGCTTGCCGAATAACCTGCGCGAACAACCTGCCCGTAGTGCGCGTTTATTGGGTGAAATTCCCGGCGAAGGCGTGTTTACGGTTGTAGATGGTCCCCGCTGCACGGGCGACGGTACATGGTGGCGCGTGGAATATAACAGTCTTATCGGCTGGACAATTGAAGGCAATACCAGCGGGGAATATTTCGTTGAGCCGCTGAATCTGGCGGCTGCCCCTAGCCCAACCACAGCCTTGATTCCGACGATTGCGCCTACCCCTGCCCCCGTGATTTGCAATGCAGCACTGCCGCCGCGCTTGCGCCTGGGCGAAAAAGGGCGCGTCACCCCCGGCGACCCTAACAACGTGCGCGAACAGCCCGGACAAAGCAGCCGTTATGTGGGCGAAATTCCCGGCTTAGGCGTGTTTACCGTCTTAGAGGGTCCGCGTTGCACCGGGGATGGCACATGGTGGCGCGTGGATTATAACGGGCTGGTCGGTTGGACAATCGAAGGCATTGGCGATTATTGGATAGAGCCGGTTTTGCCCGGTTTGGAAGTACTGACAACCAATTCGGCAACGCGGTTGCGCGTTTTGCCGTGGACAAACGAAGCCGCCGCGCCCGATATGAGCATTCTGGCACTGATGAATCAGACAACATTATATACAACGGGGACAGCCGGGAATCGCCGCTGGAATCCAGTTGATTCGTTTGTGACACCGGAACAATTACGCTGGCAAAGTGTCGCCATTGCGCCCGGTTTAACGATGCGGGCATTGTTATTTTTACGTGGGCAAGAACGCACGCTGGCATTACTGGCAGATACGGCGAATTTGCGCGTGGTCGTCTTAGAAACTCTCGCTGAAATTGCCGTTTTGCCGCAAATTGCCGATGTTACGGCAGCGGCATTCGCGCCGGATGGCACGCGCATTGTGCTGGCATCGGGCAATGGGCAACTGCATGTGGTGAATATCACACCGGGCGCCCAAGATTTTAATGTGCTGACGCCGCTGCAACAGGTACATGATGACCGCATCGAAAAAGTGCTGTTTGATACGGCGGGCAGACAATTGGTGAGCATCAGCAAAAAAGTCGCTTATTTATGGAATACCGCCACTTGGACAGTGCAGCAATCTACCGTGATGGACTCGGCGTTTGTGTATGACGCTGTTTTCAGCCCCGATGGACGCTGGTTAGTCATCAGCAGTTTGGATAATCCAGCGGTGCAAAGCGGCGCGAATACAGGCGGCTTGCGCTTCTGGGATATTCCGGCGCAAAGTGTGTTAGGTGGCAGCGCCCCGGCAGGCGTGACCTACAGCGATATTGGTTTTATGAATGATGGCATCACCGTCATCGTGGCAGGCGGTTCTGGCAATGGCAGCCAAGTAGACGCTACCAGTCGGGCGCTCATCGAACTTTGGAATCTCAATACGCGCATCAATGTTCGGATTGTGGATAACCAAGCGGGTTATTTTAAGACGGCAGTTTTGAACGAAGCCAATACACTGTTGATGACCGCGAATCCGATTAGCGGTGTGCAGTTATGGGCAGTATCGTCCGGCGGATAAGCGCAAATTTCCGCGTAGAAACACCGAGACGATATTGAATCATAAAGAAAATAATTTTCACCAAAGAGGCACGGAGAACACCGAGATTTCACTGAGAAAATAAGCCTAAATGGGCGGATTCGCAAAAAATCGCAAGGGCATGGTGCATATCATGCCCTATTGGATGATTCACGGTTGCTGCGTATAACGTAATGCCGATAACCCATCATCGCCCGGCTGCGACCATGCCAGCGTGAGACGGTCTTCGTTATCCATAGCAATTGCTGGAATCCCGGCTAATCTGCCTGTTTTTACAACTGGCTCATAACCCATAATCGCGCCATCCCGGAACACCAAAATGCCCAGAAAATCACCAATATTAGCGGCAACCCGCACCATGTCTTGCGGCTGATTCAGTGGCATGACCCACTGAAGCGGTTGACCAGCGGCGCTTTCTTGTGCTGGATAAGTGTTTGGGGACACGGCATTATCTTTTAGCGTCTGCGTTTCATCAAGCGCAATGGTGAGCAAACGGGGACGCTGCCACGCTTGCGGCGTATCTAACCTGCCAGATGTAAACCACACTTCCGGCGTACCATCGGCACGAATAAGCTGCCAAAATAAGTAGCCATGTGTCTCATCCACAGCGGCGGTCATACGCTCCAGTTGGTCAGTGGTGGATAAGGGCAGCATGGGTGTAACCGGCAGCACTGCCCCCAATGTTTGGTCTGCCAGCGTTGCCCGCAGCACGTCTCTACCGCGCAAAATCCAGAATAACCACAGCGTACCAGTGGGTGTTTGTACCAACGCTGGATAATCGCTATCACTGACCAATGTTACTGGAAAACGCACCCGTCCTTGGGCATCTAATGCTTGCAGAAAGAGCGTCGGTTCTGCTGCTAAAGCCCCACTCCACACGATGAGTAGTTCATTATCCGCCATCGAAAGGACTGAGTAATGATAAAGGGCATCCGGCGCTAAGGGATTTGCACCCAACTGGGCGACGGCATCCGGTGAGATGCGTCCACTCAGCAAACGGGGGAAATTGGCTTCAGGCGTGCGGTCATACCACAGCAAATGAAAATTATCATCATCTGCCGGAAAAATAGTGACTTCTGCCGGATAATACGCTGGCAGCACCAAAATCACGGGTTGTCCGGTGGTCACATGCCGCGCATACAAACGCATTTTTTCAGCATCAGGGCTTGCCCATGCCAGCATGAGTTGACCATTGGCTTGTGCCGTTAGCGCCGGGGCTGCGGCAATCGGCGCCCGCCCTACTGTCACAATATCGCCCCACGCCGATTGTTCTAAGGCAGGTGGGGGCAGCGTGGGTGTGGGCAGCGCCGCCGGAGTGCAGGCAGAAATAAAAGTTAAAAGTAGAAAGATGAAAGTTAAAAGTGGCAAGTTCAAAGTGCGAAGTGCGAAGTGCTGAGTGCTGAGTACTAAGTGCTGAGTACTAAGTTTTAGATTGTTGAGCCAGCAATGGATGGGAAATAGCAAGTTAAAAGTTAAACGCGGAAGGCTAATGCCGAGATTACGTGAAATATGCGTGGTTGTAGGGGCGAGGCATGTTTCGCCCCTGCGGAAAATCGCCTGTTGTGAACATGAGCCAAGTGGCGAGTAAAAAAGCAACCAGCATTGATAACTGATTGCCGATAGCCAAGGGCTGATAGCTGACCGCTGATAGCTGACCGCTGACTTGCTGAATCGCTTCATTGCGCTGGCACCACTTCGATATTGATGAGCGTGGCATCGCTGGGCGTGCCATCAGCGCGATACGCAATGGCTTCGACAATATGTAGACCAACGCCTGCCGCCAGCCAATTCATCGTCGCCCGGAACACAGGTACGGCTTCGTCGCCGGTGGGGGTGACTTCATGCACGGTAGTTTCGTCAATGCGTAGCTCCAAGCGGGCAATGCCCACCGTTTCATCACGCCCAACCACATCAAATTCAAATTCTGTGCCTTCAATCACGCGGGCATTGTTCAACGGCGATAAAATTTCGGTGCGCGGCAAATCCGGCGTAGGCATGGGCGTCGGTGCTGCGGCGCTCAGGTTACACGCTAGAATACATAATAAACCTAGGCTGGCTCGCAAAATGATTTTAAAAGATGGCATCACTCTCGTTATCCTGTCTTGAGCGTCGTGAGTCTCATGTTATGATTGACGCGATTTTTAGCCTGAAAGTTTCAGCATGATGCGTATTGATGTCCTGACATTGTTCCCACAAATATTCGCCCCCATGCACGCAAGTATGATGTGGAAAGCCCAAGACCACCAATTGTTAGATTTACAATTGCATGATATTCGGGATTATACGCAGAATAAACACCGGACTGTAGATGATACTCCATATGGTGGTGGCGGCGGTATGCTCATGCGTGTGGATGTAGTGGTTGCTGCCGTAGAGGCAGTGCGCGGCGATGACATTTGCCCGGTCATTTTGCTTTCGCCGCAGGGGCGCGTTTTTAATCATCGCATTGCCGTTGAATTATCTCAGCAACCGCGCTTGATATTGGTGTGTGGGCATTACGAAGGCATTGATGAGCGCGTGCGTGAGTTGGTCATCACCGATGACATCAGCATTGGCGATTATGTGCTAACGGGCGGTGAATTGGCAGCTATGGTACTTATGGATGCTATCGTGCGCCAAATCCCCGGCGTCTTGGGCGCAGAAGGCGGCGCAGACCGCGAGAGCCACGCTGATGGGTTATTGGAAGGCGCTCATTATACTCGCCCGGCAGAATTTCGCGGGTTAGGCGTGCCAGAAGTCCTCAAAAATGGCAATCATGGCGAGATTGACCGCTGGCGACGCTTGGATTCTATCCGGCGAACTTGGCACAATCGCCCGGAATTGCTGCGCCACGCTGCCTTAACGGATGCCGAAAAATACTATCTAGCAACCTTGGCGATGAATAAAAAATAACTTAAAGGTTTCAATCTGGTTAATCATCTCGTCAAAAATCGTAAATCGTGCTATTATGCACTACATATCATTAACGAGCATCATGTGTATGCATTTGCACACCTTACCGCGCTGCCCGGCGTATCCAACAGTTCACACAGGAACTTGCCTATGGCGTACAAAGACGAAAAACTGGAACAAGAACTGGCGAAACTTCATAACATTGTAGACGGTGTGAAGGCGACGGTGATTGTAAGCATTGATGGTCTTCTAGTGGCGGCGTATCCCGCAGATGATGACGAATCCAATGAGCATGTGAACCCCACGGCTAGCCCGCAAGTGGCAGCCATGGCAGCAACGCTAATTGGTCTAGCAGAAAAAACATTAGGGCGATTGGCACAAGGCAGCATGGAACGCCTCTTGATTGAAGGCGAGGATGGCACGATGGTGGTGTATCCCGCTGGACGACGGGCGGCAGTGGCGGTGCTGGTAGAACGCAGCGCCCACATGGGGCATGTCTTATTTGCCACCAAGAAAACAGCGACGGAAGTCCAAGTGATTTTGGGGAACTAAAAATAGTGTCTTCGATGACGCTAGTCTAGCCGCATTGCTGCGCGTGAGGGCTGGCGTTGTTTACCGTTTTTGAAATATCATTCGCAGTGTCAGATTACCAAACTGGACTTCATCGCCATCGTGGATAATGCGCGTGTCGTGCGGCGCCAGTTTATCACCATTGATGATCGTCCCATTGCGGCTGCCCATATCCAACAATTCCAGCAGTTGTCCTTTGCGCCGCAGCACCGCATGTTTGCGGCTTAACCCCAACCGATATGCCCCATGGCGAGTCAAGTCAATTTCTGGGATGTAACTGGTGGCATTATCGCTGCGCCCTAACGTCATTTCGCCACGAATATCCACCACTAAAGGATTGGTCGAATCCACCACTTCCAAACGCAATAGCATCGTCTCTGTAAAAATCATTTGCCCAGTCGGAGGGGTTTTTTGTTGAGCTTGCATCACCTGATCCATTGCCTCCTGCGCTGCTTTAGCCAAGTCGTAGGTGGTATTTTCCGGTTGCACAACTTCGGGAGTGATTTGTGAAGGTGGAGTGGCTGGTTTTTTGAATGACGAAGGGTCGGCTGACTGCTGTAACATTCGCAGAGCTTCTTCCGCATAATGACGCAAATCATGCGTAGTGTTACCGCTGGTAGGGGCGGTCTCTGCGTCTGTTGGCTCAAATTTTTCAGGTGGTATCGAATTTGTCATGAGCAGCAAATGTCATGGTCAACCGTCAATATTGGTATTGTATCAGACAGTGGCATAACACACAATAACCTGCCCCAAACAATTTATTAACTTTTTATCGGCTGCCCGTCCGCACCGCTAAAATCATGCCTTGTACTATTCGGATATGAGCGCCTGACATATAATAGAAGGTATGTCAACGGCTCTAAGGTCTTAGTAATGCGAATAGGACTGATATCGGACGTACATGGAGATTTAGAGACGCTAATCACAACGCTAGACCGGCTGCACAACCACCACGAAGTCTCGCATATTTTATGTGCGGGCGATTTGGTGGGGCGCGGACCGGAACAAAATCAGGTCGTGGAAGTCATTCGCCAGCACAGCATCATCACGGTGCGCGGCAATCATGACGAATGGTTCTACGGCATCTCGCCGGAGAATACGGCGTATCTCAAAGAGTTGCCCTTGGACTGGCGCGGGCAATTTGGCGGTTTGAACTTCTACATGTGCCATGGGAAACCGGGCAATAACATGTGGGGAATGTATCGTGACCATTTATCAGATACGTACCTGAGCATGGTCATCAAATCGCTGAAGACCGACGTGCTAGTGACGGGGCATACGCATGTGCCGTTGTATATGCGGGTGCGGAATGGCTGCCTCGTCAATCCGGGGTCGCTGTATACCTTTGAGAGTTCGCGGGAGACTTCGCGCACATATGGCGTGCTGCATCTACCCGACCTGCTTTTTGAATTGTTTGATGCGTCACCGGACTCTATCAGCCCGGTTGCCATCCCTTAATGGCAGCCCGTCCAAAGACCAAGACCTGTCGAAATTCGGCAGGTCTTTTTTTATAATTTGATTTATTTAAAGTTAAATTAATCGGTGATTTTACTCTGCGTTTGCTTTTTTTTGTTCTATGCGTGCAATATTTTGTTCTACATTCTCCAAAGATGAAACTAATCCTAATGCTATATTTAGAGATTTTGCCTTTTGAAAAAAATCCAATGCAAGATCATAGTTTTTCTGATTTTCATATGCTATACCAAGATTGTTTAAGTTTATTGCTTCTCCAGCGCCATTCTTAATTTGTTTATTTATCACCAATGCTTGACTATAACATTCAATTGCCTTTGCGTAATCGCCCATATGTTGATAAGTTGCTCCCATATTATCAATCAACTCACCCTCTCTTTGTATGTTTTTACCCTCACGGGCAATTTCAATCGAATATGAATAGTATTCTAAAGATTTGTTAAAGTTATAGAGATATTTATGAGCTTTTGCCAGAGCATCTAAAAAGATTTCAAGTTGTGGAAAATGAATTTCTTTACCCATCAAAATAGCCTGTTCGCTATATTCTATTGCATTTCCATAATCTTCTGCTAATAGATAAGCAATTCCTAAATTTCCGCGGATTTTTACTTCTTGATTTCTATTTTTAGTTTCTAAAGAAATTTTGAGTGCCTGATGATAATAATTAATTGCCATTGAATAATTCTTCTCCGAAACTAATGCAACTCCTAAACCGTTTAGGCATTCAGTTTCTAAATTATGATTATCTAATTGTTGAGAAATTATCAATGCCTCAGAATGACGCTCAAATGCTTTCCGAAATTGCCCAGATTGATGATATACCTGTGCAATATTATTTAATTGGATACATAGTGTAAGTTTATCACCTGAATTTTTTAATATATCAATTGATTTATTGATTAATTCTTCAGATCTTTGTAGATCATTTCTTAACAAGAGAAGCATACCAAGATTGCCCAAAGCACGGCTTTCACTCACTCTATCATTGGTTTGTGAAAGGATGGAAATAGCTAATTCTGTACTTTCAATTCCTTGCTGATATTGTCCTAATTTCATATATAGATTTGATAGATTCATCAAAATTCCCGCCTCACCACGCTTATCGTGAATTGCACGACTGCTTGGGAGTGCTTGATTAAAACATCCAATTGCTTTTTCATATTGTTGCAACCTCATATAAACATTCGCTAGATTGGCGAGAGCAGCGGTTTCAAGACCTATATCGTTGTTCTCTTTACTAATCATAATTGCTTGTTGTTGACAGCTTATAGCTTTTTCAAACTGATTGGTATAAAGATATGAAATACCAAGTCTAGTTAGCATGATACCAATACTTTTTTTGTCTCCCATATCTTGAGCAATTTTCAACCCCAGTTCATAATGTTCTATTGCTTTACTATGATATCCCAATTTTGCGTATATAGAACCAAGATTACTATAATCAGCTCTTTCGATATTCTTATTATTGCTAAATTTACTCGCCTGCAAAGATAGTGTGAAAAGTTTTAAGGCTTCGGAATAATATCCTTCCAAATCCAATAATTGATTAACCCCATATAATTCCATTGCTATAGCGTTTACATCGAAATACCTCTTTGTACTCATTGCAAATTCAGAAGCACCCATAAACTGTAGAAGTTCTGGACGCAGTGCGGCTAAATTATCTTTAGATGGCTTTCTATAACGTTCAATGTAATATAAACAAGCATTTAGAGAACGTTGTTGCATTTCATTAGTAGCATATGATTTGACATATTCATAAGCTAAATCATGCAAACGAAAATATGGCACATTGTCATTCACATATGTTGCAAGTCCGAATTTTTGCAAATTCATTAGTTCTGATTCGATGTTATCTGATTTAACGCCTTGTATAAATGATGTTCGCATTGCATATTGCATATTAGGAGCAATATCCCGCAACTCAGTACCAACCCGAATCTTAAATTGTTTGGGTACATGTACAAAATAGTATGTCATTAATAATGGCGTAATCATATTTGCAAAAAAAGCACCCCAAGCATCGAATACATTACGAGCAGCATCAGGAAGTGCCACACGACTAGCAGCAATAATCGCAGCGATATTTTCCCGTCCATCTTCTCCTGCTTCGTCAGGTAGTGCCAATGTCAATTTTGCTTCTGTAATCTTCTCAAGCATTCTCGTTGCATTCCAACTATTTTCTCGCATAGTAATTCCAGCGATTTCAAGTGCAAATGGTGAACCATACAATAATTTATATAGCGTATGCAGTGTAGTATCATCGTTTGCAGAGATATCTATATGGGTTTTCAGCAATTCTGTGGCAGAATCAAAACTTAAGGCATCCAGACGAAATTTATCTCTCAAAGCAATCTGTTGACGCGAAGTAACTAAGACAGCAATACTACCAGGAATACCACCTCGGTTGATCAGTGTCATCACTACAGTTGGCACCCAACAATCGTCTAAGATGAGTAATTTAACAGGGCTTTGCTCTAAAATTTGGTAAAGAACCGATAATTTTGTCGTATCTTCTGGTTGTTTTACAATATGCTCTTGCAATTTAAATGACGCAGCACAGGCTTCAGCCAGCGCAGAAACATTTGCACTTCCTGCTCGTAACCATAAAACTGCCCCTTTGTTTCTTTTCAGCCAATCACTGGCAAGTGTGGCGGCTAATGCTGTTTTTCCATCTCCGCCAAAACCCTGTATTAATACACGCCCATTATTTTCTAATCTATTAAATATTTCTGTATAAATTGTTTCGCGCCCGATTAACTTCTTCATATTTGGTACTTGTTCATTTAGAACAGAAGTGGCTGAAACATAAAGTTTTGCTTTGTAATCAGAGGTAATTTGTGTAAATAGAACAGATTTCTCTTCTACACGAATAAGAATTTCGTCTGCAACTTTCTGAAGTTGCTGTACATTCTTTGATAATTCTTTTATACCTTCGGCAGTCTGCTTTGTGGTTGTATCAACAGTATTTAATGTAATATTAGTATTATCCAATGCAGCTTGCATGGAGCTTATATCGCGTGCAAGCAATACTGATCCATACTCAGGATGCGTATAAAACGTTTCACGTAATTGCTGGAGATACTGTTTTAATTCTATTTGAATATCTACTAAGGTGTGTGGTTTTAACAAACGTTTCGAATACATTTTTGCTAATTTTTCAAGATGTATTGGCTCATCATTAACAATATAGGCTGTTAATTCTACTTGAACATCTATATGAGTAATAAAGCCTTCATCAAAAAATTCTGGTAAATCATTAATCCGCTTTGAAGCAAATGTATTGAAAGCTGAACGGGTAAATTGTTTAAAATTATCAGTATTCAACACTTTTTCAATTGCTTCATGCAACCCTCTGAATTCGGAGCGACTATAGATTGCACTTGCAATTCCTTGAATTAATTGTTCAAGTATAGGGTCAAGGATTTTTTCAATCATTATAATGTCCACGATGAATGAGTAATAAATTAATGATCACACGGAATTATAATAGTTGATATATGAAATCGCAAACCACTTTGTAAATGTTTACAGATTAAATACACTTACATTCTTCAAATTACTATTTTCTGTCGGCACTATCTCGCCGTTCTTGCAATTCGGGCGGCAGGATGATTTCCTGCGTTTGAATCAACTCGACTTGTTCTGGGTTGTAGTGCATCATTTTGCCGATGGGGAATGGGTCTATGCCGCCTAATTCTGCGCCCATCATGCGTTGGATAGCCAGCATCTCTTGCGTGGTAATCGCGCCCATTGTGCCTTCGGCGTTATCGGTCGTTTCTGTGCCAAAAGCGCGATGAAAAGCAATGCGCTGGAACTGCACACTCGCCATATTCGCCACAATCAAGGCATTGGGGTTAATCCCGCGTGGCAGTAAATCCTTTTGGCGAATCAATAAAATGCTGAATATCAACAGGGCGACGCCTGCCCACTGCCCTATCGTCAGTGTTTCGCCTAAAATGAGCGCCGCCAGCACCAATGCCACTGCAATTTCGGTGATGCCCAACACGGCGGTTTGCATCCCACCCATGAATTTGACACCCGCAAACATCGCCAACCGCGCCAATGCCGTCGTCACCGCCAGCGCCACAATCGGCGGCAAGGCATTTTCAATGATAGTGAGAGAAATGGTCGGGCTAATTGCCAACCAAACCATCGTCACAACCACGCCCATCGTCGTCAGGATATACAGCGTGGCGGTGGGCGCCGGCATCTCGTATAACACATATTGGCTTAAAATGACCGTGCCAGAGAACATGAGCGCACTGCCTAACATCAGCCCAATGCCTGTCCAGTTTGGCACGGTGGCATGAAAGCTAGTAATCATCACCAATGCTGTCATCGCCATTAACACGCGCACCAGCGTTCTGGGGCTGGCTTTTTGCCCGCCAATCCGCGAGAGCAGCACAGCAAATGCCAGATACGAACCGTTAATCAACTGCACCAACGATGCATCTAGCGATGTTAGCCCGCCATAATAAAACAACGACCCAATGCCGTTAATCGCGCCAATGACGATGCAGCCCATCAACCCGGCTGGGTAAATGTAGATGAAGCGCCGAAAAAACAAACTATACGTGAGCCACAATAACAGCACCGCAATAATCGTCCGCAGCGCCGCCACAGTAAAGGCATCAGCGCCTGCTTGGAATGCGATTTTGCCAAAAATAGGTGCCATCCCTAAAAAAATTGGGGATGCAAACGCGGCGAAAATCCCGCGTAGCTGGATAGGCGAAGAAGATTGCATAAGGTCATTCTATCGGCATTGGCAAACATGAAAACACAGCCGCATTAGGCAACTGCCCCAATGGACTGCGTTCATTATAACAGTGATGAAATAGCGATGGAATTGATGCTATATCGTGGGAGCGATGATTTTTGAGGCTATTTTCGTAGGGACACGGCATGCCGTGTCCCCACACCACCTTGATTTGAATCAATTCCTACATTGTAGAAGGGTTGGTAGAGAGTGGTTCTGTGACTTTAATCCCCGTTTGGGCGACTAAGGGCAACAGCACCACAAACTCGCTGCCGGGCAACGTGTCGGGGTTATGCCCTGGGCTTTTGACGATGATTTTGCCACCGTGCGCTTCAATAATGCCGCGACAAATGGCTAACCCCAAGCCCAAACCGCCACCACCAAACGCTGTTTTGCTGCTCATATGCAAATCAATACTGTGGCTGATGTGCATGCGCTCAAAGATCTTTTCGTGATTCGTGGGGTCAATACCGACACCAGTATCGCGCACACTAAAATAGACTTGTCGCCCATTTTGCCACACCGTTAGGCTGACCGTGCCATGATTCGGCGTATATTTGATGGCATTACTCACCAAATTCGCCAGCGTCATGTGCAGCAATCCCCCATCTGCCCACATCGCTTCGGGCGCATGATGCATCTCGACTTGCATCGTGATACCGCGTGCCTGAATGGCATTCTCAAATTCTTGCAAAACACGCTGAATAATCGCGGTGGGGTCAACGCGAGTCACGTTCAGTTCAACGCGCTGCGTCATAATGCGGCTGACGGTGAGAATATCTTCGATACTGCGCTGCATCCGGTCTATGCCTTCGACCAGCCCAGTAATCAACTCTTGCACATCCCCATCATATGCCATCAACGTTTTCAGCGATGGGTCATCTGCCAACAGGCGACCATACCCGGTGAGTAAATTCAACGGCGTCCGTAATTCATGGGCGCTCAGTTGGATAAAATCATCTTTCAGGCGGTCTACTTGGCGCAGCACCGCGTTCTTTTCTTCTAGCTCGCGGATACGCGCCTCCAAATTTTTCACCAACGATTGGGCGTAACGCTCGCGGGCGGCATCTATGCGGCGGCGGTCAGTTTGTGGGTGAGTGCCACCGTTCAGATAAAATTCCACATACAGCGCCAAGGCTTCCATGTTCAACGGGCGTTTGATAACCCCATCAATTCCGGCAGCCAGATTCAAATCATCGGTTTCAATATCATCGCGGTCAACCAATGCAATAATCGGCGTGCGCTGAAAGCGTTTTTCAGCGCGGAGCGTGGTTGCTAATTCGCGTCCGGTCATATCCGGCAAGTTAATATCCGTCAGGAAAAAATCTACGCCTGTATTGCGTGCCGTATCCAAAGCAGATAAGGCGCGTCCAGCGGTCAACAAGCGATAGCCGGCAGGTTCCAACACCGTCTTAATCGAACCGGTTTCGGTCGAGTTGCCGTTGACAATCATGATAGTGTGTGAGAGTAAGGTCATCACCGACCCTTTTATAACAAAATCTTACGTTATGCTAACTTGGATTATACCATGAAAAAATGGCAGGTAAAGCAGGTGCGCCTTAACATATCCAAAAGAAAACCGTGTGGCAGCGCACACGGTTATCATCCATCACAATTATTGAAATGTTATTAATGGAGTTTTTGCATCAGACTCTCAATGAAATCATCATCAATGAAGGAGCCTTTTTGCAGGATTAAATCGGTTTGGGTGTCCAATTTGTGTCGTTCCTGCACAGTCAGTTCTTTCGCCGTGACAACGACGATAGGGATATGCGCTAAAGTAGGGTCATTTTTGATGGTATCAATCACCGTGAAGCCGTCTACACCGGGCATCATCAAATCGGTAATCACCAAATCGGGATGAATATCGCGCACGATACGCAGTCCGGCTGCCCCATCCATCGCTAGATAGACTTCGCAATTTTCGCGGGCTTCTAGGATGCGGCTCATCAAGCGGGCAGCGGCTTCATTATCTTCGATGACGACCACGCGCCGGATGTTACGGTCACTCATCTGCTGGATAGCGCCCGCGAAGCGTTCTGCTGGCACTTTGGGCGCGGTTGCCGTATCAGACATATCCACCAATTTTTGCCATTGGTCGCCCAAAATGCGTTTTTCGACAGGCATGGTATGCCCCGAACAATTGACCACGACGACATCATCGGACTTGATAATGCCTTGCTGTACCAATTTAAACAGCCCGGCAAAAGTGACGCCTGTAGCGGGTTCTACGGATAGCCCTTCGTAGCGTGCCATCACCCGAATCGCATTAAACGCCTCATCATCGCCAGCACTGATAAAATGCCCGCCATTCTCCTGCACATAATCATACAGAATTTCATAAGCGCGTCCGGGGTTGCCCGTCGCCAATGTGACGATAACACTTTTAGAATCTTCAATGGGGGTTGCCACGCGCTGCCCACGTTTGAAGGCTTCGACCATCGGGGCGCAGCCACTAGATTGAATCATGCCGAAAGCAGGCAGTTTATCCACCAGCCCAAAGCCCAACATCTCGCGGAAGCCTTTGCCCACGCCAATGGGACCCATACCGCCGGATACGCCTTGCAAAAACCAATCAGGTGAGCGCCAGCGGTTGCCGTCATCAAATTCTTCGCCCAATTGCTCGGCAATTTCGTATGCCATCGTCTTCATCGCTTCGATAGACGACACACTCTTGATGCCCCTATCGAGAAAGATGCCGCGAGCTTTGGCGAAGCTGGCAGCCAGTTCTTTGGTCTGGTCATAAGTGCCAGTGGTCTTGATGATTTCTGCGCCATATACCGCCGCTTCGCGCATTTTATCGTTGGGGGCAAGCTCTGGGAAAAATGCCCACACTTTGATGCCCGCCCGCGCCCCATACGCCGCATAGGCGATGGCAACATTGCCCGTACTAGCCACCACAATTTCATCAATGCCCATCTCTTTTAATGCCGAAATTGCGACAGCGGCTTGGCGGTCTTTAAAACTACCCGTGGGTCCTTGGCGCTCATCTTTGATATACAAGTGCTTTAGCCCCAAACTGGTCGCCAACGATTGTGATTTTATCAGCGGCGTGTTGCCCTCATGCAAGCTGACGATGTTGGTAGTGTCGTAGATGGGCAGCACTTCATGATAGCGCCACAGCGTGGTACGCCGTTTTTTGAGATTTTTGAGCCATGTCTGCACATCTATTTTATCAAGTTCGTAGCGTGCTTCGACAATTTTTTCGCCGCAGTTGGGGCATTCACCCTTAAAATCGCGCAGCGGTGTAATCGTATGACAATAGGTGCATTCTAGGTTGATAATTTTGCTGGAAACGAACATCGTACCTTTATTTTCCGTTACTCTGGTTCAAGTGTGATTTTACCTGTTCGATAAATTGATCATATTCTTCTTGGCTGATGTCGGTCTTGTTCAAAATATGAACATTTTTCAACATCTCCTGTTCGCTGCTGTTAAAATCCAATTCGCCCGTAACAATCATCACTGGGATATTGGCAGTTTCCGGGTTAGACCGTAATTCGTTCAGCACATCAAAGCCATCCATTTCGGGCATTCGCAAATCCAAAATCACCAAATCGGGGCGGCGGCGGGCAACCATACCAATGCCTTCTACGC
Organism: Anaerolineae bacterium; assembly: GCA_022842885.1. Lineage (GTDB taxonomy): Bacteria > Chloroflexota > Anaerolineae > Aggregatilineales > Phototrophicaceae > JALHOR01. The sequence continues at coordinate 59,231 of JALHOR010000010.1, forward strand.
CACTTTCGGCAGAAAACACGCGATAATTGCCATGTTCGCCCAATAACTGCTTGAGCAAGCGAATAGTATCCGGTTGGTCATCAATGATGAGGATGCGTTCCCGACGGCTTTCTTGTTCCGCTTTTTTGACGGCTTCAACCAGCGTATCCGGCATCACCGGGCGCTGTAAGAAGGTATGCGCCCCCAACCGATACGCCTGTTCAGAATCATCGCTGAGGGTGGCAATCACAATCGGAATATCAAACGTCGCATCCTCTTCTTTGAGGTCTTTGAGGATACGCCAGCCTTGCCCGTCACTAAAATTGACATCCATCAGCACCACATTGGGGCGCATGGTACTGACCATTGCCCGCGCATACGAAGGGTGGTCTGCCACCTGCACATCGTAGCCTTCGCGTTGTAACAAGCGGCGATATTGATCCACCATTTCTTTATTATCTTCAATCAGCAACACTTCGCGTTTGGTGGGCAAGACTGGCACCATTTGCTGCGTCATCATCGGTGATGGTATGGGGGGATGCGTCGTATCAAACTGTGATTTTTTGAATATCCCCGTATCTGACCCAGTGCTAATCGCTTTTTCTTGACCCGCTTGTTTTTGTGCCTCACGTTTTTGCTTTAGTTCATTTTCTGCGCCCGGTTGGGTAGGGATAAGCGCACTGAAGACTGACCCAACCCCCACTTGCGACTCGACCATGAGTTGCCCGCCCTGCAATTCTGAGAGCGATTTGGAAATGGGCAGCCCCAAGCCCGTCCCGCCCACAGTGCGCGTCAGCGATGAATCCACTTGCCGGAAAGGTTCAAACAGAATTGGCATGTCTTTCTGGTCAATCCCAATACCCGTATCCGACACATCGAGGCGAATATGGGCGACGCCCTGTTCATCCTGCACGGCATATGCCCGAATACCGACACTGCCTTGGGGCGTAAATTTGACAGCATTGCTAACGAGATTCAACAAAATTTGGCGTGACCGGAATTCATCGCCATAGGCTTGTGGCAAGCCGGGTGAAATTTCGACATTGAGGATTAACGGCTTATCTTTCATCAAGCCAATCGCAATAGATTTCACGCCTTCCACCATCGGTTTGACATCAAAATAGCCGAACTTCAGGTTCAGTTCATTGGCTTCAATCTTGGCTTGGTCAAGAATATCGTTAATCAGATTCAGCAGGTGATTACCACTGTTATAAATCGTATTGAGGTCTTGTTCCTGCATATCCGTTAAGGGTCCGTCAATGCCTTTGAGCATCACGCGGCTGAACCCAATGATGGAATTTAACGGCGTGCGGAGTTCGTGGCTCATACTGGCGAGGAATTGGCTCTTAAGGCGATCCACTTCGCGCAGTTGTTCGTTGGATTTTTGCAGTTGTTCGACCAAGACCGAGTTTTGGATAATCGCGGCTAACGATTGTGCCATCGTCAGCATCAGCGTTAAGCTATCTTGGTCATATGCTCCCACCCGCGCATTTTCCATAATGACTAACCCGACTAATTTTTGGGCAGTCGTGATGGGTGTGAGAATGGCAGACCGCGCAGAGGCAACCGCGGGTAAATAGCGTTTTTCGTATTCAACATCGCGGATAATGACCGTTTCCAACGTGGTACTGACAACGCCAATCAGGTTATCAAGGTCATTTACGCGCACGGTTGCCAATTCGTCTATGGGCTGCTGGATGCCTGCCACGGCAGCCGGACGCATCAAGGTATAGGTATTATCATCATAATCTTCGTAGGTCTTCGGCAAATACAGCACCACCGAAAGCGCATCCAGCGCAATCACCAAATGTTCGGTGATGCTCTGTAAAGAACCTTCTAATGTTTCGGCGGCTGCCGCTGCGGTGATGACGTTGAACAAGAAGCTCATTTCGCTGGCACGGCTTTGGGCTTCTTTGTATAAACGGGCGTTATCAATCGCCACAGCAATTTGGGCTGCTAGCGTCGTCAAGACCTGAATATCTTCTTCGGTGAAGGCATTCGGTTGATTCGACTGCACATCCAACGCCCCCACGATTTCATCTTTAACAAGCAGCGGGATTGCCATTTCAGAACGGGTCATGGGCAGATAAGGATTGGGTTTATGCACGACATTGGCATCAGCGGTATCCAAAGCCAAGGTCGGCTGCTGAGTCGAAGTCACGCGCCCAATCACGCTATCGGACCCTTTGCGGAGTTTATGACGATTCGCCAGCATTTGAGCGCCCGCTGTACCAGTACTGGCACGCAGCAGCGCCCAATCACGCTCATCATCCATCAAAAAGACTTGCACATGGTCATATTTAAAACGGTCTTTGATGAGGTCTACCACTTGCGGCAGCAAAATATCCAAATCCAAAAGCTGCCCCACGCGCTGGCTAATTTGCGCCGATGTTTCCAATTGGCTGGCGCGGCGGTTGGTTTGGTCTAATAAGCGCGACGCTTCCAACGAGAGCGAAGTTTGTTCAGCGAAGGCTTGGTAAACGCGCAGCGTTTGGTCGGTAAAGCGCCCAATGTCGCGGGAGCCAATCCAAATTGTGCCAATCGAGCGATTCGCCACCCGCAAGGGAATCAATGCGAGTGAGCGCGTATCGAGGCTTTCGATGCTGATTTGTTCAATGGGGTCTAAGCCATATTGTGGGTCAAAAATATCATTAATCGTCAAGACATGCTCGTTTGCCAGCAAATTCCACGCCGGGAATTGGTCAACCATCAGGGTGACACCTTCCAAATCCACGCCGCCGCCAGATTGCCAAGAACTCACTATCTCAACTTCTGCCCCCGCTGTTAGCCACGAGTCGGTATTCAATATCAGGATAAGCACCTGATGAATATGCGGCTCAATGAGATAATCCACGATAACTTGAATAATATCTTTCGGCTCTGTGACTTCAATCAGCGCCCGGCTGGCTTGGTATAAGATGCTGGTTTCTTGCAATGTGCCTTGCAATTGTTCTAGCAGAATTTGGTTATCCAACACCACAGACGCACTATCTACGACGGTGTTCAGAAAGCGTTTTTCGCCATCGGTGAAGAAATGCGAGTCACGATACGCCACCACCAAGCGCCCTTTAGTGGTATTTTTCATGCGTAGGTCAATGGCAGCATACGAGTGAATATCGCCCGCCGCTTGTAAAAGCGAGGCAAAGCGACCGGGTGTGGCTAATGACAAGTGTTCGACAAATTCGCCTGTTTCTGAGTCTAAGTCATCCAAGATAGAATCGGGCAGCGATGTGTCGGCTGCGTCTAAATCCGCAAAGCCAGCATTAAACAATTCGCGGATTTTGCCTTGGGCATCCATTAAGAAGCCCGCGTACATATGCGGACGCAGCACAATCAGCGCCTCCTCCAGCGCCATCGAGAATTCTTCCCCATCCCGCGCCCGGCTGATGGAGGTAGTGACGCTGTATAAAGCCGCCGTTTCGCGTAAGGCAATTTGGGTACTGCGAACCAAATAATTGTTATCTACTGCCGTCGTTGCCATATCGCCCAATGTCGTCAAGACGCGCTCTTGGTCTACGTTGAAAGCACCCACCTCTGGCGATGTGAGGATGAGCCAACCTAATGGCAGCGTCCGCGTCCGTGCCAACAGCGGCACGACTAACAATGCCCGCACATCCTGCCCCACCAACAACGCCCGCGTTTCGGGGCGAATGGTGACATCATTGCTAATGTCTTCGCGCAATATAAGGCGGTCTATCAAGATGTCGGTCAGTTCAGCGATGGGTTCTAGCGGTTGTGTCAGATGCCGCACCAATGTGGGCATCCCGGTTTCGACATCGCTCAAGATAATGCAGGCATTGCCCGGCTGCTGCATAACAAGCTGCATCAGAATATTATCGAGCAAATCATCCAATGTTTCGGCTTGGGAAAGCGCCCGCTGCGTTTCGTACAACGATACCGTTTCGCGTAAGTTCTCTTGCAGCGTATTTTCTAGGCTGCGAAGATTGCTGATATTTTGGATTGCCACCACGATGGCTTGTATATCGCCTTGGTGGTTATAAATGGGGGCAGCATTCACTAACAAATCTGTCCGAAAATCGGGCAGAATGATGGCGACATCATCGCTGAATACCGGACGATTTAGGTTTTTGGCAGCATAAATCGGCAGTTCATCATCAGGATAAAATAGATTTGTCCCGGTACGATACAAGTTATAACGGGCGGCATCAAAAGGCTGCGTAAAATCAATTGGTTGGCGCAGCAGTTCACTCACGCGGTCATTCGTCAATTGGGGGATAAACGTATCTGGGTCTAATACCAAAACGCCCGCGGGCAAAGTGGATAAAATCCCGTTTAGGTTGGAACGTTCTTGTTCGGATTGTTGCAGCAGTTGTTGGCGCTCAATGGCGATGGCGACCTGCCCGGCAATCGCCCCGGTAAACCGGATATAGGCATCGTTGAACAATGCATCTGCATCGCTGCGAATAATCAATATCCCGAACCACTGCTGGCGCGAACTGAGTGGTACTATCAAGGCACTGTGGGCATTGCCTTCGTGCAAAATGCCGTAAACACCTCTGGGCAAGTCATCCGGTATCAACTGCCGATACACCAGATAGCCAGTTTCTGATTCTTCTAGCAACGTTCCAAACGGCGCTTCTGCCTGCAAAAGTGATGCCCCAATTTTTGCCGAGCGTGTCCCGGCATCGCTGACCCAATCATACACATATTCCAGATAGGGGGCATCTATATCGGCATTGGGGCGTGCCAACAGCACAGTTAAAGACATTTTGCCCACACTGCCGCCCGTCCGCAAAACTGGCATGACCAGATGCCCGGTGATAGCGTCGTAAATGGCGGCGATGTCTTGGGCAGAGGTCACGGCATTGCTGGCAACATACAAGCGGCGAGCATCGTTTAAGGCAGTTTCGGTGCGTTCTAGCAAGCGCCGATTTTGAATCTGGGTACTCATTTGCCCGGTCAGCGCCTTATAGACTTCATAATCTTCCAGCGTCAATTCTTGCGGGGTCGGTGAGACGATATAAAACAGCGCAATCGGCGTGTTATCGCTGAACAACGGGAAGATTGCCATAAACTGCTGACCCTGCTCGCGCATCCAGTGAATCTGCGGACTCACATCATCATTTTGTGGGGCAGCATCAATAAAAATATCCGGTTCACGTTGGCGCATCGCGGAATGGTCGGTCAAGATAATGTCGTAGACTAAGCTATCTTTTTGGATACTGCCTTCTACCGTTGAGACAGCAATCCGGCGGGCGCGTGGTGTCCAGCCGGTTTCATCGGGTTCGCCTTCCAACAGTGATAACCAGAAGTGCAAATCATAGTGGCTGCTGGTTCCCACCGCCGCATACACCAAATCCTCAACGGCGCTAGCAGTATTGATGATACGGCTGGCAGCATATAATTTTTCATTGCGCGAGAGAGCATCTTCGGTTTGGCGCAGCAACAAGCGGTTATCAATCGCCACGCCAGCTTGGGCGATTAATGCCGTATACAAGCGTTTTTCGCGGTCAGCAAATTGGCGCGACTTGGGGAAGCCTAATGTAATCAACCCGCGCCACACACCGCGCATATTTAAGGGGATAAACACGACTGAGCGCAGCGACATCAACAAGAACAATTCGCGTAACCAATCATCTTGTTCCAGCAGTTGCACCACATCGGTGATAACAGCGATATTATCTTCGGTCAGGCTTTGTAGAAAAGGATGCTGGCGTAATTGCAACCCGGCACCCAAAGGCATCACGCTTTGGTGCGGCGGTTGGGCAACTTGGGCGATTAACTCAATTTTATCTAACTTCGATTCGGGCATGAGGTCATCAAACAACCACACTTGCCCGCTGGCAGCATCTGGCGCTAACGAAGTCATCATGGTCTGCAAAATATCTTCAAGCGTATTGGCTTCATTCAACCGCCGATTTAAATCATATAACAGCGATGTTTCGGTCAGGCTTGCTTGTGTTTCTTGGAACAAGCGAGCATTTTCGACGGCTAACGCCACACGTTCAGCAACGGCATTCAAAATCACTTTGTCGCCATCGGTAAATTCTTGCCCTTCTGGCAAGGCAGCATCCAAAGTACCAATAATTTCACCACGAATGGTAATGGGTGCCATGATGCGCGGGCTATCCAACGGCAAGGATTCGCCGTACATGGGGGCAAGTTGATTTTTTTCGTCGGTGGCTTCCCACGCTGAACGGGTCAACTGCCGATTCAGGCGGTCAATCTGGGCAACGCGCTCATCGGATTGCGTCTTCAGTTGAGCATGATAAATTGCCATCGCCAATTGATCTGCTAACAATTGGTAGGTTGGCACATCCTCGACCAAAAACACATTGGCATCGCGGCTTTGAATATCCAATGCGCCAATGAGGTCATCGCCAATCATCAAGGGCAGCCCCATCTCAGCACGAGTTTCGGGCAATAAGGGGTTAAAGCCATGTTTGCCCTGTTCACCCGCTAAGAGGGTATCATTGATGATGACGGCGTGTTTTTCGCCTGTGACCGTGCCGATAACGCTATTCGCCCCCACACGAATCTTATGCCCGCGTGCCAAAAGCTGTTTACCAGCATCGCCGCGACTATAGCGTAACACCGCCAACGTTTGCGTTTCATCTAGTAAAAACACTTGGGCATGATAAAAGCCCAATTCGTTACAAATCAGGTTAATGGTGCGTGGGACTAACACATCCAAATCGGTCAAGGTGGCAATTTCACGCCCGATTCTGCCAGCCACCTGCAAATCGCGGGTGCGCCGCCCGACTTGTTCTTGCAGCGATGTTTGCAACGTGGTGAGGCGCGTCGCCACTCTCTCGACTGCCTGAAGCGTCTCGTGCTGGGAAGCGATATTCTCGGTTGCGGGTGCTGCTTCATTATGGGCAAGTTGGCGAATGCGCGTTTCTGCCAGCACCAACGGCGCGATAACCGGATTCACCAACCGACGCATCAGCAGAATACCACCGACACTTAAAACACCAATAAAAAGGCTGATAACCGCTACGGATACAAAAAAGCTACGCAGCGCCGTCACCACATCATCTGCCAAAACCAACACCCATTGGTCAGGAAAAGGCAAATGATTGACAGAAACCAAACGACTGCTATTGATGTCGCCAATCAGGTCGGTGGGACGATTTATTGCCAAAGCCAACGTTTGTTCATAGAGCGACTCGCCAGCTACATTGCCTGTGGCGGTGTTCAAATCGCGCAGATAATCCTCATCGTCACTGCTGCTATCTGCCAACACCAACCCACTTTGGGTAGCGACAGGCAGTTGCAACAGCAGCAAATGCCGCCCCGGTAACGCATCCAAGATGGTTTCTTCGGCAAGGGTGATAACTGATAAAAGCGTGGTGGCATTAATTTCGACTTGCAATGCCCCGTTTAGGACACCGGTACTGCTATACACGGGCGCATAAAAATCAATTTCGATGACTACCTGCGAAACCGCAATGCTATCGGTCGCAAAAGCAGCATGAGGATTACCCACCACCAACGATTGGCGATTACTGCCAACAATTTGTTGAAACGCCACATCATCATAATGCAAACGGCTTTCCGTAGAGAGATTCGCCGGGTCAGTCACCAGTGGAACATTATTTTGGTTGACGACTTCGGCTTGGACACGCCCTTGCAAATCAATATACCGAAATGCCAAGTAGGTATTGGGGCGACTGCGAATCAAATCATTGAAACGTTCTAGGGCAACCACCGGATTATCATTCTCACCCGCCACAAAACTCCGCAGCCCATTATCGGCTGCCAATTCACGGGTAATGCTGGCAAAAGCACTCAATTCGGTTTGTAAGGTGGTTTCAGCACGACTCAAGGTCGTCGCATGTTCAAGGCGCAGCGCACTCATGGTCGTCAAGAATACGGCAATCATTGCCATCACTGCCAAGAGGATTAATGCCCCAACAAAAACAGGGGTCAAACGACGCACCAAGCGTTCTCGATAATTTTCCGGTGTCAGGGGTTGATTCGGCAGCACAGTCATCCAGATTTACTCCGTAACACGCTCAGTTTCGGGTAAGGGGTCTTTCTCAGCAGATGGGTCTGACCCGTTAGTATCGGGTGGGGTCAGTGGTCGCTGCTCAAAAGCGGGCAAGTGTAACCGCACCGACACTTGGGGCGTGCGGAGGGCAATGCCTACTTCGCGCAAGGCAGTTTGCAAAATCGTCTCAATATCCGTTTGTTGGGTAATCTTGGCAGAAATCGTATTAACAACACGCTCACGCTCGGCAGATTGCTGGCTTTCTTCAAACAAGCGAGCATTATCTAACCCGATGGCAAGGCGATTCACCAATTCTTCTGCCAGCAGCACGCGGTCATAGCGGAAATCGCGTTCTGGAATTTCAAAATCCACCATCCCCAACACTTCGCCACGCAACTGCACTGGCACAACAAACGGGATAGTCCGGTGTGGCGTGACCACCCCAACCGCCGGTTTGCTGGTGGCTGCCGCTTGCTGGCGCAGTTCGCTGAAATCGTAGGTGGTTTGGTTGCCCGCATTCACGGTTAAATCACTTTGGCGATGGGTATTGAGATAGGTTTGCCACTGATGGCGGGCAGCGGTGCGCCGCTGTTGGTCAATCGCCGCCAATTGGCGCTGCGATTCTTCGTATAAGCGCACATTTTCCAGCGCGATACTGACCTGCCCGGCTAAGGTCTGCAACACATTCACCAAATCGGGCGAAAAACTATCGCGTTGTTTGCTCTGCACATCCAACGCCCCAATGACAATCTCGCCTGCTCGCAGCGGAATCGCCAATTCTGCACGGGTATCGGGCAAAAATTCATTGCGCCGATGCACATCACTAAACGCCGCATCACGGGCGACAATAAGCTGCCCCTGTTCGACGACTTGCCCAATCACGCTGACACTGCCCACCGCCAAGCGATGTCCACTTGCCAAGAGAGCTTTGCCGGGCGTGCCAGTGCTGGCACGCAGTACCGCGAATCCTTCCGAATCGATCAGAAAAATTTGGGCATGATAAATCGAAGGAAAATTTTTGATAATCAAATTCACGACGGTATCCATGAGCATTTGCAAATTACGCTCATGAGTAATAGCGCCACTGATGTCTTGTGTCACGCGCAAATCTCGGTCACGGTCTTTAAGGCGTTGTTCGGCAGTCGTCAGCAGCAGGCGCACTTGGTCGCGCATTTCGATAAAGGCATTCACCAATTTACCAATCTCATCGCGCCGTTGTTTACCGCGCACCGGCACATCCATACCGCCGCGCAGCATGGTTCGCATAGCGCCTGTTATGTCTTGCAAAGGCGGCGTCAGCAAAAGATTCAATAACACGGTCAGCAGCACAATTATCAAAATGCCACCCACCGTCACCGGGAAAAATACTTCCTGACCATACTCAAAAACTTGAGTGCTGATACGTTGTTGTTCCAGTTCCGTCACGAGCGTAAAAGACTGCCCAAAAAATTCAAGCGTATCATAATAGGCAAGGACAGTCTGCCGTTGGTTGTCTGCCCCAAGGGTATAGGTAAAGGTGCTATCATCGGGTTGGCGGCGCAACTGGGCTAAGATGGCATCAAGGTCAATGTCATGCTCGGCACGAGTGCGCGGATGGGCGAGATAAGCACTGCCATCAGGGCTAATCAAATAACTATAAGCACCCAAATCGTTGGTATCCAACAGCAAGGGATTGATGAGGGCTTCGCCATCTATAGCAATGACTAAATATCCCAAAAAGTTGCCATTTGCATCAAAAATCAAATCCACCAATTCTAAAACCGGGACAATCTCGCCGTTGGGTTGTACGACAGTAATCACTGATAAACCCCGCGTCGCCCCGCTGCGGCGGAGGGCTTGGGCAGTCGCAAACGCTTGTGAATCGCTTTGGTCAGGATTATCAAAGGGCAGCGTTTTACCTTCTACCACCGCCTGCGCCAAAACATGCCCATCATCTTTTTGTAATAACCATGCCCCAATCAACACATCGGCGCGGGTGGGCAAAAATACATCGCGCAGATAATTGGCGATGCGCGGGTTACGCTGGACAAATGCTTGGAAAAAACGCTGCGTGACAGAGGCATCCGATAAACTGCTTTCAAGTTCAATGAGCAGCGAATCAAATGTGAATTGCATCCGTTCACGTTTGCGATTAGTCGTCTCGTTAAGATACAGTTGCAGGTTCTGCTCGTTGATACGGTTGGCACCCGTGAGGGCAGTCACCGCAAACAACAGCGACAACAAGCCACCCAATAAAGCAAATCCAAATAGCAATTTGGCACTAATTGACCAATGAAGAATATTTAGGCGATTCACGACGCATCCTCCGATACATGATGAACTGTCGGATTAAAATGAATGCGCGTTTGGACAGCACCCAGAGCTTCGTTGAAGGTGGTCGCTGCCAATTGCAACACAGTCTCCACATCCGTAGAACTGAGCAGCAAACGGGCAATATCGTTGGCTTTGCTCTCGCGCTGGGCTTGCGCTTGGCTTTGTTCAAACAAGCGTTTATTATCGAGCGCCAACGCCAACCGCTGGACGACGCTGGTAATCATTTCTTTTTGGCGCTGCGTCAACGGGCGATTGCTAGGCAGCGCAAAGGAGATAGCACCGACCACTTGCCCGCGCAATGCAATCGGGATGCCAACAAGTTGCTGCGCGTCAGATTGTTCAATCACAATCTCGCCTTTTGCCAAAGTGGGGTGCAGGGTCAAGGGCAAATCGTTGGCGACGCGGGGTTGCAGCGTTGTTTCGTCCACATCATACCCAAAAATGCGCTGCCCACGTTGTTCCAGATACGCCGTCCAAGCGTTGATAACCGCTTGTTGGTCGGCGCGTTCCAATTGTTGGAGGCGGTCACGTTGGCGCTGGATGGTGGATTGCTGCTCTTGCACCCGCTGCCGCTGCTGCGTGATAAGCCGTAACTGCCAGATGGCTTTGCCCAACTGCTGCGCTAACAAGGATAACGTGGTTTGTTCGCCCGTACTAAAGCCGTTTGAACGCAGCGTTTGAATATCCAAAATGCCAATAAACTGGTCATTTTCAATCAGGGGGATGAGCAAACCAGCGGCGCTACCCGGCAGCAAATGGTCACGCCGGATTGCGGCTTGGGTCGAATCGACCACCGTGAGTTGGCGCGTATATAACACGTCGCGTAGGGCGCTATCAGTTTCGGGTTCTGCCGCCGACATTACCGAAAGTAAGCCCGTCCCGGTATAGACCTGCTCAATTGTGACATCGGCACTGAGTAAAAATACCCTCGCAAACGCATAACCGCCGACATCACACAATATATCTATCACGCGATTACTGAGGGTAGCATCGGTATCTTCGGCAGTGGCAAATAAATTTAAGCCCGCCACCATACGCAATTGCTGCACTTCTTCGGTAAAACGTGGCGGTAGCAGCGTCAGGCGCGTGCTGAACATCAACAAGAAAATGCCCGAAAGTCCCACTGTTAAAAAGAATGCCAGCCCATCAATGACTAATTGCAGCGTCGGTACAGTGGGCATGAGTGTGAACGTATTTGCCCAACCAATTACCACCACCATCAGCGCCGCCACCAGTGTGAAGGCGATTCCTTGCCAATTCATCAACATGCCCGCCAGTACCAGCGGTAGCAACAGCACGATAGACCGAATATCCAGAATGCCATTGAACGATGGAATTGCCGATAGGCAGAGAAACAGAATAATCAATGACCACGAGACGAAACGCAGATACCCGCGTTGAATACCGACCATAAGGATGGGGATGATAATGGCAATGCTGACCACTGCAATGCCGGGGGCACCCAAAAATCGCTGGCGCAAAAAGAGGGGCGCTACCAACATCACGCTAAGGAGGGCAGCTATAAAAAATATCAACCACAAAAAATACAACAGCAGTCGCGCCCGTTGGCGGTCAACTGGATTCGGGTAATAATATTGCACCTGCCCAAAACGGCGGCGCCAGCGGGTGAGTGTCGCTATCATGCCCCATCTCCATTCGGCGGCTGTGGCAGCATTGGCAAATTCCCCAAGCGTACCGACGCCTGTTCCGCGCCTAATGTTTCTGCCAAGCCTAGCAGCGTAATTTGCAATAAATCATCTACTGTCGCCGCTGATTGATACTGCGAGACAATTTCGCCCACGCGCTGTTCTTGCGCGGTGGCTTCTTGGGTTTCTTCAAATAAGCGGGCATTATCTAAGCTCACTGCCAAACGCCCGGCGATGGCTTGCATCATTTCTTGGACATCTTCGCTATTGGTATCAGAGGATGTCACCACTTCCAACGCACCCACCACTTCGCCACGCAGTTCAATGGGGGCGGCAATCACCTGACTCTCGCCTTTCATTTGGGCGACGACACGGCGACGCTGGCTTGCCTCTTGCATTTCTAGCGTCCAATCTGCCTTGGGGCGGAAATCCTGTTCTTGTAACGTGACGCCATTAATCGTGCGATTGACGCTCAAATAATCTTCCCATGATTGGCGCGTCAACTGCCGATTCAGCCGTTGGATTTCGCGCAAGTTCGTTTCTGAATCCAGAAACAGACGCTTATTTTCAACCACACTCTGCTCTTGTGCTTGGAACAAACGAGCATTACGGATAGCCGTTGCCAATTGATTCGACATAATTTGCAGCGTTTGAATTTCAACATCGCTCAAACGATTTTCGTCCACCGAATACACATCCAACACGCCGATGACAGTATCGCCATCGCGGACGGGTAGTGCCAATTGGCGGCGATTCAGCAGCAGCGCATCCATCTCTGTCTGGCTAATGTTGGTCTCTAGCGGCGGCGGGCTAAGATGTTCGCCAGCTTGCACCACGCGCCCGATGATATTGCCAGCATTAGCAGGCAAACGGTATTTGCGTGCCAAAAGCTGCTGCCCAATATCGCCCGTGCTGGCGGTCAAGACAGCATAAGTCGCGGTTTCATCCAATAGAAAAATCTGCACATGGTAAAACGCAAAGCGGTCACGAATCACTTCCACAGCGCGGTTCAAAAGTTCTTGGGTATCCAACAAGCGTGACATCACTTGCCCGATAGCGGCGCTGGCTTCCAGCAAATCAGCAGTACGTTGGGAACGCATTGCCACCGCCCGCAGCGTATGGCTAAAATAACGCACCAACACACCAAACAAAAACGGAATTGTGCCAATCAACAAAATCCCGACGACGGTTTCTAGGGCAGCACCGGAATTTGACGAGAGATTGGCAGCAGTGTTATACAGCAGCCAAATTAACCGCCCTGCCACCAGCATATTCACCAGCAAATACACCAACCGTCCCGCCATCAATGCCGTTGAAATCAGCGCCAAGGTGATGACCGCAAACAATGTCACCTGATTATCGCTTGTAACACCGAAGGTAGCGGCTGCCAACAAGAGCGATACCAGATTAATAATTACTTGCGTAAACAAGCGAGCGCGAACAAAAATCAATAAGCCGGCGGCGGAGATTGCTAGTAACAATGCCAATTGGTCATTCTGCGTCAGGGGTGCATCGGTGGCATTCCCGGCAATATTGATGGCGGAAACCACAATCGCCGTCACAAAAATGAAGACTAACACCACTTGCACAAATTGCGCCCGCATACGCGACACAATATCATCGGTGGCAATGACAGATTTGGCAGTTGAGGCGGCTACAATGCCAGACATACTTGCTTATCCCTCTTTTGATGGTCGCTGCGGCGTTCCTAAACGGATCACGACGCGGTGGGCTTGCAATACTTCGCGCAGGCTGCGGGCAGCTTCGGTCATGGTGGCTTCGACATTATTTGCCACCTGCAAACGCGAACTGACTTCGTTAATCATGGCTTCGCGGCGGGCAATGCGCTGGCTTTCTTCCACAAGGCGCGTATTTTCGGCAGTCAGACCAAATCTATCGCCGATTTCCTGCACCAGTTCAATATCTTCCGGTTCAAATTCCATACCTTCTGGCAATTCAAATTCCATTGCCCCCACCACTTGCCCCCGTACCCGCAGCGGCATCGCCACCACATTTTTCACTTGTACCAACTGTCCCGATTGGGCAGCATCTGCCAGCGTTGGCGTCCAGCGATTGTCGTTCTCAATCACATCGTGTTCAAAATCCACGTTCAAACCCGGCTGGCGCAAAGACCCACGCAAATAATCACTCCATGCCCGCCCTATCAAGCGTTTATTCAACCGTTCCACTTCGCGCAGGGCATTACGGGCTTGGTCTGCCAAGCGTTGATTTTCATGGATTCGCAAACGAGCATTTTCAAATTGGCGTACATTATCAATTACCAATGACAAACTATCGGCTAAGGCTTGGAATGCCGATTGGTCAGTCTCGGTCAATGCCACCGTCAAGCGCGATTGCAAATCCAGCGCCCCGATAATGTCATTTTCGGTTCGCAGGGGGAATGCCGCTTCGAGGCGCGTATCCGGCAGCAAGTCATTAAAGCGATGACGACTATTGGGAACACCCGCTTCTTCTATCACGGGCATTCCACTTAGCGTCACTTGCCCAATGACGCTTAAACTGCCCACTGCCAATGTGTGTTCGCGGGCTAACAAGGCTTGCCCGGCAGCGCCCGAACTGGCGACGAGACGAGCCTGCACTTTGTTATCATCAATCAAAAAGACTTGGGCATGATAAAATTGTGGATATTTTTCGAGGATAAGCTGAATGGCTAAATTAAGCACATCTTGCATGGGGTCGCGTTGGGCGGCAGCACGGGTAATCCGTGAGGTAATTTCTGCCAATTTCAGCCGTTCTTGGGTCGCTTCCAACTCGCCTTCATTGCGATTCACCGTAGCAAAACGCACATACAAATAGGCTGCCAGTGCCGTCGCCAATAATTCGAGCAGCGCCACAAAAATCGCATTGCCTGCTAACGTGCCACTATCTAGCACCAGCGTCAGCGCCGCCACCAACAAGCCCGCCACAATACCCAATTCATTGCCCACCAACCCGGCAATGAGAATTAACACTGTCAATGAAGCAACGCGACTAGGTGTATCAAACCCTTCGGGGGATATGACACTGGGCAAACACGCCAGCAGATAAAACATGGTCGGCGGTGCCCACAGCACCCATGCCATTTTGCCCGCCCGCACCAAGCCCAAACTCACCAACGCCATCACAAGAGGCAGCAAAAAATATACCCATGTTTCCGGGCGATACGGCAACACTTGGATTAAGGTGCCAGAAGCGTCTTGCCCCGGAATAAACCAATCATAAGCGGTGAAACCATAAAAAATAAACAGCACAATCATCAGGGAGAGCATTACATAAATGAGGGTAGCGCGTTCACGCTCTGCCAGAGTGCGATAGTGTAATATTGGAAAAAGACGCTGCATCCAATTCATGATGATTTCCCATTATCTGGCGGCTGAACCCCCATACGGATTCGGGCGTGTTTTGCCCCTAACGCCTTGCCCAGTTCTTGGGCAGTCACCGTTAAGATGCTGTTCAAATCCACTTGTTGTTGCAGTAGCCCGGTAATGCGCCCAGAGAGGGCTTTTTGTTCAGCTTCTTCTTGGCTGTAGGCGAAGGCAGCCGCATTTTCCAACGCTACCCCAACTTGATTGCTGATTTGCTGGACAGCCGCAACATCGGCGGCACTATAAGCAAATGGGGCGACTGCCCCCACTTCTAATAATCCGTGCGAATTGCCAGCGGCAATGATGGGTGCAACTACCACAGTTCGCAAAGTGTCTTGTTGCGGGTGAATTTTTGGAGGGCTGGTGCGTAAATCGTCAATAGCGATAAATGTCTGGTTATCCCATGCTGTCCACGCCACAAGATTGGCAGCACGTTGGATACTATTGCTAGGTTGAATCACTTGGGATTGCCCATCGTGCCAGATAGCGATTTGTTCCAGTAAGCCCGTCAATGGATTAAAAAGCAGGATAGATAGATAATCCAGTGGTGTCATAATGCGTGGGGCGTGTTCTAGGGTTGTTTGGATGATACCCGGCACTTCTAAACGCGCTTGCACCGCCTGACCAAAAGCGTTAATGCGCTGCATCTGGGAGGCTTGGCGGCGGCTATCGGCTAATAATCGAATTTTTTGCAGATTCACGCCGACCTGTGCCACAACCGTTTCAGCACGGCTAATCAATTCGGGGTCAAAGGCATCTACCAATTGCGATGAATCCAGACCCACCGTACCAATAAGCTGCTGTTGGGTATCATACAATGGGAAAAATAAAGCGGAGAGTGTGCCTTCACCCTGCAACAGTTGGCGCGTTTGCGGTGTCAGGCGCGTGTCTGTCTGCACATTGGTAACAACAAACGATTGTTTAATTTCGCGCAGGACGGCTGTCACACTATCCGTTCCCGCTTCAATTTTTATCCCCAAGACTTTCCCCGGCGGATAAACGCTTCGCACGGTGGCATATTTGCCATCGCGGTCTATGAGCGCAATGCCGCATTGGTTTAGCCCGGTGATTTGTACCAAAAGCTGCGTGGCTTTATCTAACACGGGTTGTTCATCATGTTCTGTATTGGCAATATTCGATAGTTCGTTGAGCAATTGCAGCGTTTGCACTTGGCGGCGCGATGCCGCTTCGCTCACCCGAATTTCTTCCAAATACTGCTGATTTTGGACAACCACCGCGGCTTGTTCTGCCAAGGTATGCAGCATTTGATGTTCCAAGCCAGTATAGACGAGCGCCCGTTGGGTATCATTGACCGCAATATAGCCGGTTGCTTGCCCCCTAGAGCGCATCGGCAGCAAATAGACCGATTTAACCTTCTGGTCTTTTAACCAAGTTCGCAATTCACCATCAACGCGGGTATCGGTTTGGGTATCCAGAATCAGCAGTCCGTTGGTCGCGTGCATCATCGTGGTATAGATGGTCTGAACTGTCGGGGATAAGGGTTGTTGAAAAGGTGAAAAATAGGCTTCGCGGCGGTTGGCACTTGCCAAAATCCGCAGCCCGGCTAATTCACCGGCTGCATCGCGCTCAAAAATATTGATGGTAACAAATTGCCCCTGCCGCGTGAGGGTTTTGCCTAAAACTTCGGCAATTTGGGCGTAGGTGGTACAGGCACTCAGTTGGGCAGTCGCACTGCTGAGGCGATGCACCATATTCTGCAATGAGTGATTCTCTAGCACTAATGATAAGTGCGCTATGAGCATCCCCAGCCAATCAAAGCTATCGGCTGCCCGCACATCAAAAACCACTTCTAAAACCGCCTCCGCCTTTTCGTGCAGAACGATAGGTGCGACAAGCGTTTGCTGACTGACATCCACTTGAATTTGCTGTGTTTGGAGGGCGCTTGCGTGCGAAGGCAGGGTTGCCAAAGTGACAAGCGTATCCAACGGGATATTGTCACGGGTGGCTGCCCGCAATAACAATCCATCGGGCGTTTGCCGATATAAATACGCCGCTTGGGCACCGGGCAGTGCTGCCACTATCTCCGGTAACACCGCGTGAAATATGGGCAGCAAATCCTGATGCTGCGCCGCGATTTGGCGAAATTGTGCGAGAAGATCAGGAAAAGGTGTCATCATAAGCTACGCAACCTACCCATTGTGCCGAACCATTGCCGCACAATAATCCCGTTAGCGCCGGGCTGATGCCGCCCACCGCCGGGGGTTATTGCCATTCCCACACTTGTTCCCCCGCCAGCAAACGCCGAATCTGTTCCGGGAAACGGTCAGGGTCAAGCGGTTTGCCCAAGAAACCATCAAAGCCACTTTTTTGAGCGCGGCGCATTTGGTCTTCGCTGGCTTCGGCGGTCACGGCACACACAATCGTCTCTTTCAGGCGCGGATTTGCCCGCACTTTTTGCAACGCCTGATAGCCATCCTCATATGGCAAGCGAATATCCATCAGGATTAAATCAATGCGGGGCAAGGTTTCGGCAAATTGCACCACTTGCCAACCTGAGGTTTTCCACTCACACCGCTGCACGCCCATAAATGCCAACATTCGCGCAATCAGCACAAAGTTCGGCACATTATCTTCCACCACGAGGACATGCGCTTCACTAGGGTCAATCGAAGGTCTGCTCATTCGTCCCGTCCTACTTGAGAAATTGCATGATATCGTCTACAAAAGAATCAATGTTGATGGGCTTGCTAATGTAACCATCGCAGCCCGCTTTCAAAATCATTTCCCGGTCGCCCGTCATGGCGTTTGCCGTTAGCGCCACAATGGGCAAATGGGCAATCGCAGGCATCCCACGGATTTTGTTGGTGGCGGTCAAGCCATCCATATCGGGCATACTAATGTCCATTAAAATTAAATCGGGCGGGCTGGCAGCCGCCATTGCAATGCCATCATGGGCATTGGTTGCTTCCATGACTTCAAAATCTTCTGCCATCAAAATCCGGCGGACTAACAGCCGATTGTTGGCATCATCTTCAATATACAGGACTCGCGGCATTGGGAATGCTGCTCCTTATTACCTACTATAACTGGTGGATGCCTCTTTTTCGCCTCATGTGTCCATTATAATGGCAGAATGAAGTTCACAGAATAAACATCCTGTCCTAAAGCCAGTAATTTTTGATAATGCCCGTCTCCATTATGAGACAATTAGGTGTCGCCTGCCATAACCCTGCAAAAATTCTAACGTGATAGTAGCGACAATATCACCATCGCCTTACCTTTCAAGGGTATATATTGGATAGATATAGGCAGAGTATAACGTATCTAATCCATTTATGCCCTTAAGAGATTCCCATCCTGAGCCAAGCATACCGAAAAATCGGTTTTCTGTTATGCTTATAGCGTTGTTTGGCAAATGCACAAGGAGTTTTGGTATGCCCAAGAAATACAGCGCCTATCCTGATATGGTGATTGACCCCAAGAAAAAATATGCTGCCATCATCACCACCACCAAAGGCGTGATTGAAGTAGACTTATTCGCTGACCGCGCCCCGCTGACGGTGAATAATTTTGTCTTTTTGGCACGCGAAGGCTTTTTTAATGGCTTGTTGTTTCATCGGGTGATTGCCGATTTTATGATTCAAGGTGGCGACCCGCAAGGCGATGGACGCGGCGGTCCCGGCTATCGCTGGTCGGATGAAAAATCAGCATTAGGCATCAAACATGAACGTGGCAGCCTGAGCATGGCAAATGCGGGTCCCGATACCAATGGCTCACAATTTTTTATCACGCATATTGTCACCGATTGGTTGAATGGCAAACATGCAGTCTTTGGCAAAGTCAAAAGTGATAAAGACCAAGCGGTGGTGGATGCTATCGAACAAAATGATGTCATGCGAACCATCGAAATTGTTGAGACTGAATAACGCTTAACCGTCAACAAGCACCAAATCGCCTAAACTCGATGTGGTTTTGGGGCGATTTGGTGAGCTATCTATGCCGATTGTGTTTATGACTCTTTTGAATCGCCTCTTTAAACAACTGGCTGCCCCGCAAACGCCACCGACTTGGTCGTGGCTGGACGTGCTAATCATCTTGGTGGCACTGGCGCTCACTATGCTGCTGCTGGGACCGACACTGGCGCTGTTCCTCACGGGCAGCAATCTCGTGACGATTACGCCATTTACGCTGCTGTTGGGTTGGTGTTTGGGGTTGGCAGCCGCCGCCGCGTTTACGCTGGTTGCCCGCCGTCGCACGCCTGACCAATGGGCGGCACTGAAACTTGGCGCAGTTGCAAAAACCAGTTTACCGCTGCCTTATCTGTTGTTACTGGCAATTGGTGTGATGCTGCTGTTCGATTTAATGGCGGCGATAGGCAGTGATTTTCGCCCGGTTGCCGCTTTAACAGGCATGACAGCGGGCAGCGTAAGCGATTGGCTGTTAGCCGGGCTTTTTCTTGTGCTGATTCAGCCGATGAGCGAAAGCCTGATTTTTATGGGTGTCGCCTTGCCCCGGCTGCGAGCCAGCCTGAGTCCAATCGCTGGTTTGGTAGTGACAGCGGCATTGTTCACGATTTTTCATGCGGCAGTGTATGCGGCGGCATTATCGGGTACAGCACTGGTTTGGTTTGGGGTGGTGCTGCCATTGCTGCAAGCCAGCTTTTTGGGCTGTGTGCGCGTCCTCACCGATTCAACGCGGGCGACCATCGTGGCACACATGGGCATGGGGTTAGTGGCACTGTTGGCGGCACTGGCGCTTGTCGGCTAAGATAATTTTTCGCTCATGTTCAAAACAAGTGATTTTCCGTAGGGACACGGCATGCCGTGTCCCTACAAATATCCACTTTTCACGCAATCTGGACATGAGCCAATTTCTTATGTGTCATTTTCTAAGAAAGATAATGACCCTGAATCTAACAACTTAGCGATTTCAACCTCTTACAAACAGTAAGAGGTTGATTCGTTTATTTTATAAGTTATTGTCGTTCTAAAATTATTCTGTTAAGCTGATGGCTGACCTTATCAACCAACGTTTTTCATGAATAAAGAGTGGAGATAAGAGGCCAAGGTCGTCCTTGGCTAAATTCTGAAATTAACCAATCCCACCCAATACGAAAGTAACTTAATTGCCGCCG
>JALHOR010000011.1 GCA_022842885.1 Anaerolineae bacterium
AACGGCGGCTCAAGCGAGCTAGGATAAATAGTGCCACTGCCACCGCCATTAACCCCATTAATCCAACAATATCTGCCAATAATATCATGATTTATGCAGCAGCATCCTACGATATAAATGCAGCACCAGCCACAATAACATGCCACCGGATGCCGCCGACGCCACCGCTGCCAGCAAATCTCCCTTGGCAGCGTCAATACTGGCATAACGTACCGCTGTCGCACCAAAGCCAACCAGCGGTACCAAAAATAACCAAAAGTACATGCGTTGACCAGAAAATTTCTGGTAAAAACGCGCAATCAACATCAGGAATAGCAGCAGCGTCGCCAGCGGAAACCAGCTATAAATCACCAAAAACTGATGCAGAGAGACGTTGCCCACCGCTTGCCTTCCCTGCTAGAAATCTTGACCCGGTGAAAAATTCATGCCTTTAATCACTGCCTGAATCGCCTTCACGCGGAAATCACGATTATGGCACAATGTCACAAATTCTGTGACGAGATGGCGCGTTTCGCGGTCAGTTGAGAGGCGATAAATGGTGGTATCGCCTGCCCGCTGCGCTGCCAACACTTCGGCTTTGACGAGTGCATCCAGTTCGCGCTGCACGGTTCGCGTGTCACGCCCGATAAATCCGGCAATGTTGTCTGCCGTATCAGCAGTATGGGGATTATCGCGGAAAAAGCGCACGAGATCCCATTTGATGAACGAGTTCACCCTCTCTCGCAAGAATTTTTCCCAGGTCGCGTTCATGTCCCGGTCAAAGACTCCAGCGGATTGTGTCTGCGTCATCGTCGTTCTCCTGTCATGCCACTTAAAATAAACCCTACTGCGATGAAATATTGTTCTGAGAATTGGGCAGCAAAACGGCACTCCCCAAAAAAGCCGTTTTGCCGATTATTGGATGATTTAGGCATGCGGACGTTCTTTGGTTTCGTCTTCACGCAAGTGGCAGTTCTTATATTTTTTGCCACTGCCACACCAGCACGGGTCATTGCGTCCGGGTCGGTTGGTTTTACGCACAGTTTGCGCTGTTTCAGCGGCGGGGGCGTTGGTCACTGCCCGCGCCATTTGCATTTGCCGCTGCTGGATACGGGGCATTTCTGCCCGAATATTGAAGAATTCGCGCACGGCATGAATGGTGATCTGCCCTTGCATCTCATCAAACATGATGAAGCCTTCGCGCTTGTATTCCACCACCGGGTCACGTTGGGCGATAGACATCAACCCAATGCCTTCGCGCAGCATGTCTAAGGCGGTTAAGTGCCGCTGCCAATAAAAATCTATGACGCGCAGCATATGTAACCGTTGGGCGTAAGCCGCCGTCCCCGGATTCACTGCTTCTAGTTCAGCTTCTTTGCGTTTTAGTGCCTCGGCGGCGGCTACTGCCAATTGGTCTTGCAATTGCGCCCGAGTCATGTCTACCATTGTATCGGGATTAATGCTTTCTGGCACGGGAAAAACGATAAACAACTCTTTATGCAGCAGGTCAACATCCCAATATTCTAGGCTGTCTCCGGGTTCGGCATGGGTTTCGATGACTTGCAGGATGCGATGCTTAAGCAAGTCGAGATAATCTTCATGCAAGTCTTCGGGCGTTTTATCGAGCCATTCATGGCGCTGATTATAAATAATTTCGCGCTGGCGGTTGACGACATCATCATATTCCAAGACGCGCTTGCGAATATCGAAGTTATGCCCTTCTACGCGGATTTGCGCTTGTTCGATAGAGCGCGTGACGAGATTGTGTTCTAACGGCTCATCTTCTGGTAAATTCGCCCATGACATGAATTTTTTGACTTGTTCGCCATTAAAGCGGCGCATCAAATCATCTTCTAGGCTTAGGTAAAAACGGGTTTCGCCGGGGTCGCCTTGCCGCCCAGCACGCCCACGCAGTTGGTTATCAATGCGGCGAGCTTCGTGGCGTTCTGTGCCAAGCACATATAATCCGCCGGCGGCAAGCACTTTTTCACGGTCTTTGGCGCAGCGCATTTTGGCATCGGCAAATGTAGCTTCCCATTGTTCGGGCGTTGCGGCGGTCATATCCACCTCTTGCCGCCGCAGCATTTCGCGTGCCAAGCCTTCGGGGTTGCCGCCTAGCAAAATATCCACGCCGCGTCCTGCCATATTGGTGGCAATCGTGACAGCACCCGCCCGTCCAGCTTGGGCGATGATGCCAGCTTCGCGTTCATGCTGCTTGGCGTTCAGAATTTCGTGTGGCACTTTGGCTTTATCCAGCAGTTTGCCCAGATATTCCGATGTTTCGATAGCGACCGTGCCGACTAGAACCGGTTGCCCATTTTCATGCCGCGTTTTAATTTCGTTGACGACAGCGTTCCATTTGGCTCTTTGTGTCACGAAGATTAAATCTTCCATATCGGCACGCTGAATGTTCAAATTGGTTGGGATGGTGATGACATCCAGTTCGTAAATCTTCTCAAATTCTTCTTGTTCGGTGAGCGCCGTCCCCGTCATACCCGCTAATTTGTCATACATGCGGAAGTAATTCTGGAAGGTGATGGTCGCCATCGTCATATTTTCGCGCCGAATTTCTACGCCTTCTTTTGCCTCAATGGCTTGGTGCAAGCCTTCGCTGAAGCGGCGTCCGGGCATCAAGCGCCCCGTGAAATCATCTACGATAACGACCTGTTTATCCTGCACCACATACTCATGGTCACGATGATACAGTGCCATCGCCCGCAAGCAGTTATCGAGATAGGGAATCATCTCGGCATTTTCAGCATGATAGAGATGATTAATGCCTAACAATTGCTCCACTCGCTCCACACCAGCTTCGGTCAAATACGCGATGCGGTCTTTTTCGTCAATGATGTAATCGCCATCGGGTGCTTCATCGGCAATACTTTCGGGGCTGCTGCGCTTGAGTTTTTTGACGATTTGCGTAAATTTGGCGTAATAGTCGCTCGGCGGGTCAGCGGGACCGGAAATGATTAATGGTGTGCGGGCTTCATCAATCAGGATATTATCCACTTCATCCACGATAGCAAAATTGAGGTCGCGCTGGGTGAGGCGGGTTTTTTCCCATGCCATATTATCGCGCAGATAATCGAAGCCAAATTCGTTATTTGTGCCGTAGGTGATGTCCGCTTCGTAGGCGCGGCGGCGGGATACTTTTTCAAGATTTTGATAGCGGGCATCGGCTGAGGGGGCATTGGGATTAAAGATGAACGAGCCTTCATCGGGATTACCCCCACCTGTATTCTGGATGACACCAGCAGTCATGCCCAGAAAATGATAGATGGGACCCATCGTTTGCAGCCCGAATTTGCTCAGATAATCATTGGGCGTGACCAAGTGAACGCCTTTGCCACTCAGCGCGTTCAGATACAGGGGCAGGGTAGCGACCAGCGTTTTGCCTTCGCCTGTTTTCATCTCGGCGATGCGCCCTTCGTGCAGCACCATACCGCCGATTAACTGCACATCGTAATGCCGCAAGCCAATGGTACGCACCGAGGCTTCGCGCACGACGGCGAAGGCTTCGTATAAAATATCATCCAATGTTTCGCCATCAGCCAAGCGTTGTTTGAATGCTTGCGTTTTTGCCCGCAAGGCGTCATCACTCAGCGATTTCATATCGGCTTCAAATGCATTGACGGCTTCAACCCGTTCCCGGAATTTCGCCACCGCCCGATCCATCGGGTCGCCAAAGACGCTTTTCATCACACGCCGAAAAATACTCCCCTCGCGTTTGGGTTTTTCTGTGGAGGACGAGTCATTTTTGCTTTTGAACATAGAGTCACCGTCAGGTTATGTTTTTGGGTAGCGCCATTATAGCATAGTGCCATCAGCAAACTGTTAGAAAAAAAGACCGCACTCAGCGCGGTATTTTACTCGTTAGCATACTACAATCGTGCCACGATTCAATAACAAAACTATAAAAAGGATGCAATGATAATGCAATTTATACGATTGGGGCGGACTGGGTTAAAAGTGAGCCGCTTGTGTTTAGGCACGATGACCTTTGGTTGGTCGGCAGATGAAACTGAGTCATTTGCCATCATGAATAGAGCGTTTGAGGCGGGCATTAATTTCTTCGACACCGCAGATATTTATTCGCGCTGGATTGCGGGCAACCAAGGCGGCGAAAGCGAAACGATTATCGGCAAATGGCTGAAAGACAAACCGCGTCATGAACTTATCATCGCTACGAAAGTGCGCGGGCGCATGTGGAACGGGGCAAATGGCGAAGGGTTGCATCGGCAGCATATTTTAAAAGCGGTAGAGGATAGCTTGCGCCGTTTGCAAACCGATTATATTGATTTGTATCAAACACATTTCCCGGATGATACTACGCCGCTGGAAGAGACACTTTCGACATTGGATAGTCTCGTGCAATCTGGCAAGGTGCGCTACATCGGGTGCAGCAACTATCCAGCATGGCTGTTGATGAAAAACTTGTGGGTGAGCGATGTGCAGCGTTGGGCGCGATTTGATTGTTTGCAACCGCATTATAGTTTGTTTCATCGCAGTGAATTTGAACGCGAATTAGCGGCGGCTTGCCTTGACCAAGGCGTGGGGGTGATTCCCTACAGCCCGCTTGCTGCTGGGTTCGCCACTGGCAAATATACCCGTGACAACCGCCAACCGGAGACCACCCGCGAGAGCAGCGGCTTGATTCAGCGGCTCATCAATAATATGCAAGCCTATGATGCGCTGGATTTGGTGCGCGAGATTGCTCAGACTCATGCCGTGCCGATGGCGCAAATTGCCTTAGCGTGGCAGCTATCAAAACCCGCTGTTACCGCACCGATTATTGGCGCACGCACGATCAGCCAATTGGAAGAAGTATTAGGCGCAGTGGATGTAAAACTCAGTGCGGAACAATTGCAACAGTTAGACGCCGCAACCGCGATGTTTTAGCGAATGTGTCAAATGCAGCGGCGATTTTGCAGCATAAAATCGCTGCTCTGCAAATTATCGTGTTGTTCGCCCGTGAAGGCAAAGCCACTCAGCGCCGCATCGGATTGTCTGTATGAGAATGCCAATGATTATTGTATATTTTATTCATAATTTAACAATAACAAGTCCACACTCCATTGAATTCTTTCATACAGGCGACTTCTGGACTCATCCAACTTGGGAATGGATCACCGGAAAAACCATCTATAGTAACTTCAACGATTGTTGAAGGGCATTCTCTCTGTAATGCTTCACGAACATAAAATAGATATCCTAACGCTTCCAAGCGAAGCCCTATCTGCCATATACCGAATAATCCAATTATAATAATAAATGTTATAATAGAAATAAACAAGAACTTTTTAGCTAATTTTTTTAACATAATTGATACCTCTGTAAAATAGTGGTCCAGTGCTTTCCCTCATTTCCAAAACCTCTAAAACTCGTTCTTTGTTGCCAATCACACACTGCATACAACACAGGCTGATCTGTTATATTGGGAACTAATACAAGTAGCTCCCAACCAAGCCCATTTTTCATAAGTTCTTTTTCCGTGCCTGCAACCAGCGCATGAGGGGCTTTTCCAACAGGAAAGCGGCGGCGATGGCGAGTCCCACCAGCAGATATGCCAGCGGCAGCAGGGCGGGGTTATCTATGGCTTGCGTGCCAAGCCACACAAAAAAGAACGTCGGAATGAAGCCGATGATGATGGACACGCCCACGTAAGCGCGGAAAGTCACGGGTGCTAATCCGGCGGCGTAGCTGAGAAAATCCCATAACGAGAACAAGAGCAACCGCGCTAATGCCAATGAGCGCCAGCCGCCCATGCGCTGCTGATAAAACTGGTCTATCTGCGCCATATTTTTTTCGCCTGCGAGGCGCAGTACCAACGGTCGCCCAAAACGCCGCGCCAGCCAAAAATTGATGCTGCCGCCTATCACTTCGCCAATGAGTGTATATAACACGCCCAACCACACATTAGCGAATAATGTCCCCGCCACCAATTGGATGGGACCGCTGGTGAGGGGCGCGAAAATATAGGTCAATGCCTTGATGAGAATATAGATTAGTGGCGCAAAAACGCCTGCATCCGTAATCCACTTTTGCAGGCGTTCTACCCCAATCGCATTCACGCCCAATGTCAATGCCGTGACAAAAATAATGAGACCGATTGCCCCCGGCAGAATTTGACGTAACGACAGCGGTGGTGGGGGTGTAGAGTGTGAATCGCTCATTATTCGTCGAACAACTCACCCACGCTGCGTCCCTCATGCCCGCGAATGATGACCTCACTCAGCAGCGGCGCAACCGATAAGATTTTCATGTTCGGCAAGCGTTTTGCTTCGGGAATATGAATCGTATTCGTGAAGATAATTTCTTTCAGATTCAGTTTATCAAAGCGTTCATAGGCGACTTCTGCTAGGAAGGCGTGGGTAAATGCAAACGATACTTCCTGAGCGCCCGCCCTGCGAACCACATCAACTGCGTTGACGATGCTCGCCGCTGTGTTGACTTCATCATCCACCAGCAGTACATTTTTCCCAGCAACATCCCCGATGAGCGACATGGCTTGCGGTTTTTCTTTGTTATCCACGCGCCGTTTTTCCACGAATGCCAATGGTACATTCAAGCGGGCTGCCCAATTGCGACCTTGTTTGGCAAAGCCTAAATCTGTAGCGACAACCACCAAATTGGTCAAATCATACTTTTCCGCCACATAATCGCTCAGGAGGTAAAATGCCGTCAGCGCATCGCCGGGGATATTAAAAAAGCCTTGGATTTGCCCGGAATGCAAATCAATCGTAATGTACCGGTCAGCACCCGCCGTCTCAATCATATTGGCAATGAGCCGCGCTGTAATCGGCACGCGCGGTTGGTCTTTTTTGTCCGAGCGCGTATAGCTCATATACGGCACAACCAGATTCACGCGCCATGCTGCATCGCGCTTGAGCGCATCAATCATGATGAGCATTTCCATCAGATTATCATGGACTGGCGATGACATGGATTGGATGAGGTACACATCTCGCCCGCGTACACTCTCTTCTAGCCGGATGAAAATATTCTCGTTTGAAAACTGGGTACGATTGGGAATCCCCAAGTGCAAATTTTCGTAGCCGTCCTGCCCAGCAATATAATCCGCGATTTCCTGCCCCAATTCCTTGGAAGCCGACCCCGCAAACAATTTCATCTTGCCAAAGCGCATCCGTGATGTTCTATCAGCGTAATTCACAGCGTTTGCCTCAGCAGTGTCGTGTTCTGGCTGCCGCGCATATTTGGTTCCTGGTACTTTTGAAGTGTCCGATAAGTCAGTCACACTACCCCCTGCCCTTACGATTCGTTTGCCTGAATGTTGAGCGATGGTTGATCAAGAGTTGCGAGCAATTGGTTGACGGCACGCTGTGGGTCTAGCTGGCGTGCCTCGATATGGTTAATCATATCTGCAAGGGCAGTTTTGGGCATGGTTTGGAGAAACCGCTGCATAAGTGCCTGTTGCAGCCGTTCATATAATTCTAGCTCAAGATACTGCTTTTGTAATGCAGTGATTGTGCCACTTTCTATCACAAATTGCCGATGGGACTCTATGGCTAAAACCAATTCTGAGATGCCCGTGTTATTGGTTGCTGTTGTTTGCAGCACTGGCGGAATCCACAGCGATTCATCCTGATGATTATTCTGAACTTCAATTTCTATCAAGCGCCCATGATGGCGAGCAAACTGCTCACGCGCCGCCGGATGACCGAGTTCTAACATGGCTCGTAATGCCCGCACGGTTTGGTTTGCGCCGGGGCGGTCCGCTTTATTGACCACCAGCACATCGGCAATTTCCAGAATGCCCGCTTTGATAGCTTGCACATCATCGCCCAAACCGGGCGCTTCAACAACGACTGTCGTATGGGCAGTGCGAACAATATCCACTTCGCTTTGTCCTGCCCCCACCGTTTCCACCAGAATGATGTCGAATCCAGCCGCATCCATCACACGGACGACATCCCGCGTAGCGCGTGCTACCCCACCTAAACTGCCGCGTGTCGCCATGCTGCGAATGAACACCCCGGCATCGCCCGAAAGCTCCACCATGCGGATTCTATCCCCCAGAATCGCGCCGCCAGAAAAAGGACTCGTTGGGTCTACTGCCACAATCCCAACCGTTTTGCCCTGCGCCCGATAGGCTTTCGCCAACGCATTGACCAGCGAACTTTTGCCCGTCCCCGGCGCGCCGGTTACACCGATTATCCAAGCATTTCCCGTATGAGGAAACAATTTTTCCAATGCCTGTTGTGCCTCTGGAGTCGCATTTTCCACTTGTGTGAGCATCCGTGCCAATGCCCGACGACTGCCCGCCAGTAATGATGTGACCAAATCACTCATTGGTGTCCTTTTTGACCACCAATGTGTGGATAAAATCGCGGATTTCATCGGTGGTAGTGCCGGGTCCAAAAACCCCCACAACCCCTAACGTCAGCAGGGTATCGCGGTCTTCATCCGGGATAATGCCCCCTACGAGAATCGGCACATCATTAAGCTCGACTTTGTTCATGGCTTCGCGCACCCGCGGCACCAGCGTCATATGGGCACCACTCAGGATGCTTAACCCAACGACATCGACATCTTCTTGCAAGGCGGCTTCGGCAATCATTTCAGGGGTTTGGCGCAATCCGGTATAGATGACTTCCATCCCGGCATCACGCAGCGCACGGGCAATCACTTTCGCACCCCGGTCATGCCCATCCAACCCCGGCTTGGCAATCAGTACCCGTGCTGTTCTGACGGTCATACACTTTACTCCACTGGCTGATTTTGTAGAGAAAAACCATAGTTTACTTTTATTCTAACGCCAACTGGTGAGTTTGGGATGAGCAGTTCGCCACTTTTTAAAGGAGATTGTGCTTAATGCTGACTACATCGTATCCGGCGTGAATGTTATAATGTGACCAGTGGCATTAGAAGGAAGGATGAATCATGGCAAAGTTAAAGGCGCTCTTGCGTCAAGTGGATGAATTATCGCCGGAGGAAGTGAAAACGCTTTATCTCTATATTGTGGATAAACGTGTTCAGTTTGTTGCCCCGCAACCTACTCCTGATACCCCGCGTGTTTTGGGTCTCAACCCGGGGGCATGGATGAGTGATGATTTTAATGATGAATTGCCTGATGAGTTTTGGTTTGGAGAAGAAGAATGATTTATCTTCTTGATACTTCAACATTCATCTGGGTTGCGAGCGAACCTAAATATTTATCAAAAACGGCTTCTACTATTACGTCAAATCGCAACCACACGTTATTTTTAAGTATTGCCAGCATATGGGAGATGCAAATCAAACTGCAAGCCGGTAAGCTCACCTTGCCATTACCCATATTCAAGATGGTTCGCAATCAGCGCCGTGTGAATCAATTACAAATTTTGCCTATCCGAGTGCGGCATATTGCCGGATTATCGAATTTGCCCACTGTGCATAAAGACCCATTTGACCGCTTATTAATTGCCCAAGCAAGCGTTGAAAATCTACCCTTTATTAGCAGCGATGCCGCTATCGCGCAATATCCCATCACGGTTATTTGGTAAGAATCCTCATCTTAATTTTGTTCATCCCTATGCCTACTTTTCTAAAAAATCATGTCTTCCAAAATGCTCTTTTTCTGTTTGCACTGATGCTGTATATCCTTGTTGGCACGCCGCTGGTGCCATTGCACGGCGATGAAACCACCCAAATTTATATGGGACGCGATTTTTATTTTCAGTTTGTGCAGCGTGATTTATCGCGCGTGTTGTATTCAGACACGCCCGAATTGATTGCCGAGAGTGCTGCCACTGAACAACATTTGCGATTATTAAACGGCACATTGCCCAAATATTTGTTTGGGTTAGCTGCTTATTTGGGTGGGTATGACATAAGCCAACTCAATGGGCAGTGGGATTGGTGCTGCGACTGGCAATATAATTTTGAGAATGGGCATATTCCCTCCGATGATTTGCTGCTGCGGGCGCGGTGGATGTCAGCCGTGTTTTTGGCGGCGGGTGCTATTCTCATGTTTTGGGTAGGGCAGGCGGCAGGCGGACGACCTGTGGCGTATGTTGCCAGCTTCTATTATGCGCTGAATCCGGTGCTGTTATTAAATGGCAGACGCGCCATGATGGAAGGTAGTTTTGTTTTTTTCTCATTGTTCGTCCTGTGGGCAGGCATTGTATTGATAAAAACCGAAAAATCGTCATGGAAAAAAATACTCATCGCGGCGGTGTTTCTAGGTATTGCCAGCGGGTTAGCGGTTGCCAGCAAACATACAGCGGCAATCGGGGTGCTGATTGTGTTTATCACTTGTTTTCTCTGTGTGTTTAGTGCTTCATCCGATAAATATTTTAATTTTCGCGTCCTCAACCTCACCCCCGCCGCGCAGAGCGCGACTCCCCCTCTCCTACAGGAGAGGGGGTCGGGGGGTGAGGTCGGTATTTTACCTGATGTAGCCTTTGGCATTGCTTTTGTTAAATTGAAAAATGTTATCTTGGTGTTTTTTGCGGGCATGGTCGCATTGGGTGTGTTTTATGCGTTAAATCCAGCGTGGTGGGGCAATCCAATTGGGCGTATTAACACGGTGTTGGCATTGCGAACAGACTTGTTGAATGGACAAACGCAATTTTTTGGCGGATATGCTCATTTTGCTGACCAAAGCGCCGGATTATTTCGGCAAGTGTTCGTGGCGCTGCCGCAGTATTATGAAGTGGCAACTTGGCAGAATTTTATTGGCGACCAAATTCAGGCGTATGAAGCATCGTTTTTGCAAGGTGTCAGCATAGGGGGAACGTTGGCGGGCGGCAGCGTGTTATTGCTCTTGATGCTAACAGGCATCGTGGTTTTAGGGCGCGATAAGACGATTTTGCCGGGTGTGCGTGGGTTGCTGCTCGCGTATGGGAGCGTCATGCCGGGGCTGATACTGCTCTTGACGCCGTTAGAATGGCAGCGTTACTATGTTCCGGTTTATCCGGCAGTGGGTTTGTTAGCTTCTGTCGGGCTAGTGGGACTCATTAAAATAGGGCAGCAGGCATGGCAGAAACGACGCATGATGTAAAAAAGGCTTCGGCACATTGGGCATGGCTTTACAGCAGTGGGCTATTGCTCATTGGTGATCTGCTGTTATGGGTCTTGTTGTGGAATGTGCGGAGTGAACGCATTGCTGGAACCCAAGTGGCATTCTTCACGCCGGAATTTATGGCATTGGCAGGGCTGGCAGCGGCATTAATTGGGCTGACGCTGTGGGGCATGGTTCAGCAGCGATTGGCACAGTTTATCACCAAACGCTCCGTGTTGTGGGTCTTAGGATGGTTCGTTCTTAGTGTGGGTGTGTTGGTTGTTGCGCCCAATATCGCGCCCTTCTTGCGGAATTATTGGATACCCTTTGCTGTTTGGCTCGTATGTTTTAATCTGGCGTTGGCAGTTTTGGCAGTTGCGCCGCAGCTTTCTCAGTTGGATATAACGCGCTTTGTACGCTTTGCGGCAACGCTCATGGTGATGCTGCTGATTCCTTTTGCTGTTTTGGAAATTGGGCTGCGCTTGTATTTTAGCGCCTTTGGCACAGAAGATGAGCGCGTGACATATTTGTATCCTGTAGATGATATTTTGACGCGACTCACCCGTGTTGCTGGCAGCCCGTATATCAATTTTGGCTTAAATCCCAATCATCCTGACCATAATGCGCGTGGCTATCGTAGCCGCGAATTGTCCACCCCAAAACCAGCCGGTGAGTTTCGCATTTTTGCGGTGGGCGGTTCAACGACGTATGGCGTGGGGTTAGCGCCCGATGATGCTTATCCTGCCCAATTAGAACGCATTTTGCACGAACAATATGGCTATACCCATGTGCGCGTGGTCAATGCTGGTGTGATGCTGTACGCGACTCCTGATAATCTGGCGAATTTTACCTTCAAAATTTTGGATGATGCGCCAGATATGTTGCTGACTTATGAAGGTGTCAATGATGTGGTGACGCGCTTGGTAGACCCGGCACGTTATAACGGCTTGAACGAAGCGCGGGGTATTTGGTCGCCGCAAGTGATTGACGTTAGCCCATCGGTATTGATACGTTTTTTGCAAATTAAACTCGGTGTGGGGCGAAATCCCGCATTGCTGGAATCGGCATTATTGAATGTGAGCGATGTGCCAATGTGCCGTGATATTGAATTTTGCGCCAACTTAAATTTGACGCCGCAGCAAGTTCTGGAGGCGAATCCGCCGCTTTATTTTGAGCGCAATTTACGCAATTTGGTGGCATTGGCACAAGCGAATGATGTGGCTATAACGTTTTCCACATGGGCATATTTTCCAGAACCGTCGAATGGCAGTTTGTATATGACCTATCCGCACATGCAATTTGGTGTGGCACAGCATAACACCATCACGCGCCAATTGGCGGCTGAGTTCAATATCCCGTTGATAGATTTGGCAGAAACGATGCCCTATAACGCTGCTTTTTGGCAGGATGGGCTGCACATGACGACAGTGGGCGCACGCGAACAGGCACAACAATATGCGGCATTTTTGGTAGAAAATGGGTTGATACCCGAAAAATAGTTAAAAGTTAAAAGTTAAAAGTGCAAAGTTAAAAGCTAAGAGCCTGTTTTGTAAACGTAACAGTTCTTCATATAATCATTTATGTTTTTCAACATCGGCATAGCTTTCAGCAGTCAGCTATCAGCTTTTTAGCCTATTTCTCAGTGAAATCTCGGTGTTCTCGGTGTCTCAGTGGTTCAAAATTGCGGTAAATGACAAATCTATAACAGGCTCTAACAGCTAAAGGCTAATCGCCAAAAGCTAACAGCTAATCGCTAAAAAGGATAGTCATTGGCATATTGGTTAGAACAAACCTTAAGAATGCTGCCGCTGGCGCTGTGGGTGTATATCGGCATGGGGATTTTTCCGGCGTTGTGGCTGCTGCCGCGCCGCGATTGGCAGCAAACGCCGTTGGTGTTATGCCTATCATTTGCGCTGGGGTCGGCGCTCTTAACGGCGTGGATGTTTCTCCTTGGCACGCTGGGCGCAGCACAAAAAATCCCCTTACTGCGTTTTGATATTATCTTGGCAGGGACAATCGTATGGACACTCGTATTTGGCATCTTGGCATGGCGCAAATATCGGCGTGAGGTCGTTTTAGAAAAATCTCAAACTGGTGAGAAGCCTACCCATGCAAGTCCTATCGTGCCTCAATGGGCATTTGATGAAAAATTATGGCTGTTGCTCATTGCGGTGGCACTGCTGCTGCGCGGACTGACAACGGCATATTGGACGTTTAATGCTTACGATACGCTGTGGGTGTTTGGGTATCAGGGGCGTTTGTTTTCGTTGTTAGGGTATATTCCGCAAGATATTGGCTATTATCCCCCGTTTTTATCGTTGCAATATGCTTTCATGCAACTTGCCGTTGGCGGCATAGATGACCATGCTGCCCGTATTGTTGTTTGGTTTTTGCATGTGGGCGGCGTGTTGGCAGCCTATGTAGCGGGTGTCAAATTATTCAATCGGCGCACTGGGTTAATTCTGGCGGCATTATGGACGTTATACCCGCATGTGGGCGAATGGGCGCATACGGGTGATTTGGAAATTCCATTAGCATTTTTGTTCACGTTGGCGGCGGCATTTTTTCTGATGGCATGGTTCGCGCAACCGCATGAACCGCGCCGCCGTTATGCGCTGCTGGCAGGCATCATTTTTGGTGTTGCCATGTGGACAAAACCAACAGCGGGTGCATTTGTTTGGGGGGTGCTGCTGCTGGTCGTGGCGGATTTTGGGCAGGTGCGCGGCAATTGGCGGGCATGGTTGCCACGTTTTGAGACGGCACTTATTACCGGGCTGGCTTGTTTGCCGTTAGGGGCAGTCTGGTATGTTCGTAATAGTCTGCTTGGACACAATCCCATAGACTTCCCGAATCCGGTTTGGCTGACATTTGCCCGCCGCAGCGGTGATTTATTGGGATTTGTGCTGCTTTTTCTGGTGCTATGTCTCGTTTATGTCACATTGAGTTATAGGCAGCAGCGGCAAAAAAATCTATTTATCATCGCGTGGCTAGGGCTGATACTCGTGTTGGCGGGCTTGCTACCTTCCATGCCGTTTATCAATCCAGACCGCATGAATCCCCCTGCCAGCTATATCATTTTGCCAGAAGCGGCGCTAATAGTCGTCGGCAGCATTATCATGAGCGCGGCTTTATATCGAATATGGCGCGAGACATTTTCACCCGATGAAACGCTGGCTTATGCCCGTTTCGGTTGGATTTTTTTGCTGGCGCTGCCATATTTTGTGACGTGGTTTTTTTCCTATAGTTATCACTATCGCTTATTATTCGCCGTTGTACCGCTGCTGCTGCTGCCATCAGCGGCGCTAGTGGCGTGGTTACTGCCAGAACAGCGCGTCCGACGCTGGCATATTGGCGTTAAAATCGGCTATGGGGTTTTGCTGGTTATCTTGGCATTGCCCGGCATTGGCGCGACAATTTTGCAAGTTGACCGTTATTATGATTTCTTATGGGTGAATCATTATCCAGATGACACGGCAAAATATAAGACACAGAACCCGGACATGTTGCTGCTGGTCGAGCAGTTGCAATATTTTATCAATGACTTTCAACGCCCACTGGTCATCATGGCACCGGGCGAACAACGCCTGCCCTTTTTCTTTCCGTTAGCGACGATAACCACCGATGCACTGCCAACACAATTAGATGATTTGGCGGGGTATACCCATTTTTTGTATGGCACTCAGGCGCGTTGGCGTTACCAAGATGCGGGCATTGCGCCAGAAACCAATCAAATCATCGCAGCATTAGGTCGTCCCGATGTGCTGAAACCGATTGTGCGCCACAGCGACAGCACCTTCAGTTATGACCTGTACGAAATTCATCTCCAAAATCGGCAGCAGGTGGCGCTCGATTATTTGAACCCATTTCCCCAAGACATTATGTTTGGCGATTTTGTGCGCTTGCATCGCTTCGCTTTCAGCAATAATCAATTGGCAGGAACTGCCATCGCTTATGATATGGCGTTACAAGTCTTAAAAAGACCGGATAAGAATTATCGGTTGCGCTTTGAGATGGTGAATGTGGCGGATAATAACGTCTATGGTCAATGGGAAACGTGCATCACGCCCCATAATGACGGGTGTTATGACTCAACCTTATGGGATGAGGGCGAATTTATTATCACCAGTGGGCGCATCTTCCAGACGGAAGACCAAACTTTTGTGACGGGCGATTATGAACTTCGCATTCGTTTTATTGCGCTGGATGATGCTGGTAATCCGGTAATTGCTCCCGTAAGTGTGGATGGGCAACCTGCGCCAGTCTACCAGATGCCCGGATTTCGGTATGGTTAATCGGCTAGGCTGCGCTGATAGACTGCGCCGCGACTGTCTTCATAAACCAATTCCCAAGCGTAGTCGCTGACGAAAATGAAGGGGTCACGCGCTTCGCCCGGTAAATTTTCTGGGATATACACCAGAAAATCCGGCTCTGGTAGCGCAATTAAATCGGGCATTCCTAATGGATGGCGTGTATGCCCGATAATTTGATTCGTCGGTTGCGTAGGGTTATATAAATAAAATGGCTCTGCGCCATGCGAAAAAATCACAGCGTTTTGAATTTCGTGCTGCACATAGTCATAGACACTATGATAACCATTGACGCCGACTGTTTCTGAATAAGGGTCGCGGAGTTTAAGGGCATTATCGGGATTTAATGCTAGCAATTCTGTTGGGTTCAAAATTGCTAGAATGCCGCAGCATCCGGTGATTAGCATAGCGGTAAAAATGCGCTGATGCTGCATGGCAAACGTAACGAATTTTTTTAGCAGAGTTTCAAAACGGGCGATGACCAAAATCAGCAATATGAAAAACAAATGGGTCGTATAGCGCCATTCAATATGCACGGTAACTTGTGCTGTCGTATGAAAGGCGCTTAAGGGCGTGATCATGAATGCCCCAATCATCACTATCAATAACAAGGTGAGGGGGAGTGGAACAAACAATGCCAAAAAAATCACCAGCGCAAAAATCCACAGCGATAAGCCAATGAGGGCATACGATTCAAGACCAGAGGTATACAGGCGCAGATTGGCGAGATTGGCGAAGATGCTGCCAGCGAAAAAACTGCTGACTTCTGGTGAAAAGAAGCGCCCCATCAGGCTATAGTTACGAATGACCCATAACCCGCCGGGGAACATCAGCCCGATTGCTAGCACAAAATGGCGAATATCGAGATATTGTTGGGCTTTGCCAGCACGATATGCCTGCCCCCAATAGATGACGACCAGCAGCCACAAAAACGCTAAAATCCAAATACCGCCCGGTTTGGTTGCCATGGACATCGAAGTTAGCAAGGCTAACCCAAGGGGATGACACGCATTTGATTGACCGCGTAATGCCAGTGGGCTGTGCAGGATTGCGCCTAAAATCGTCGCTGCCAAAAACAAATCATTTTTGCCAACGATGAGCGCCTGCGAGTACAAATCTGGGTAAAAAAACAATGCAACACTTATCAAAAATAATAATGCATCCGGCAAGTGTGTGTAACGCCGCAGTAGCAAATAAATACTTAAGATGAGCAGCAGCAAAATCAAACTATGGATAATGCCAGCGAACTGCCAACTGCCGGTGAATAACAAGCCAAAAGCGATGAGACTCTCGTAACCAATGGGGTATTCGCCATACAGATGTGCCACATTCCACAGTGTGCCTGTGCGAATCAATTCCATCGCTTTCAGAAAATGATAGCTGATGGCATCGCCGGGAATCACATTGCCAGCGGCAGAGAGGGGATAATTGACCAACCGAAACAGAAACACGCTGATGAGCAGTACCAGCGCCACGCCGATGGCACTCCAAAATAAACGACTTTGTGGATGTACCTGCGCCGGAAAAACGGCGGCAAACCACCCATTATCGTGCCGAAAATAGAAGTATAGGGCAATGCTTGTTGTTACGAAGGTTGCGATGAGAACGGGCAGCGGTTGGTAGACGCTGCCAAAACTGACCAATCCGGCAGCCGTGATGATGCCAAATAATATACAGAGGATAATGCCATACAGCCGCAGCAAAAAATGATGCACGCTATAACTCTCCTAGCCACAATGCGCGGAGCATTATAGAGATGGGCTGTGGCTCACAATAGGGGAACTTTAGCGCATGACCAGCAGCGCGTCGGACAATTTGCGTTGTACTGCGCGTTTATTAAAATGCAACCAGACTTCTTCAAACCCTGCTATCAAAGTGGTCGCTTCTTGATTTAATTGTTCCTGATACGGTGCTAACACATCGGCATGGTCTTGAAGATTGTTCTCGACAGACTGTAGATACTCCTGCATTGTCACCAAATCATTCAACTGACCCAGATATTCTTGCAAACGCTTGACTTCATCAATGAATTCGCTGACGGTCGTGCCTAAAATGCCATTGAAGAAAGTCAGCGTATAGCGCAGACGTTTACATTCAATGCGTAGGTTGTGCAACAGTTCAACATCGGTATTTGGCAGCACTGTATCATAGGCACGGACGCGCGAGAGTTGTTCATAACATAATGTGGGAACAACATGCCGAACTTGATGTGGGACGAAAGTATTGGCAGGGGCTAATGCCCCTGAGCCGGATTCGGTCACGAAGGCAGAAAATTGTTTGATAAAACGCCGGTACTCGCGTGAATCCAACCAATCTTCCAGATGAGCGCGGAAGGTGTTTTGTTTGCGCGTCAATCGCTGTATCAGCATCTCAAAAGCGGCTTTTTGGGCTTCATCGCCACTGGCTTGCAGGTCTTTAAGGCGGGCAATCATCACATCCAAATCACGCACAACGCCCAACATCCGCGCTGTATATTTTAACGATTTTAAAAGCAGTTGAATTTTACCCGGGTGATAATAGGCTGCGAGAATTTGGAACGCACTCCGAAGCCGCCGAGTTGCCACCCGCATCTGATGAATCGCGTGAACAGGATCATCACCTGTCAAGCCGCCCTCATGCGTGAGCATATCCACGAAATTATTGAGCAGGATTTTTCGTCCGGCTTCTGGCATGGTATCTTCCGCAAGGATAGGGTGTAGATGAGTTTGGAGAATAGGCAAACGTTTATCATAGGTGCGCGGCATCGTTGAATCAATCTCACATCATGGTTGGACGAGTGAGCTTAAGTATAATACAAATAAAATTGTTTGTTAAGCAGGTTTTAAGCAAGTGTTAAAATTGCGTCTGCTCTAAGATAATCTGAAAAAACTCAATGACACCAATGTTCGGATTATTAGCAATTTCGCGCAGTCCGTCATTCACAATTGCCCATTCATAAATCTTGAATACCAACAGCAAGGGAATCCCAAAACTGATGACACGGGTGGGCAGCCGCGCAATAGTGAGCGAAATAGGTGCTTCGGAAATTTCGGCAAGCTCTTGGCGCTCATTGATGACTTTGAGCCGTTCCATGTTCCAATGGTCGCGCTCACTGTTGAGTTCGATAAATTCATAGAGCATATTAATTTTTTCATCTTGGTTGGTGGGGACGGTGCGGCGGCGCTGCCAGATGGTTTCAGCGCGTTTGAGTTTGTTTTGA
Organism: Anaerolineae bacterium; assembly: GCA_022842885.1. Taxonomy (GTDB): domain Bacteria; phylum Chloroflexota; class Anaerolineae; order Aggregatilineales; family Phototrophicaceae; genus JALHOR01. Next base: position 18,488 of record JALHOR010000011.1, read on the forward strand.
ACTTCGTCAATGATTTGGTCAGCCCGTTTTAAGTCACGTTCTAAGTGTGTGCTGCGGTTGGTGCGCCAGCGCGATTGTCCGCGCCCATACGGAATACGAATGAAAATAAAGTAATGAACGTAGAGCAGAATCAACGGAATCAGCACATCAAATGCTAGCACGCGCCCTAGTTCTTGCGGCAGTTGTGGCAACCGTCCTTCGCTCAAGACTTGGCTAAAGGGGATGGCACATAGATACAGCGTGATAATCAAAATAATCAGTTGCGAGATGGGCAGTTTTTTCACCAAATCGTCGCGGGTATAGGCGTCCACTTTGGAGTCTGCTAATACATAAGCATAAATTCCCAGTAAGACGATGGTCAACACATAAAACGGGAAAGCAAAGACAACGGCAAGGGCTTGGTCGGAGGTATCAATCAGCGCATTTTGCGATAATTGTTGACGCAGGGTATCTAACAAGCCAATGCTATCATTCTCGAACAAGACCAAATGCAGCGGAATGAAAGCGATAAAGACGCCGCACATCAGCAAAATATCCATATCGGAGATGGTACTTAGCCAATTGCGGACTCGTTCTGGCAGGAGGGTCGTCAAATTATCAGGCAGAAATCGCTGCCGTAAACCGCGCCGGCTGGTATAGACCAAGACCACCACGAAAAAAATCAGCATCCATAACACAGGCGAGAGCGCCAACACATTTTGGTCAAGGTCGGCTGTTCCTAATAAATCAGCAGTGCGCGAATCGCTCAGGCGTGTGAAATGGCGAACAATGACCATGGTGGCTGTGAAAAGTGCCACTGGCGCTAATAACCGCGCTAACCTTACCCAAATTTGATTGTTAGACAGCCAGCGATTCCAACGGCGTAACCACATCAATTGCAACATCAGATAATAAACAATCACCATCACCAGCAGCAGCGCAGCATATACCGGATTGGCATATAGCGTGAATATCTCTGGTTGGAGCAACTGTGCCAATTGGCTGCCTGCCACAACTGCCAATAAGCCGGCAGCAATCATTTCATTGCCGACTACCAAGACTTTTTCCCAGATAGGCAATTTTGAAATAAAGCTATCATTCCCCACCGGTGTGAGCGCGAACAACGTCAATAATGCCCGGAAGGTGATTGCCAAAAATAAAATCAACAGAATATAAAACAACGTACTGTCTTTGCCGTCGGGCGTGGTTGCTGCCAATTGGCGATACACGCGCACCCATAACAAGCTGTAGCACCAAAAGAGGGCGATATACGTGGCGTGGCTGCGGTCAAACAGGCGGCGCAAAAAGAAATCCTGCACAGGGTCAAATGCTGCCAATGCTGTGAGCATGACGACGCTGATGCCCGATACCACACTCAGTAAAAAATCGCCATTCAGGAATTGCAAGCCGCTGTAAAGAACCCCAATTGCCAATAGGGTCGGCACAAAGTAACGGTCAAACAGGGTATCGTCCGAAATGCGGACAACCTGCAAAAATTGATGGGTGATTGGGCGTTTAACTTGCGGATTCTCTGAGGTCATGAGCGCGACTAATCACGAAAAATACGTTTGACGAGTAGTTGGAATTCTGACAATATATTATCACCCATTCATTATAGCGTCTATTTACCCTGATGCCGCCATCCAGTATACCGGCGCTTGGACGAATGCCGCACCTTACAAAGTCTCTACCGAATGGTCGGCATATTTGAAGATGGTGGTATTTGGCAAAGAATTGTATGGCACAGGCAGCGACCACAGCCGCTTTGATGTGTATGTGAATAACACCCTCTGGCAGAGTTTTGATGGTTATGCCGCCGCGTCGGGGGAAGCCGCTGCCAGCCTTGTGTTGACTGAAGAAGGGTGGCACGTTTTTGAAATCCGCAACACGCATGACAAAACAGCGGCAGCCACGAATTACAAAATTCAGTTTAAGAGCCTCAGCGCAACATCGCGCGACTTTGTGCAACAGGACATCGCCTATACCTATGATGACCTGAGCCGATTACTCACCGCCAACTACAACGGTGGCGATACAATCTATGCCTATCTTTACGATGTGGCAGGCAATCGGCGGAGTGAGGCGCTTTCTGGGGCAAGTGTCACTGCCGAACTTACCGAGTATGAATACAACGCTGCCAATCAACTCCAGCGCAATCGGGTAGATGGTGGGGCTTGGGTGAATTTTACCTATGATGCCAACGGCAACCTCACCTCCGACGGCGCGAACAGTTATACTTGGGATAGAGCCAATCGGATGATGACAGCAGGCACGACTTCTTATCAATACAATGGTGCAGGTAATCGCATTCAACAATCCGTCGGTGGGGTTGCTACAAAATATTTATTGGATTTGCAGCCGGGATTAGCGGTGGCACTGGCACAAACGACCAACGGACAAACTACCCGCTTCGTTCATGCCCCGACTGGCATTTATGCACATGAAGACCCTGCCGGAAATTGGGTTTATACGGGACAAGATGGACTTGGCTCAGTGTTAAACGAAGTCAATGCTGCGGGTGCTGTTCAATTTGGACGGCAGCTTGACCCCTATGGCAAGTTGCTATCTTCGCAAGGCACAACCGTTTCGCCCTATGAATACACCGGTGAGATGAAAGATAGCATTGGGTTATTGCATTTGCGAGCGCGTAACTATGCACCAAGTCTAGGTGTATTTGCAAGTTTAGATCTGTTTGAAGGTAAGTTTGATGAACCGCTGTCGCTCAACAGCTACGGCTATGTAAGCGGCAATCCAGTCAATCAAGTCGATCCTAGTGGGTTATGTTGGGCAAATACCAGTATTTCAGCAGATAAGCAATCGCAATGTTATGATGGATGGCTGGCGTATATATCGGTCATTAATGAAACTTATACCCAAAATTGGCCACGGGCTGTACAAATTCTAATGACTCAGGAGGCACGTTACTGGTCAAATTTGCCGTACAATCAATTTGTCATCCAGTGGAATGGTGTCCGTCCGCCCGCAAGTAACAATCCGGGTGGTGAAATCTTGGCGATGGGAGTGCCATTGGCAGCAACAACATCATCAGTCAACCCTTTTCCGGGTCCAGAAGATGTAGCCGCTTTCGGAATTGCGTTATGTGTTACAGGTTTAGCAATTCTTGCCGCTGCGACTACCACAATAACTTTGCCATTGAGACCGCAAATTAATTTTGCGAAGCGTAGTGGTGAAAGAATAAGCTGGGAATCAAACTTTCAGGCAGCAAAAGATGCCCTTGGAGCATGTATTGCTTGCGGCACAGCCGCTCTCTTGAATCCAAAGTTTTGTAAGGTTAACGTTGTTTCAGGTCATGGTCAACCTGGACATCATTTTCATATTTTCAAGTTCCATCAGGATGGCTCATGCTACTGTCGGATTCAACCTGATGATCCATATGTAAAGCCGCTTGCAAGCGACTATGCCGGACCGCCAGGTGGACCGCATTTTCCATTGACCACCCCACCCATCAATCCAGAACTCTCAATTTGCACTGGCGGTTGGATGCAAACGTAGGCGTAGTTATGATATAGACACTACAATATGGAAGGATATTGAGAATCTTCCCATATTGTAGCAAAGCAAACAATATGAAGAGGTAAATATGTATAAAAGCATAGTTGTTGGTTTTGACGCACGCGAGATGTGGCTTGACATTGATTCCCAATGGACGCAGGACAAGAAAACTTCCTTTCTTTTGAGGCAAAATATCTCAAAACCCTTATCCGTTGATAGTTACATTTGGTATTCGGTGTTCTCAGAATTACTAGAACCCCATTTATGGCACTCTATAGCCATGCAAGCCATGTATTCTGAACCCGATTGGAACGATATATTTTCAGAGAGTAGAAAAATATCTGTGCCACCGCGTTTTTACAGACCAAGAAGAGTATGGAGAAATTTGGCTTCACTGCGAGATCATCTTCACCAGTCTTGGGGAAGTGGTTGGAAGCCCTGTTACCTTGTGGCAGTGGTTGAGGTCGTTAAGAATGAAATAGATATAGAGGATGAAGTAGATTCAGAGCCTATTTTCCCTAACATTGTGGATGAGGAATGGCGGCTGTTGGGCTACGATGTGGCTGATTATGAATTGATTTCAGGATTATTCGAAGGGCAAATGGAGCCAGACACAGCTTTAAAATTAAGAAACGAGTGGCAAAACTATCTGAATGAGTATCATCTATTCACAGAACCTCAAAAAGCATTTGACTATATTCGTATAGCTGACCGGAAGTATCCTTCCCATATGCCTTATTATGTTTATGCGCTATATGGTATTGAGGGAAAATTCCCAATAATCTAAAGAATTATGCATAATATCGCATTCAACAATCCACCAGCAACATCATCACCAAATATCTACTGGATACCCAACCCGGTCTCGCATTGGTCATCGCCCAGACGACCGGCACGAACACGGAGCGATATATTCATGCTCCCAGAGGCATTCACGCCATTGAAAATCAGGCTGGCAACTGGTCGTACCTGCTTCAGGATGGGCTTGGTTCGGTGCGAGGCGTGGTGGAGGCAACGGGGACTACGGCGGCTTCGCACAATTATTCGCCCTACGGTGAACCCGATGCGGCGCTGAGTGGCTTCGCCTTCACGGGTGAACAGCGCGATATCACTGGCTTCAATACGAGAAACAGGTATCTCAGCAGGTCATGAGCGCGACTAATCACGAAAAATATGTTTGACGGGTAGTTGGAACTCTGGCAATATATCACCACCATTGAGAATATCGTCTATTCCAGCGGTGCGGATAAGTTTGCCATATTCATAAACCTCTACTTCGCGCCGATTGGGAAAGACCAACCAGAACAAAGGAATTTGCGCCGCTTGGTAAAGCTGTAATTTTTTGCTGATGCGTTCATTGGGTTTTTTAAGATCACTTGGTGATACAACTTCCACAATAAAATCAGGCGCAACGGGATAATAGCCTTCATCGTCTGGTTCGGTATGTTTGGCTGAACGCAAAAAAGCGACATCTGGCATCACTCGCGCTCCATCAACGATGTAACCCCCATCTGCGCCCGTTACATCCCCTATGTCCGAATCGCCCACAAAATTATTGATTGCCGTCAAAATCCATCCAGCGATTTTTGAGCCACGCCGATAAGTGACCAATTCGTATACCTCACCCTCTACATACTCTAGGCGTTTATCTGCGTTTTCTGGCAGATGCACCAGTTCAATAAATTCTTGTGGTGTATATGCGACTTTAGGAAAAAAGACCATGTTGTTACCTTTGCCATGTGGACTGTTTTTATTGTACTGTGTTTTTTGCATATGGTGCATTTGGAGCGCGTTTGAGAAATAAGAAGGCGCGACCTGATTAAATTGAATCGTTGGGTGTTATAATCAGCCCAAATGAGTGTTGATGAGGGTTTTTCCGATGCCTTTTGATAAGACAAAATTAGCGCAGCTAGAACGCACGCATAAAAACTGGCAAAATAATAAACTTGACCCCACGCTGAAAAAAATGCCAGAACGCCGTCGCACTTTTATGACCCAATCGAGCGTGCCGATTGAGCGCCTGTATACGCCGCTGGATGTAGCCGACTTGGATTATGAACGTGATTTGGGCAATCCGGGTGATTACCCATTTACACGCGGCGTCCACGCCACTGGGTATCGTGGCAAACCTTGGACGATGCGAATGTTCGCGGGGTTTGGTACTGCCGAAGAAACCAATGCCCGTTACAAATATTTGGTAGAGCAGGGCAACATGGGCTTATCCGTCGCGTTTGATTTGGCGACGCTGATGGGCTACGACATCGATGCCTCGGAAGCTGAAGGCGAATTTGGCAAATGCGGCGTCGCCGTTAGTTCTTTGCGCGATATGGAAATTTTGTTTGAGGGTATCCCACTCGATAAAATTTCAACCAGTATGACGATTAATAGTCCGGCAGCGATTATTTGGGCGTTTTATATTGCCGCTGCCGAAAAACAAGGCGTGCCGCGGGCGAAATTGCGTGGCACCTTGCAAAATGACATCCTCAAAGAATACATCGCCCAAAAAGAATTTATTTTTCCGCCCGAACCCTCGATGCGTTTGGTGACAGATACGATTGAATTTGGCACACACGACATGCCGGAATGGAACACCATTAGCGTGAGTGGCTATCACATCCGCGAAGCGGGCAGCACTGCCGTTCAGGAATTGGCATTTACGCTGGCGGACGGCTTAGAATATGTGCGCTGGGGGTTGCAACGCGGTATGGATATTGATGAATTTGCGCCGCGCATCAGTTTCTTTTTCAATTTACACAACGATTTTTTTGAAGAAATTGCCAAATTGCGGGCAGCACGGCGCATTTGGGCGCGGGAAATGCGCGAGACATTTGGCGCGAAAAACGAGCGTAGCTGGTTATGCCGTTTTCACTGCCAAACTGCGGGAGTCAGCCTGACAGCGCAGCAACCGGAAATTAATTTGATTCGCACGGCAGTGCAGGCATTGGCAGGCGTGTTAGGTGGCACACAATCGTTGCATACCAACAGCATGGATGAAGCCTTGGCGCTGCCCTCTGAACATGCCGTGACATTGGCGCTTCGCACACAGCAAATTTTGTTGGAAGAAAGCGGCGTCGCTAACACGATTGACCCGCTTGGCGGCAGTTACTTTATCGAAAAATTGACCCATGATACCGAAGCCGCTGTGTACGAATATTTCCGGCGCATTGAGGATTTTGGCGGCTTGCTGCCGGCGTTGGAAGCGGGCTTTTTCCAGCAGGAAATTGGTGAAGCGAGTTATCGCAATCAGATAGAATTGGATACTCGTGACCGGGTGATGGTCGGCGTGAATAAATATGCCAATCATGAGCCGCTGCGTATCCCGATTTTGGAGATGGATCCGCATGGATATGAACGGCAAGTAGCGCGACTGAATCAACTACGGTCAGAACGGGATAATGCCCGCGTGGAAAAAGTGTTAGACGATGTGCGTGAAGCGTGTGTCAACGATAAAAATGTGATGCCTTATCTGATTGAAGCAGCGCGTGAGTATGCCACATTAGGCGAATTAACGGATGTCATGCGCCAAGTATTCGGGCTGTATCGGGAGCCATTATTTATTTAAGCAGCGCGATTTCTTTGCGTTCTGGGCGGCTTTGCGGTTTAATTTGTTTTATGACCGGATTTAACAGGATGGAATAGCATGGAAAAATGGGAATATATGACCCGCTTTTTTGAAGCGCGGGCAAATAAAAAAGAAATTCGGACGTTCATCAAAGAAGAATTTGATAAAAAACCGCGTGCTTTCTCGCCCGAAGCGATGATTCCTGAACTGAATAAATTGGGTGATGAGGGTTGGGAAATCATCCATATGGAGCCAGTGGCACGGGTGGGCGGCAAAGAAGATGTGTTGTTCGATGGCGATTATCGCTGGAGCAATGTGTATTTTTGTGTCCTCAAGCGGCGTAAACCGGGGTCATGGTTGCCCGTTGCCAGTGCTGCCGCTGCCATGCAACAGCAAACAAAACCCGAATCTGGCGATTAAGCGATGCAACGAGTTGTGTTAATTACCGGGGCATCTTCCGGCATTGGACGGGCGACGGCGTTAGCATTTGCCCGCCAAAATTATCATGTGGTTGGGGTGGCTCGCCGTGCTGAACGATTGCAACAATTGGCGGATGACATTGCTACTTTACCTGCGCCGCATGGTGATTTTTTACCGATTACAGGTGATGTGACCTCCGCTGATGATATGCAAAATGCCGTTCAACAAACATTAGCACGTTTTGGCAGGCTAGATGTGTTGGTGGCGAATGCGGGTTTGGGGCAGCGCGGCGCATTGGTAGAAACAGCATGGCAAGATATTGAAATGGTCATGCGGACGAATATTGATGGCGTGCTGCATTCGATTCGTGCCACTGTGCCAGCAATACGGCAGTCGGGTGGCGGGCATATTCTTATCATTTCTTCGGTTGCCGCTAGTTTGGTATCGCCGTATGCTGCAATGTATGCCGCCAGCAAAGCCTTTGTCAGCAGTCTTGCCCAATCGCTGCGTATTGAATTGGCGAGTGACAAGATTTTCGTGACCGATTTTTTGGTAGGGCGCACCGATACTGAATTTAACGAAAAACGTTTGGGAGAAGGCAAACGCACAGGCGGCGGTTTGCCTACCATGAGCGCCGAAACAGTGGCAGCAGCACTCGTGAAAACCGCCTTCACCCATAAACGCAGCGTGACACTGCGCTTGTTTGATAAACTCATTGTTTTGGGCAATAAGTTGATTCCGGGCATTATGGGCGAACTGGCAAAACGACAATACAGGTGAACTCTAATTTTAGACGACACTTTAGAGGGTGGAGCAGTACTGCCGGGATTTCAGGTGGCAGTAAAAACATTGTTTTCTTCTGAATCAATATAAATTTATTTTGAAGCCAAACAAATGAAAAGAGCGCCTTCATCGCGCTCTTGTGGTTTGTTGCTAGAATTTGCACCTTAAATCAGAGGGTTATCCACCTTGTCCACCTTGCGGGGGTTGACCACCGGGCGGGGGCGGTCCTTGCGGCGGTTGTCCACCTTGTCCGCCCTGTGGGGGTTGCGGCGGTTGTCCACCTTGCCCGCCTTGTGGGGGCTGTCCGCCCTGCCCACCTTGCGGGGGTTGTCCTTGCCCGCCCATGCCTTGTCCGCCGCCCATCATTTCTTGTGAGGCTGTCCCACGGAAGCAACCAACCGTATAGGGAAATTCAGCAGTCGCATGGTAATGATACATCTCGACTGTTTGCCCTTCCCATTCGATTTCATGGGTATGCCCATGGCATTCATCCAAATCTTCGTTGGTCAGCAATTTGCCATTTTCACCCCGAAAGCCGTAAATCCCGAAGCCATCAAAAGCATAACCGACCAAATCTGAATGGGTATCTCCGGCTTCATATTCTTCAATGCAAGGGCTTAAATCATGATAATGATATTGACCAGAGACTTGAGGATGTCCGCCGCAGTCATCCTGCACTTCATGCGCCGCTGCGTCACGTAGTTCAGCGTCAAAACCGTTGAAGATTAGCACGCCCGTCAGCATAATGCCCACCATACCCCCGGCGCACGACGGTTCTGCCGCGAGGGTCGGATTCAAGGGCAGGGTAAAACTAATCGTTTGTTTACTAATTTGGTTAGGATTACGGTCATATTTATAGGCATCATCGTTGGACTGGACAGGATAAATGCCGGTGATATGCGGCGGTAAACCGTTGCCAGTGATAACCCGTTCCCCATTCAGAGCTTCTATCGAAAAATCATAATTTGCCCATTCAACAGCACCATCTACCGTAATTTTGAGCAGACGATTCCAAGTGCCATCCCCATTGAACCAAGGTCCCTCAGCTTGTGCGCCACCGACGCCTTCGATTCTGCCTTGGCACGTCCAAATATAACCGCGCATGGGTTCGGTGCTGGTTTTGTTATCGCCTACGGGAAGCCGTGTTAAATCAATGCCATCTTGCGCTGCAATGACGGCGCAGGTTAGCGCGATGAGTGCCATAATTCCATAAATTGTCATCCAGCGGCGATGCCGAAGTTTTGCGTATTTCATACTGTATCTCCTCTGATAATAGTGCTGAGTGCTGAGTCAAAAACAGAAACCTGCTTGTAGCTATCTGATTATTAATCCCGATGGTGAGCTTATAGATTTCTTTGAGATATAAAATGATGCCCATGAACATTTTTAGCATAATGCCACTGGTGATACTTGCGCTAATCGCCAGAATCATTATTTTGATGATAGCCCCATGCATTTTTGCACGAATACCCATGACAGGTGTCATGGGTGCATCGCATAAGATGTGATAGCTGCTGCATCTCAGCCAAAGCGAGATGACGCTATAATGATGTTATGGACAACACAACTCTGATTTCTGAAAATATTCGGTTTATTCGGCTAGGCGCAGCATTGTGGCTGGTGTATATGCTGTTGCTGGCAGGCGTGGATATTTTTGTAGAGACGCGCACGCCTATTCAACCGTTGTATTATGGCATCAATATCACTTGTGCAGTGTTGATTATTGCCACGACATTTTTCCGGCGCTTGTGCCAACGTTCTCTTTATTATCCTGCGGTGATTGTGGTGGTGGCGGCATTGCCAATTGTCACGAGTCACTTGCTGCTCATACGTGGGCAGCCACCCACACCATTGACAGGTGCTGAAGGCTTATCGCTGCGGCTGATGCCTATTTTGTTCATTGGCTTGATTCTGACGGCATGGCGGTATGCGTGGCAGTGGGTGATTGTGTTTAGTTTGGGAACGACGACATTAGGCTTGGCGTTGATGCTGCGAGGTGCTGGTGGCGCAATTCCCGTGCCGGGAATGCGCGACGGGTTTTATGCTGGCTATTTGGTGCATCTGATTCAGACCATTTCGTTTATTGTCGTGGGCTATTTTATCAGCCATTTGATGGGGCGATTGCGCGAACAACAAACATCGTTGGCAGATGCCAATACGCGCTTAACCCATTATGCGTCTACACTGGAACATTTGACCATTAGCCGTGAACGCAACCGGGTTGCCCGCGAACTGCATGATACCTTGGCGCATACCTTAAGCGGGTTGACAGTGCAGCTAGAAACGGCAAAGGCATATTTTGAAGTTGACCCGAAAACAGCGCGAAATTTGGTCGAAAAATCATTGGGGGCAGCCCGCACAGGCTTGGAAGACACGCGGCGGGCGTTAAAAGCATTACGAGCAAGCCCGCTGGATGATTTGGGTTTGGTACTGGCACTGCATCAATTGGCAACGACTGCCGCCGAAAAAGCCCATCTGCAATTATCGTTGGAGATGCCGGAGACTATTCCAGCTTTATCACCAGATGTTGAACAATGCATTTATCGCATCGCCCAAGAAGCCGTCGCCAATGTCGTTTATCATGCCAATGCTCGCTGTTTGAGTGTCATGTTACAGGTGCAAAAAGACGCGCTTGAATTGCAAATTGTAGATGATGGCAGCGGCTTTAATCCGAAGCAAACCTATACACCGGGGCATTATGGTTTGTCTGGAATGCAAGAACGCGCTGCTCTTGCCGGAGGACATCTGAAAATCAAAAGTCAGCCCGGTCAAGGCACCATCGTGCGATTGGTGATTTAGATAAAGGACGTAATATGATGCGCGTGATTATTTGTGATGACCAAGCCTTAATCCGTGATAGTTTGGAAATGCTGCTCAAATTAGAGGCAGATATTCAAGTAGTGGGCATCGCCCAAGATGGCGCAGAAGCCATTGAATTGGTGAAAAAACATCAGCCGGATTTGATGCTAATGGATTTAAAAATGCCGGGCGTGAATGGCATCGAAGCCACGCGCCAAATTCGCGCCCATTATCCCGATACTAAAGTATTGGTGTTGACTACCTATGATGACGACGAATGGGTGTTTGATGCTATTCGCGCTGGCGCGAGTGGTTACTTGCTAAAAGATACCCCGCGTGAGGATGTTATCAAAGCGGTACGTGGCACTGTTGCCGGAAAATCCTTTGTTGACCCCGGCGTTGCTGGAAAATTATTGCAGCAAGTCGCTACCCGCCAGAGCCAACCCGCGACCCTTCTCACCGACAAATTGACTGAGCGCGAAGTGGATGTGTTGCGTTTATTGGCACGCGGATTTACCAACAGCGATATTGCCGAAAAATTATTTTTATCAGAAGGCACAGTTCGCAATCATATCAGTGCCATCTTCGCCAAACTCAACGTCGCTGACCGCACGCAAGCCGCCGTGATAGCGATTCAGCATGGGTTGGGGGAGGCGTGAGGGCGGTGGTGATGCCTGCGCCGATTGTTTCTTAATCCGTTTTTGCCAACCTCTTAAATGTGGCTGTTCATAATCACAGATGAATTTATCTGTGTGGATGGAGAGCCAACCCTATGAAAAAATACTGCCTTTTTTTGCTGCTCTTGGTGTTTGGATTATTGCCTTTGATTGTAGCGGCTCAGGAAACACCCCTTGAGCCTGTTGACTTGCGTGTGATGACCTTTAATATCTGGGTCGGCGGCGAACTGGTGGATTTTGGCAAAGTCGTTGAGTCGATTCAAGCCGCCCAAGCTGATGTGGTGGGCTTGCAAGAAGCGACCGGAAATGCCCCACGTTTGGCAACCGCGTTAGGCTGGCAGTACGTGAGTGAACGCACTCAAATCATTTCGCGTTTTCCATTGATTGACCCGCCCGGTGCAGACGGCAATTATGTGTATGTGCAGGTCAATCCGGGGCAGGTTGTCGCTATCGCCAATGTGCATTTAACGTCCGACCCGTATAGTCCTTATGCGGTGCGCGATGGCTCAACACTGGAAGAAGTCTTACAACTTGAGCGCGAAACACGACTACCGGGCATCGAACCTGTGTTGGCAAGCCTAGAAAAACTTATCGCTGATGGTGTGCCTGTTTTTCTGACGGGTGATTTTAACACACCGTCGCATCTTGATTGGACAGCAGCGGTCATGACCACCCGTGCAGAAGTGAAATATCCAGTGGAATGGATTGTGACCAAAACGGTTGAAGCGGCAGGTTTTGTGGATACTTTCCGGGCAATTCATCCCGACCCAGTAGAAAATCCCGGCATCACTTGGACATATGGCTATCCATATCCACGCTTGAAACTGGATGAAGTGCTTGACCGCATTGATTTGGTATTTGCCGCGAATGCTTTGGAAATTTTGGACAGCCAAATTGTGGGACCGGCGGGCAGCCCCAATGTGGATATTGGCATCACGCCATTTCCATCTGACCATCGCGGTGTTGTTTCAACGGTGCGTGTGCTGCCGGTTGTGCCGCCGCTGTTCGTTGCTGTTCAGAATCGCCGCGTTATGCAGGGCAGCGAAGTGGTGGTGCGTTATCATGCGCCCGGTGGCGAAGATACCGATAAAATTGCCATTGTTCCGGCGGCGGGGGATGTGGACAGTGCGTTGATGTGGCTGCCACCTTATGAAGCCAGTTTTTTCGGCAGCGTCACATTTGGCACTGGTGGATTAACACCCGGCGAATATGCCGCGATTCTCATCAATTCTGAGAACGAAGAAATGTCGCGCAGTCCGTTTCATGTTTTGGAACGCGACGCTGTGCCGCTAGTTCGCACGGATAAAACGACGTATGCCCCCGGTGAAACCATTACGGTGTTATGGGAAAACACGCCCGGTTTTCGTTGGGATTGGGTCAGTATTTATAGCCTGAATGACCCCGATTTGTATAACAATTATTGGGGTTATGTCTATACCAAAGCCGCCATCGCTGGAAAAGGTGTTTTTGATGCGGCTGTCTTGGGTGATGAGATGCTGCCACCGGGCGACTATGTGGTGCGTTTATTGTTTGATGACGGCTATCAAGTCTTGGCAGAAACCCCATTTACTGTCGGTGAATGATAAAGTCAATTTGTGTCATAATAAGCAGGAGATAACGGCTTACTTGTTAAAGGCAAATCATCATGCGTTATGTCCTGCTCATTTACGTCAGCGAAGAAATCAGCGCCACCTTGCCTGACGATGAACGCACCGCGTTAATTCAAGGGTATACGGCGTTTCATGGCGAAGTGCATCAGCGCGGCATGATGACGGGCGGCGCACCCTTGCAACCCACCAGCGCCGCAACCACAGTCCGTATCCGCGATGGCAAAACGCTCATTACCGATGGTCCCTTCATCGAGACGAAAGAGCAGCTTGCCGGAGTCTACATTCTGGAATGCCAAAATTTGGATGAGGCGATTGCGATGGCGGCAAAAATCCCCGATGCCCAATATGGCGCGATTGAGATTCGTCCGGAATTGACCACCTATTAAATATGGGAATCCGCCATGCACAGCATGATTGAGCAGATTTTTCGGGAAGAAATCGGTCGGGTGATGGCTGTGTTGTATGCCCAACTTCAAGATTTGGAATTGGTGGAAGATGTCGTGCAGGATGCTCTGGTGCTGGCGTTGGAACGCTGGCACATCACAGGCGTTCCCGCTAATCCGGGCGGTTGGATTGTCGTGGTTGCCCGCCGCAAAGCCATAGATAGACTCCGGCGCGATAAGACTTTGGCACGCAAAACTGCCATCCTCACCACACTGATTGAACTAGAACACCCTGATTCACCTTTAACTGTTGATGCGATTCCCGATGACCGCCTGAAATTAATCTTTACCTGCTGTCATCCAGCATTGGCAAAAGATGCCCAAGTCGCACTGACGTTGCAAACGTTGGGTGGCTTGACCACTGCCGAAATTGCCAGCGCGTTTTTAGTGCCACTGCCGACGATGGCGCAGCGGCTTGTCCGTGCCAAGCGCAAAATTCGGGATGCTGGTATTCCCTACCAAGTGCCAGAATTAGACCAATTGCCTGACCGTCTCGATGCTGTTCTTGCGGTGGTGTATCTCATCTTTAATGCGGGTTATATCGCGCCGCTAGGCAAGCAACTCATTCGGCATGATTTATGTGCGGAAGCGATTCGCCTCTCACGTATTTTGCTGACGCTGTTAGAAAAAGAAAGCATTTTGACGCATAATGCCGAAGTGATGGGCGTATTGGCATTGCTGCTGCTTCACGAATCGCGCTCGACAGCGCGGGTAAATTCGCATGGCGAACTCGTGCCGCTGGAAGAACAGGATAGAACCTTATGGAATCAAGCGATGATTGCCGAAGGTGTATCATTATTAGAGAGCGCATTGGTACTGCGGCAGGCGGGCATATATCAAATTCAGGCGGCGATTGCGGCGCTCCATGCCCAAGCGAAGACGCCAACAGAAACGGATTGGGCGCAGATTGTTGTCTTGTACGATATATTGCAACGGTTGATGCCTTCGCCCATCGTGGCACTGAATCGGGCAGTCGCCGTAGCGATGGCATATGAAATTGAGCAGGGTCTAAAACTATTAGATGATATTCAGCAGCAGAATGAGTTGGACGATTACTATTTGTTCCATGCCGCCCGCGCTGATTTGCTGCGCCGTAAATGCGATTGGCACGCCGCGCAGATTGCTTATACTCGTGCTTTGGCATTATGCCAGAACGAAACGGAACAAGCATTTTTACGCCGAAGACTCGCAGAAATCACGGCGATTTATCGCCAAGCAGAAGATGAAACGCTATAATTTTCATGATAGATGCTTTGATTGTGTGTCATATTAGGAATTGAACATGCCATTTTTATTACAACATGTCAGTGTGCCGCGCCCACCCGGTGAAGCCAGCGCCCAGATGGCACGCGAATTTTATGGCGAACTCATTGGGCTGCCGGAAAAATCTGTTCCCCAAAGTATCGCCCATTTAGATTTGGTGTGGTTCAGCATTGGCACAGAAATGGAACTCCATGTGTATGCCGAACCCGAAAAAGACGCCCTCAGTGGACGCCATTTTTGTTTGCAAGTAGAAAACGTTGAAGTACTGCGTGAAGCATTCATACAGCGCGGTTATCAACCCCGCACGCCAGAAGAAATTCCCGGCAGACCGCGTTTTTTCTGCCGAGACCCGTTTGATAATTTGGTGGAATTTGCACAAATCACCGATGATTATTTGAAGTATCAGCCCTAATTGCTATTAACAGATGCGTGGCAACTGCTCGCCAATTTGCATCGAGACGACGCGGGTGCCACCAATGCCTGTTTTGGAAACAACCACGCCGGGATGTTCGGCGACCACATGCCCGATGAGCGCCGCATCTTTACCATAGGGATGCTGGCGCATTTTTTCCAGCAAAGCATCGGCATCTTCGGGCGGCACGATTGCCAAAAGTTTGCCTTCGTTAGCGACATACACCGGATCCATGCCGAGTAATTCACACGCCGCTGCGACTTCCGGGCGCACGGGCAAGCGGCGGTCATCCAGCATGACACCCACTTTAGCAGCGCGGGCAATTTCGTTTAACGCCGAGGCAATGCCGCCACGAGTGGGGTCACGCAGCACATGGATAGCGGCTGTCACCGTGAGCATCGTCTGTACCAAATCATTTAGGGGTGCAGAATCGCTCTGAATAATCGTCTCAAATTCCAGTCCTTCGCGCACACTCATGATTGCCATGCCATGATCGCCAAGCGTGCCGCTGACGAGAATGGCATCGCCCACGCGGGCATTTTGCGGCGCAATCTGCACGCCTTCAGGAATCACGCCGATGCCGCTGGTGTTGATATATATGCCATCGCCATGCCCTTTATCCACAACTTTGGTATCGCCTGTGACGATTTGCACGCCTGCCAAACGCGCCGCCGCCGCCATTTGCTCGACCAGTGTTCCCAAAGTGCTGATAGGCAAACCTTCTTCGATAATCATACCAACGCTTAAAAACAACGGACGCGCCCCCAACATTGCCAAATCATTCACTGTTCCATTGACGGCTAAATCGGCAATGCTGCCCCCCGGAAAAAATAACGGACGCACCACATATGAATCGGTCGAAAATGCCAAACGCGCCCCATTAATGGTCAATGCCGCGCCATCTGCCAGCGATGCCAATGCCGCATTCTGGAAAGCCGGAACGAATAAATGCTCCACCAAATCTGCTGAGAGTTTGCCGCCGCCGCCATGCCCCATCACAATTTGCGGATAATCGCGTAGGGGAACAGGACACACCCAATCGCTGAAATCAATGCTATCGCTCATCCGGGAATGCTCTCTAATGAAATGAATCGTCCATAATTATAATACGCCGCGCACGCGCCTTCGCTAGAAACCATTGTCGCGCCCAGTGGTTTGCGCGGGGTGCATTCTTTGCCAAACGCCGCGCACTGATTGGGCTTAATCAAACCTTGCAACACTTCCCCACTGCGGCACAACGGCGATTCTTGCGTAAATACATTTTCGACTTTGAAACGCGCCGCTGCATCAAACTCACGATACGCTGGACTAAGCTGCCAACCACTTTGCGGAATCACGCCGATGCCGCGCCATTGGCGGTCACACACTTCAAATACATCGCCAAGCATTTTCTGGGCGGGGGCATTGCCGTCACGCTGCACTGCCCGCGAATAAGCATTTTCCACTTCGGCGCGTCCTGATTCCAGTTGCAGCACCGCCCGATGAATCCCCGCCAGTACATCCAGCGGCTCAAATCCGGTGACGACAATCGGCACATGATATTTCTCGGATAACGGTTCATATTGCCAATAGCCCATGACGCTGCACACATGTCCCGCCGCCAAAAATGCCTGCACACGATTCGTCGGTGAACTCATCAACGCCTCAATCGCGGGCGGAACTAACACATGCGAGACGAGCATCGAAAAATTGGTGATATTTTGTTTTTTCGCTTGTGCTACTGCCATCGCATTGGCGGGGGCAGTCGTCTCGAAGCCGATGCCAAAAAAGACTACTTCTCGATTTGGATTTTCGCGGGCGATTTTGAGCGCATCCAACGGCGAATACACAATCCGTACATCGCCACCTTGACTCTTGATGGCAAATAAATCTTTGGTGCTGCCCGGCACGCGCAGCATATCGCCAAACGAACAAAAAATGACATTCGGTTGGGCGGCAATCGCCAGCGCCCGGTCTATGGTTTCCAGCGGCGTCACGCACACCGGGCAACCGGGTCCATGAATCAGTTCGATTTCGGGGGGCAATAGTTGGTCAATGCCATTCCGAATAATTGAATGGGTTTGCCCGCCGCAGACTTCCATCATTGCCCAAGGGCGCGTGACACTCTGGCGAATTTCTGCCAATAATTTTTGAACCAGTTCACCATCTCGGAATTCGGTTAAATATTTCATCCGTCATTATCCTTAAAATCTATCCACCTAATGGCATTTCTTCATCGGCTTCGGGCATTTCCGGGTTAAGTTCTTCTTCTAGGATGCCCAAATCATGGAACATTTGCAGCGTCTCTAATGCCGATTGTTCATCGAGGCGGGTGATAGCAAAGCCCACATGCACAATCGTATAATCACCAATGGTTGCCTCCGGCACATATTCTAGGCACACTTCTTTGACGATGCCGCCAAAATTGACTTTGCCCATGCGGGCGCCCGCATTCTCGTATATTTCTTTAATCTGACCGGGGACTCCGAGACACATTTTTCTAACGCTCCTTTTGACTAATTATGGTATCCAGTATTTTTTGATTTCGCGTAGGGGGAGGGTTTAGAAACCCTCCCCTACAGAATGAAATTTAGATATTTATCGGATGAAATATTAAAATAATCTGTGTGAATAACGATAACTGCCAATGGCGGATTGCCCTAATGCTAATCCACCATCATTACTCGGTACGGCGCGATGCACCAATACCTCAAAATCATGCTCGCGCAAGCGTACCATCGTTGCGTTTAACAAAACACTATTCTGGAATACACCGCCGCTGAGGGCAATCACATTGCCAAATTCGCGCAACCGCAGGCATACCTCTAGCAAAACATCCGCTACCGCTGCATGAAAACGGGCGGCAATGAGATGGTTATCTACCCCTGAACACCACTGCGCCACGATTGCCCGAATCACTGGGCAAGAGTCTAGGATGAAGGTGCCGTCGGTATCTTGCAAAATGTCGAAGGCAAAATTGGCAGGCTCAGGGGCGTTGATAAGACCTTCCAGTTCAATTGCGGCTTGTGCTTCATAATTAATCGTATGGCGAATGCCGATGAGCGAAGCCACCGCATCAAACAAGCGCCCCATACTGCTGGTCGGCACAGTCTGGAATCCGGTTTCAAATTGGCGTGCCAACAGCTTGCGTTCTGTGCTAGAACAGGCAGCGACAGGCGGTAAATCGTCATCCCAAGCGATGCCCGCTGCCCACAACTGCGCCAGCGCCATCCGATACGGACGCTTTACAGCAGCATCTCCGCCGGGCAAAGGCGTATATTTCAGGTGGGCAGCCCGGTGGAACTGCTCATAATCAGCGATGAGAATTTCGCCGCCCCAAATTGCGCCATCCGTGCCATAGCCTGTGCCATCAAGGCAAATGCCGATGATGGGGGTTTTGCCCGTCAGACCATGTTCTGCCATGACTGCGGCGATATGCGCGTGGTGATGCTGGACTCGAATCAGCGGCAAGTTTGTTTTTTGGGTATGCTGTTCTGCCCATTGGGTGGTCAGATAACCGGGATGCAAATCGCAAATGATGGCGCGTGGTTCGGCACGATAGAGCGTGCATAAATTTTCACGAGCAGCATCAAAGGCTTGCAACGTTTCCAAATTTTCCATGTCGCCAATATGCTGGCTCAAAAAAGCATAGCCATCATGCGCCAAACACAACGTATTTTTCAGTTCGCCGCCAGTGGCTAACAAGGTCGTTTGGGCGCTTGGTAACTGAATTGGATAGGGCGTATACCCGCGTGAACGACGAATCGGCATTTCCTGATGGTCATGCAGGCGCAGCACCGAATCATCGCAGGGCGTATGAATCGGGCGATTGTGAAACAAAAAAGCATCTACTAAGGGCGCAAGACGGTCTAACGCTTCGGCATTATCAATAGCAATCGGTTCGCCAGAGAGATTGCCGGAAGTCATCACTAAGGGCGTGTCATCTAATAACAGATAATGCAGCGGGGTATACGGCAGCATCAGCCCAACATAGGGATTGCCGGGTGCAACAAATTGACTCAAGGGGCTATCCGGGCGTTTGCGAACCAACACAATCGGGCGCTGCCGACTGGTGAGTAACTCTGCTTCGTCAGCATCTATCAGTGCAATTTGCCGGGCTATCTCCAAATCGCGTACCATGACCGCAAAGGGCTTATCTACGCGCCCTTTACGCTGCCGTAGGGTTGCGAGTGCCGCGTCATTCGTGGCATCGCACGCCAAATGAAATCCACCCAAGCCCTTAATCGCCACAATTTGCCCCATTTTTAAGGCAATTTGCGTTGCGTCTAGTGTCGCATCTGTGCCAGCTATCATGGCATCACTTTTGGGTTGATACCAAATTTTGGGTCCACATTCCGGGCAGGCGATCGGTTGGGCATGAAAACGCCGACTGAGAGGGTCATGATATTCAGCAGCGCACGCCGGGCATAAAGCAAAATGTGCCATCGTGGTGCTGGCACGGTCATAGGGAATGTGCTGAATAATCGTGAAACGGGGACCACAGTGCGTACAATTGATGAACGGATAAAGATAACGGCGGTCGGATGGGTCTAATAATTCGCGCAGGCAAGCGTCACAAATACTCACATCCGGCGGAATATGGGCGCTCACTTGGTCGCTAGATTGGCTGTTTAGAATGACAAATTGGGTGTCGGTACACGGGATAAGCGATTCAACAGCAACCGATTGGATATGTGCCAACGGTGGTTTTTCAGCAATGAGTGCCGCTTGAAACGTTGCCAAGGCTTGCGCTGTGCCTTGCACTTCGATAAAGACGCCGCTGCTATGATTCACCACATGCCCGACCAGCCCATACCGCAGCGCCAAGCCATACACAAACGGGCGAAAGCCAACACCCTGCACAATACCGCGCACAGTTAGTCGTAAGCGTTCCACCACTGGGGCAGCCGTGTTCACGAAACATCCTCAGCACGTTCAATTTGCCATATCATAACACGATTGTTGCCGGAGTCCGCAATTGCCAAATAGCCCTGAAAAAGATGAATACCATAGGGCCAACACAAGGTATGATGTTCAACGGCTTTCCATTGATTTTCGCCATTCGCACCCATATTCGGCTGCCCAATGACGGTATCCGCTGCGATAGCCGCACCTACACGCGGTAGCTGATGCCACACTAACACGCGATTATTGGCAGTATCAGCGACAGCCAAAAGATTATCGGCGGCGCTTATCGAATAAGGGAAACGCAATTTTGCCGCGCCTTGTGCGGTATAAGCGAATTCTTGGGCAGTCTCAAAATTAGGCTGACCTAACACCACATCTGCCGGACGGTCGTGCTGTGGTGCGGGCGACCAACCCAAAATTCGGTGATTGCCTGCATCGGCAATATATAAAGTGTGTTCATCACCTGCGACGGCATGGGGCCAACGAAATGTATTTGCGCCCACATCGCCCCCACGATTTTCAAGCGCATCTGTCGGCTTATCTTGTCCCCAAATCACATCTGGGGGTTGATTGGGCATAGGCAAGCCGCGCCAACCCACAACGCGCCGATTGCCAGTATCCGTGATGTAAAACCAGCCTGCCACATAGCCGATGCCATAGCCCCAATAAAGCGTATGAGCAGCACAAGCACCGTCTTGATTGGCGGCAACGGCGCTTAAATTCGGCTGCCCTAGGGCGTAATCGGGCGGTTGGTCATTTTTTTCTGGCAGCGTTTCCCAAACAAGAATACGATGATGCCACGAATCCGCGACATATAAATGCCCATCATAAACTGCCACGCCCGTCGGCAAATGCAGCCCATTTTCCACACCGCGTCCTCCGGCGGCGGGTCCTTCCGATGTAAAATCCGGTTGCCCCAAAACTACATCGGCAGGTTGCCCATCGTGCGTTGGGCGTTCATGCCAAATCAGTACGCGATGATTGCCCGAATCGGCAACGATTAAGCCTTTTTCGGTCAACCAAACACCACGCGGCGCGTAGACTTGGCTGGCAGTGGGGTTCGCGGCGGGCAGCGCCAAACCGCCCGGTGATTTTGCGCCTAACCATACATGCGGCGTACACCGTAGCATGGGCGACGGTTGGGCGATAGAAGCAAGCGGAAGTGTGCTGTTAGCTAGCATGGATAGTAATCGCATCTAATGGCACGATACCCGGCGCAACCGTTGGCACTACAACGATTTGGGTCACATCGGGCATTTGGGTACGAATAACTTTTTCGACCAGATTGTTTAAGGTGGTTGAAGACGCTGAACAGCCTTCGCACGCGCCCTGCAATTTTAGATAGACAACATTATCTTGCACGTTGACCAATTCCACATCGCCGCCATGTGATTGCATGTAAGGACGCACGCTCTCTAATGCCTGCAATGCCTGAATTTTGGGGTCAACCCGGATTAACCCATGCATGGCGAATAAGGCATAGATACTGGGGTCATCCAGCATCCCAAATAACAAGTCGCGCCCATGTTCATCTTTTTTAAGATGCTGAATCAAGTGGGCAAGGGCATACTGATGAAAATCTTCTACTGCGTGCTTGAGCATCATGGCTTTATCGCGGGCATCCACCTCTAGCCCCAATACGGCACTCACCGATTGGTCAACCCGTTCTGCAAGAGTCTCAAAGCGTTCTTCTAAAATGGCTGTTGCGCTGGTCATAGGATAGACTCCTCAAATAAAGTGGATTGTTCTAACAATTCTTCTGTCTTTTGTTGCATCAGTTGGGCAAAAACCGTTTTCGCCATTTGGATAAGTAAATCACCAATAGATTGGTTTTCGCGCATTGGGACAGACATCACCTGCGAAGACAATGCCTGAAGCACAAAACATGCTCCGGCAGCATTATCCAGCAAAAATTCGCTGAATAGCGCGTCTACAAAGGCATCACGGCGCACTCCGGCGGCGTTGGCATCTTGGCGCAGCCGCACGAGCGCATTGCCCGCGCCCATATTGTGCTGAATAAGGCGTTCTGAATAACGCTCGACTGCTGTAAAAAGCAAAAAATCAAATTGTTGGCGTTGATAATGTTCCATGAGATTACCCCAATGGCGTGACCGGAAATTGGCTTAGGTTAGCATCAATGGCATCGGCAGCGTCGTGTTCGCCATGTTCACGGAAAATGGTTTGTGCCTCACGCAGATTCGTTGTGGCATGGTCGAAGATGCCCAAATGCGCCAGCGCGTTGCCTTGGTTGGCACGCACGCGGGCATACCCAAGCGGGTCATTGGCACGAGTGCGAATAGCATATAAATCTTCGTATAAACGCACGGCTTCCGCCAAATTTTCTTCGGGGTGCGATGATGGCAAATATTGTAGGGCATTTGCCAGATTTAATTGGGCGCTTGCCCACTGGAACGGGTAGGTGGCTTGCGTATAAACCGTCAGTGCCTCGCGTAAGGCGCTGATAGCAACCGCCGCCCGCAGTTGGTCGCTGGCTTCCAACATGGGTGCCGCTAAATAAGTGAGCGCCAAATTATTTTGTGCCAGCGCATAGGCTTGGGGGTCATTGCTGCGCGTGATGGAACGCAATGTCTCTTGATAGGCTTTGGCAGCATCCTGAAGCAATCCCAATTCCTGATATGTCGTGCCGAGATTCAACCATAGGTTGCCAATCACCATAGGCAAGGGGGCTGTGCCAAGCAGTTTTAATGCCTGCCGATAACGCGCGACACTATCGTGATTCACGCCCAAATTGTCGCGCTGAATATCCGCCCATGTGCCAATTAATTGTGCCTGAAACAAAGGTGACACAGTTGCCGCTTCAATGGCTTGGGTGAGGTCGCTTAGCGCCGCGTTGATGTTGCCATCTTCTAAGTGAGAAGTAGCTTGAATCAGCAGCAGATGTGCGCGAAGCTCACCGTCTACCCCTTTGGCGTCCGGTGCTTGGTCAATGATACCCATCGTATAGGCAGCGGCAGCCAAAAATGGTTGCAAGGCAGCGGGCAAAGTATTCTTTAATTGCGAATAATCAGCCGGTGTTCCGGCAAGAATAAAGCGATTATAGTGACTCACAGGCGAATTATCCCCGTTGAGCAGCGTCATGGCATCCGATAGAGCGTCATCCATTGCCTTGCCATAAAATTGCCATTCGACAGGCAACTCTGCCGGACGTTCCCCGCGCAGCAATGCCGCCAATGCTGTCTCTGATGCAGATGCTGCGGGCAGCAGTAAATACCCGGTGGGCAGCGGGTGAATCCCTAAAGGTTGTGGGCGAATCAGCATCGTAGCCATCTGTTTATCCTACAAAAAATTACTCGGCTCAAAATCCGCTTGGGGGTTCTGGTAAATCTTTATTGGCGTTGCGGGCAATCCAATGTGCCACGATTTCTGCTTGCCGCTGCGTTGGATAACTCTCAATCCGATGTTCATAGGTACGCAGGGTGGGTTCATCTTCAAATTCCCAAAAGGAAACACTTAGATAAACAACCCACTGCCCGCGTTCCTCTACCACACGAGCCGTTGCATGACTCGGTGATTTATCAAAACCACTCATGGCATTGGCTGCTCCTCCGCCAATAAGAGGTCAATCACTTGCCACATCGCGCGTGTTACGGGTTCGGTGAGTGCCATGCCGGGGTCTAAGCTACCTGCTTCAATCAGATAGACTTGAATGGATTTTGGATATTCATCTTTGAGCAGCCAGCGGGCAAATGCCAGCGCATTATCCCACCGGAAGGCATGTTGGTGTAACCCGGTCAGCGGCGGCAGTTGTTCGACTCGCTCACCGGGAACACGAAAAATCGTACCGGGGGCTGACCCCGTGCAGCAGGCATCAATCAAAATGACCGATTGTGCGCCGCGCATGGCAAAGCCAACTTCCATGCCTGCTGTGCCACCATCCACCACGCGCGTGCCAGCGGGCAAGCCGCGCTCTAGCAAATGACGAATCAGGACGGGACCCACGCCATCATCACCGCGCAGCAAATTACCGCAGCCAATGATGAGGCGGGGAGTCACAGCAGGCGGGAAAGGGTCTAGCATGAGCCGTTCCCGTTCAATTGGAATTCTGCCAATTCTGCGCCGCTTTTGCCGTCATACGCATGAACGGTGCAGACCAAACACGAGTCAAAGCTGCGGGCGACATGCCCTAATTCCACCGGGTCTTCGGCATCGGCAACATTGACACCCATGAAAGCACTTTCCATAGGTCCACGATTTTCTTGCCCATCGCGCGGGCTAACATTCCATGCGGTTGGCGTGATAACCTGATAATTGGCAATTTTGCCATCTTTCAGCACAATCCAATCTGCTAAGAAACCGCGGGCAGCTTCGGTTGCCCCAAAGCCTTGTCCTTCGGCGCGTTCCACAGGTTTGATGTAGAAACGGTCATGGAGTTTAATTTCAGTCAGCCATTGGCGTACCATCTTGTAGTAACGGGCGGCTTCGTGCATCCGGGCGAAAGCCCGCAGCATGACGCTGGGACCCATTTGTTGATAGCAGTTGTAAATCAGTGGGTCATAATTCTGGTGAGCAGCATGATTGGGGTTGCCCGCGATGATTTGGCGTGCCAATGGTCCCACTTCCAACGGGACGTAGCCGATGCCGGGAACATCATAACGCGGTGATTTTGACCAAGTATATTTGCCGTGCTTGCGTCCTTCTTCGGGGTCAATCGGTTCGGTGACGCCTTCAAACGGATGCAAGAATTTTTTGCCTTCGTAGAAAGAATGCGTTACATCTTCTTTGATGCGGGCTTGGTCAAATTCGTGCCACGTTTTGCCATCGTAAACCCCGGCGCGGCTGATGAGCGCGGCATTGCGCCCTTCAATCGTTGGATGGGTATAGAGTTCTGGTTGGAAGAATGTGCCGGGTGCCAAGAATCTGCCGACCCCTTGCCCAAATTTATCTAAACCGATTTCTTGGGCATAGCGCAGGAAGAAACCACAATCAGACTCATAATGCCCTTTGTTTTCGTTCATCCACGTTTGCACATCGTCCCACGTCTTATTTTCCAGCCAGCGGTCAACTGAACCACCGAGCCACATTTTTTCCAGCCAATGTTCACGCCACCAATCTAAGATGGCAATGGAGCGCGTCACATCGGAGAGGCTTGGTGCAGACATGACCCCACCGGGAATCATGAAACTAGAGTGGGGCCATTGCCCACCGAAAATCGCATAAATTTCGACAGGTTTACTGGAAATGACAATTGCTGGTTCATAACATGCCCCCACAAACGGCGCAAACCGCCGCACGGCTTCGGCATAATTAGGGGATTTGGCATAATTTTTGTTGGTCAGGTCAATGGCAAACAGCGCATAGAACCAGCGCGGAATGCTCTGAATCGTCTCGCACGCTTGGGCAATGTTGCGAACCAACGTTGCATTTACCGGCACTTCAGTTTTCCATGCCGTATCCAGCGCATAAACGGCTTTATACAAGTGACTGCCGCCGCAAATGCCGCAAATACGCGGCGTGACGATTAACCCGGCTTGCGGGTCTTTGCCACGCAAAATAATCTCAAAACCCCGGAACATGCTGGCAGTCGTCCACGCATCGGAGACGACACCATCATCAATTTTGACGGCGAGGTCGAGGTCGCCTTCTACGCGCCCAAGTGGGCTAACAAGCAAATCTAAGGTTGCCATGTGTGTTTTCTCCGTGCTTGAACCCATTAGACGACAAAAATATCTTCTTTAGACCACGATGGGGCGGCGACCCGTGCCATCGCGGCGTGTGCCATGTAAGTCGCGTGGTCAGTGCCAGTCGGTAAATCCATTGGCACGCTGCCACTGATTTTTTGTGTCTTAAAGACGGTGCCGGGCGCTAAATCATAAAATGGAAATTCGGGTTCGGTGCAACCCAAACAGGGCATTCCAGCGCGAGTCTTGGAGGATTGGCGATTCCATAAAATGCGATTGCACGATGAGCGCGTCATGGGTCCACGGCAACCGAGTTCATAGAATAAACAGCCAGTGCGCGTGCCTTGCCCAAATTCGCTGGCGGATTGTTTCCATTCAAAGAATTGGTTGCGGGTGCAGCCGGTTTGTGTGAAGGTCGTGAAGAAGGTTTTGGGGCGTCCAATATCGTCTAAAGCGATGTCACCCGCGCGTCCGGTGGCAATGGCGACCAGAATTTGCGTCACCCAATCAGGATGCACTGGGCAGCCGGGGATATTGACGACGGGCAAGCCCATTTTGGAACGAAAATCCGCGCCCAAAAAGCCGCCTTTGTGCCGCCGGAAATACTGCATCCCAATCGAATCCACTGGATTGGGGTCTACCACAGGAATCCCACCGTAGGCAGCACAATCGCCAATAGCAACGACAATCTGTGCTTGGTGTGCCAATTCGATGACCCAATCTTTCATGGGGCGTTCTGCAAACATATTAAATCGTCCCGTACCATTGGGACCCATAATCACAGTGCCTTCATAAACAAAAATATCTAATGGACGTTCCCCACGCGCCAAACTGTATAATAATTTTTGGGCATTTTTCCCTAATTCCATCCCTAATGAAGGATGCCAAACAATATCAATGCCAAAATCTGTCACCAGATCTACAATGCTGGGTTCTTCGGCGTTGAGCAGCGAAATGGTGTTGCCGCTGCACGCGCCACCTTGTAACCACAGGAGCGAGACCATATATTCCCCCTCGTATCGAATAAACTATGTTGTAATGGGTTGTAACGGATACGTTTGACGACAAGTGTTGAGATACTCAAGCCAGTTTTGCATTCCCTCCCCAGTCTTTGCGGACGTTTCTAGGATAATCATGCCGGGGCGTACCGCATGAATCGCGGCAGTGGCGGCGGCACGGTCAAATTCGACAGCAGCGGCAATGTCTATTTTGGTGATGATGGTGACATCGGCAGAATTGAACAAAGTCGGGTATTTCAGCGGTTTATCTTCGCCCTCTGTGACCGAAAGCAATACCACACGCAAATGTTCGCCCAAATCATAACTTGCCGGGCAAACGAGATTGCCTACATTTTCGATAAACAAATAATCCAAATTGGTTAGGTCAAGCTGCCAATCGGCGAGATGGGTGCTAATCATATCGGCTTCCAGATGACAGTTGCCGCCTGTTACGATTTGGCGGACAGGTGCGCCGCTACGGGCAAGGCGTTGGGCATCATTATCGGTGGCTAAATCGCCAACCAGTGCCGCCGGACGCAAGCCGTTCTCGCGCAGATGGCGCAGGGTGGCTTCCAAAAACGCCGTTTTGCCCGCGCCGGGGCTAGAGACCAAATTGATGACCATCACGCCGGCTTCATTAAAATGAGCGCGAAGGTTTTGTGCCAACAGGTCATTTTTCTCTAAAACGCCGCGCCGGATTTCAAGAATACGTGGGTTGTTCATCTGCTATCTCCAATGAGACGACTTCGAGTTCGCGTCCTTGCCGAATATCATTGCTAGGTTGCCCACATATTGGACAGCGAAACACTTGGATTGTGTCTAACACAGAGGTGACAGCGCAAGCCGGGCAATGGAGCGCAACTGGAATTTCTTCTATCACCAAACGCGAGCCTTCTAGCACAGTTCCAGCAGTGGCAATCTCATAACTGAATAAGAGTGCCTCTTTGACCACACCAGATAATGCACCTAGTCGCAGATGAAGGGCGTCTACCTGCTTAACGTGTGCGGATTGTGCAGCTTGCGCGGCTATCTCCACCAAATGATAGGCGATAGATAGCTCATGCATTGATTTTTTTTCCGAATGTCTTGGCGAAGGTGAGAAGCAACCGTAGTGACCGCTGAATGTCCGGGTCATTGAGCATTCGCAGTAAGCCAAAAATGCCGATTTTTTGGTTGCTAACAGATGTCGCATTGGCTTCTTTATAACTTTCGGTGAGTGATGTGCCGGCTTTGCCGACGATAGACACCGTTTCGGGCGATAGGATACCGGAAGCCATGAGGGCATCAAATTCTGGGGAGGACAACACTTCCTTGAGCTTCACACTGACCTGAAATAAGTCTTTGATATGCTCAACAGCATCGGCGGTGCTGCCAATGGTTACGCCCGGCAAAGTCTTGTTGAGGTCGGAGATACCTTCTGCCACTGCCTCGACAATTTCATCGCTGCGCCGCAGCAGTCCATCTAATGCCGTGACCGAAAAAGCGATGAGGTCAATCTTATCCAAAATCAGATTAAGATTGCGGGCTGTTTTGGGGTCATTCAGGCGGTCTAACAATTGTTCTTTAGAATTAGGGGGATAATAAGTGCCGTTGGTTGCCATAAGGTTCTTTTCTTAACTGGATAGTTAGAATAATGGACAAAGAAAGAATTTTTAGGGCATCAAATGGGTAGTTTGCAATCATGCCAAACACCACACCATATATTGATTGTAGGAATTGCGGGGGTGAACCTACATGACAAATATCACAGTTTCTCTATGATATTTGTCATATTCTTCTCATCTTGCATTAATCTTTTTGATATTTATTATAGTCATTTGGCAAAGACTACTCAACTCGACAAAAACAGTTAAAGCAAAGTTAAAAGAAGGGCAGGCAAGTCTTCTTGGAGTGTTTGTAGCCGTTGTTCAAGTCGCAAGGCAGCAACCGTTTGGACGAAACGCGGCACATTAAATTGTTCAATCACGGTGCGGCGGCGGAGGTCAGTCGGTAATAAATGCTGATAAGCGCCGTTTGCCAGCATATCTTCATAACGCCGATAATGATCTGCCAAGTAGTGTGTCACTTGGTCGGGCGAAAAAACGGGCAAATTGCGGCATTCTTCCTGCAACAAAAGACACAATCCGGGCTGCGTTGTCATTTGGATGGCGCGAGTATATCCCAATAAATCGGTCAGGGCTTGCCCATAAATATCCCCTAGCCAATGAAAACATACCCAACCCTCTTCACACTCAATTAAAGGGGCTGTTCCAGCCGATAACCCCACTTGCAAGCAAAGTTGTTGCGCTAATTCATAACTCAAGACTTGTCGTGCTGACAAATAATGCAGTGGCAGAACAAGGTCTTTGCCACGATATGCCGTCACCCACAGCGCATCACCATCATACCAAGTGACATTCAGCGGCTGACCTTCTAATGTGAGCATCTCGCGGGCAAACCATTGGCGGTCAACATTGGCGACGATGCGCTGGCTGTGTTGGTCTCGGATTTTAACTTGTGTGCTGCTGTTTTGAATATTGCTATAGAGACTTAGGGTGGGGTTCTCAGTTGTTTGCAAGTCAATCAAATGATTCAAACGGTGTGCCGCCCGCCATTCACCCATACGGCTCGTCTTCAGATACCCTCTCGCTTGTAATTCGCCCAAAATATTCTCAATATCAGTGGTAGATAACAAATCATCGAATAATTTGCCCAGTGGATTAAAGCGTAACGCAGCATTCGGGCTTTGCTTGAGGAGGCTAAAAATTTGCTGAATAGCGACAAACGGCATCAATGACCCGGCAGAAACACGCATGGCTGTGTCGGGTAATGCCATGAACATCAACCGTTCTAGCGGTGTGCGATAAAAACATGCGACCTGTAGTTTGGCTTGCCGGCGATTGGTGCGTCCGATGCGCTGCACAAAACTTTCGGCATTGCCGGGTGCGCCGATCAATATCGCAATATCAATGCTGCCGATGTCTATACCTAATTCCAGCGTGCTGCTAGCGAAACAAATAGCGGCTTCGGCTTGGGCAAATTGGTGTTCAATTTCGTGGCGGCGTTCACGCTCTAAATTGGAATAATGCACAAAAATTGCTGTCCCAAACGGCGATTGGGCTGCCCGAACCGCCGTCGCATATGCTTCGACTTCGGCGCGAGTATTGCAAAAGACCAGTGCTTTGCGCCATCCTTGCTGCCGAAAGGTTTGAAGATAAGCGTGTAGAGCAGTCGGGGCATCTTCCTCAAGCGGAAGAATTTCTAATGTCAACGGGCGACTGCCCGCCACAGAAATGATGTGGGCATCAGCAAAATAGCGGGCGGCAACTTTATCCGGGTGACTCAACGTGGCAGATAACGCCGCAAATTGGATAGTGGCAGCGGGTGCATCTCCCATTTGGGCAGCATACGCCCGAATCTGCTGTACGCGCCGGATGAGCAACCGGAGTTGGTCGCCGCGCACGGTGCCATCAAAAACATGCAGTTCATCTAAGATGATGGCTTGGATATGAGCCAATATTTTGGGGGAATTGGCACATAAAGCATCTAACGATTCCGGGGTTGTGAGCAATAAATCCGCCGGATGTGCCGGGGCAAAATTATTAAAGTCGCGGGTTTTGGCGGCAATAGACACCCGCAATAGCCCACACGGCGTCTCTAATCGCCGCCATAAGTCATTAATCAGGGCGCGGGTGGGCAGCACATACAGTAGGGTGAGTTGGGGTGTAAAACGATTTGCAGGCAGATAACGCTCAATCAATGGTGCGAGAACAGCCTCGGTTTTGCCGGATGCCGTGGGCGCACATAGCATGACATTATGTCCTGCCAACAACGCTGGAATTGCGGCAGATTGGGCAGGTGTAAAATTGCCGTAGCGACCAAAGAAAGCTGCCCAAGTGCGCGGCAGATTGTTTTTGAGCGCATGAGCGTTCACATTTTGAGTCCCCGCTTCAAATCAGCTAACAAGTCGTCGTCGGTGTAATCCGAATGCAGATAGAGCAAATCGCAAATTGTCACCGTCGTGCGGATTAATTCACGTAGATTAATCCGATGCTGTGACAGCGCCCGCGACAACATGCCCGGCACAACACCGCCAATGTCAGCATAGCGGTCTTGGCTATGGGTATAACCAAACGCCAGCATGTGATAGCGCAAGAGAGTCATGAAAAATTCACGAATATCTTTTTCGATAAAGCGATCATCCAAACGCACAATATGAGTGGGTGCCAGCCAAGTGCCAACCGGCATCCGGTCGGCGCTTTCGGTGAGGGCAAACAAAAAAAACAAATGCGGCTCAGACGAAAACATCAGGGGATATTCTGCCTTCTGATTTTCGGGAATATCTTTGGCATTTAACCGCCCATTATTGAGTCCAAGGGCGCTGATAATCATGGCTTTAAAAAATGAATCGGCGCGTTCACGCTGGTTTGCCCGCAGCAGCGAATAATGTTCGGATTCGTCAATTAAAATTACCAAGCCTTTGTAGCCCACTAAAGTTGCCAGCAAACTCAGCCCAGTGAGTAAATAACTGTACTGCCGCGCTGTTTCGCCCAAGACATACAAACGCGGTGGTTTTTTGAAGCATGTTTTCATATCAGCAATGGCTTTGGCTTGCCCACTTAACCACTGCACTGTCGCCTCAAACGCGGTCTGTGAAGGGCAATCTTGCAGTGCCAAGAGAGCCGCCGTAATGGGGCAATCTTTCGCTTCGCGGGGGCAGAGGCGTTCAAATTCGCTGATGACGCCCGGTTTTTCTAAGGCACGTTGAATTAACGGGAGCAAGCCGCGTTGGGGAGTATCAGGGTAACGCAGCGATGTGACCAATGCTTCATATATTTTGTGTGCCTTACTTGGTGGCACTTCGACCAAATCGAGGCTGGCACTGGCAATGACAAAATCATCACGCAAGCCGCGCCGCGCTGCCAATTCGATAAAGTGACTTTTGCCATACCCATAATCACCTATCACCGCCAACACATCGCCGCTGCTTTCTTCGCTGCGGTCAAAGGCTCTATCCAGCGTCACACGCTCCGCTTCCAAGCCAATCGTCAGTGTTTCGGCATCTTGCAATGGCACAATGCCCATGCGTAACGCCTCTAATGTTTGGCGAGCGCGAAATTGGTCGGCTTCAAGGACAGCTTGCGGATGGGTGATGGGTGGCGGCATTTTAAGACCGCCATCGTGGGCAGCCCGCGATTCTTCGTTAAATTCTTTGGCGGGCAAGCGAAAGCGATGCCCGGATTCAAAGACGACTTCCCATTCAAAGCCGCCCATATAGGTTTTGACGAGGGTGCCAGCGCCAAATTGGGGATGATAAACTGTTTGCATAGTCTAAGTTTATCTCCCTTAATAGGGTGCTTGTTGTTCATCGGATAATAAATTCAGGGCGTCACTTTGCCCTTTAATCACGGCGGCAGCATACTCTGGCGTAATAATCAGTTCGCCATCTTCTTTTTGGCGATACCATTCCATCACCAATGCCTTTACAAACAGGCGGCGGTGGCTAATTGCCAAATAGGAATTGCGGGCAGCGGCAGAAATGATTTGGATATTTTCGGCTTGGATGTCGCTATTGAGTTTTAGTCCGTAGGCAATTTCAAAAATGGGCAACAAGCGATAGCCAATTTGCTCTAATAATTCTTCGTCGGGAATATCCAGATGTTCTAAATCAATTTGTGGGCTGAAGGGGTTGCTGCGCGAAAAATAGCCAGCGGCTTGCACGCGCTGCTGCAATGCCGGATATTTAGGGATAACCGTATGCAAAAAATCCGGCGGGACAGCGTACATAAATAATGCCCCCGGCAAATCTTCCCGGCAGCGGTCAATCACTTCACGCAAATTATCGGTAGCGGTTTTTTCAGCTTTGCCACCAATGCTCAACATGCGGTCGCCCTCATCGAAGAGCAGCGCCAAACCGGTATAACCCACTGCCCGCACAGTTTGGCACAACGACCGCAGCATCTTAAAAGCGTTATTCTTATTAATTTTCTCGGTCACGCCAATCGTGCGTAAATCGCGCATATCTTCTGGGCTAACTTCTTCGCCATGTAACCAACGCTCTAACGATTCCATGCGGCGTTCTTGCCCGCGCAGCAAGGCATTAAAATAACTTTGGATTGCTTTGTGAAAACTTAAGCTGTCTATCGCGGTAGTTTCTAGGGTTTGCAAAAATGCCCGAACTTCGGGGATGCTGTCTGCCCTTTCATCTTGCAAATCCAACCCATGCGGGTACACCAAACGGCGTAAGGTGGCCTCTAAAAAACGGGTTAATCCCGGCTCATCTTCGCTTATGCTGCCCAATTCATGCCATACTAGGGATAAAGCAACGGAGGCATACACCCGCCGTTGGTCATCATACGGGCTTTCGCTAGGGCTAAGGTCAACTTTGCTGACGGCGAATTTGCGCTGCCAAGCACGGTCACGCACACAATATAAAAAGTGCGATTTGCCACTGCCATAATCGCCGACTACGAGCTTAAATACCGCGCCACCATCTGCTAGATAAGAACCGAGATAATGGGTATCTATGGCATTCAAGAGCGATTCATTGCCAGCGTTATAATAGCTTACACCTTTGGATAGGGGTGTGCCGGATTGTCCCAATGTTTCAATAATTTGCCGCGCTAACCGCGCTTCTGGGAGCATGGTCTTTCCTTTGGGATGCCTTGCCTACTCTTGCACAAACTCAATATCTGCCACATACCGCCCATCATAAGGCGTATCGCCTTCCACAATCCACATGCTTTTGGCAGCATTATCGGTCTGGGATTTGGTGGCGCTGTGGGCTTTGACTGCCTCCCCATTGTGGATAATGCGTTGGGTGTGGGCAAACTCATAAAAATCATAGATGAATTCAGCCCGTCCATAATCTTTGAAGGTGCGTTTGCTGGGTTCGGCAAAAAAGTTGCGTCCCTGATTCAATAGGACAAACTCCACATAACACTCCACAATATTGATACGGGCTTCACCGTCGCGTTTACGACGTGCGGTATGATAAGCCGCGTAAAATTGCGCCATCCAAGTTTTGCCGTCTAAGTTGCGCCCGCTAATGGCTTTGGCAGCGGTTTGATAGGCTTTTACGGCAGCCTCCACAGTAATCGCGGCGCGTGGTACAACTATTTCTTTGCCGTAGCGCAGTGTAATAAAGCGTTTGGCAAAATTGGCTTCTAGTTCAAAACGCCCAATATCAAATTTTGGGGTGCGCTTACCAATGCTAAGTCCCTGTTGAGCTAAGGCATCGCGCAATTTCTGCCCAAATTCATCGCCTAATGCTCGCTGTGCCAACTCCAGTTCGGCATCTAATTCTGGCAGTATCGCGCCCATATCATCGCGGTTTGCGGTTCGCAGGATAGTAATGGCTTTATCGAGTTTGATAATATCAACAGGTTCGGTATTTAATGCAGTAGCGGCATCACGCAGCGCCCCACTCATCATCGTTACCAATTTTATTTCGCGGCGCAAATCGGGTTGTATAGGGTCAATTGCCTCTTCTTTAAACCGCAGTTGAGCAAAAGCCGCTTGTGGTGCCTGTAGGTCGAGGCGGGCATTATAATCTTTGAAGGCTTTTTGAACTTTGCTACCTGCATCTACAAAGGCTTTAAAGGCTTTTTGAGTAGTGGTAAGCGATTTTTGCTGCTGCCCATAAATATCGCGCAGCAGATTCAGTTGTGTTATCAGAGTTTCGTTTGGCATGTTAGGCACAGATAGAATAAAGTTAGTAATAAGACGTATCATATCAATGGGTTGTAAAAATAGCTACAGTGGTTACAGGTATCTTCAGCGTTTTAGGGCGCTGCCGCTGCCTTGAATCAGGTCTTCCACTTCGGCACGGGTAATGCGGGCAATATCACCGGGGAGGGTTAATTTGAGGGCGCTCATGGCAGTGCCGAAGCGCAGGGCATCATCCAATGGGGCATCTTCCAATAAGCGACACAATACGCCCGCGACAAAGGCATCGCCCGCCCCAATGCGGTCAACTATCTCGGCGGGGAATGCGGGCGCATGTGAAATGGTTTTGCCATCAAATGCCGATGCCCCGTTTTCGCCGTGCGTGATGATGACTGTACCACCCCACCGTGCTTGTAAATCGCGCAGGGCATCGTGAATATTGTCTGATGTGTGAAACAGCGTCATAGCATCGCGTAACGCCACAAAGGTGATGTGAGCAACTTGGCAAAACGGCTCTATCGCTGCCGCACACGTTTCGGGCGACCATAACAGCGCCCGATAGTTGACATCAAATGAAACAGGAATTTGATGTTTTTGGGCATGTTCCAGCGCAGCCCGCGCTGTTTCAGCACAGGTGGCGCTTAATGCCGGGGTGATACCTGTTAGATGTAACCAGCGGCTTTGGGCTAATTTTTCATACGGCACATCAGCGGGGGTCATATGGCTGGCGGCAGAATGAGCGCGGTCATACCAAACACGAATGCCGCGCGGGGCGCTGCCATATTCGATAAAATACAATCCCATGCGCTCATTCTGGACAAGCTGCACTGTAGAGGTATCTACCCCGTGTTGGCGTAATTCCATGAGGATATAATGCCCCAAGGGATTATCGGGCAAGCGCGAAAACCACAGGGTTTTTTTGCCCAAGCGAGCGAGATTAGCGGCGACATTGGATTCTGTGCCGCCTGCATTCATGAATAACTGCCCGCCTTCTTCTAATCGCTGCGGGGCAGGGGGCGATAAACGTACCATCGTTTCGCCCAGCGTAAACACATCGGTCATTGCTACAATTGCCCATCTCTAAAAATGATTCAAGACGACTTGACCCATACACAGACTATATCATGGTGTCAAAACAGGCTGAGAAGCAAGCCTTAATTTGCTGGTCTTCCGAATCAAAGCAAGCGTTCATCATCTTAAACAGACTGCATTTCCCTTAGCAAATCGTCAATGCTCATTGTGGCAATACCCGTCATCTTATCCGACATCGCATAAGGAATCACCAACTCGTTATGATGAATGAGCGATCCGCACGAATAAACAACATTCGGTACGTAGCCTTCACGTTCTTCTTCATGCGGCACAAGCAAAGGGTTTTCTAAACAGGCGATCATTTTTGTAGGATTTTCAAGATCGAGCAAGATTGCCCCGATGCAATACTGCCGCATTGGACCCACCCCATGCGTGAGTACAATCCAGCCATCCTTCGTTTCCAGCGGTGAACCGCAATTGCCAAGCTGAATAAATTCCCAGGGGTATGCCGGTTCCTGGATAATTTTAGACTCTTGCCAAAAGTGGATATTATCGGAAAACATAATGCGATTATTTTCACCATCTTGGCGTGAGAGCATCACATAATGACCCTGAATTTTACGTGGAAACAGTGCCATGCCTTTGTTTTGGACGGCTTTGCCATTTAGGGTTGATATTTTGAAGTGCGCGAAGTCTTTTGTTTCTAGCAGTTGTGGCAGAATGCTCACGCCGTTATACGCCGTATAAGTCGCGTAATAAGTCCGCTGACCATCATCATTGAAAAATTGGACGAAGCGGGCATCTTCAATGCCGCGACTTTCGATGTTTGATGTTGGAAAAATCACTCGTTCCGAGATGAAATGCGTATGATTGAAATAGACTTCATAATTGGAATTGGCAAGCCAGAAGAAGATTTCAAAGGTTTTTTCTTGACGGCTTTCGGAGAAGACAGGCGTTACACGTAGGGCTTCAATATTCTTTCTTAACTCATGATACGAGAAGGTATTTGGAAGTTGATTGAGGAGATGCCGCATCACATCATTATCAGCCCCCATTTCGCGTAGCTTCAAACGAAAAAGATGCAAATCATAGCTTGAATCTAAGTACACATCGGGAGTTGCAACATATTTATTGATTGGGTCTAGGAGAATCTGGTTATCTATGCCCAGAACACCACTACGAAACACAATCGAAGAGAGATGACCCTCGCCAGTGGCTCTTAGGCTCATGATAAAGCGTAAGCTGCCCTCGTCCAGATTGTTTTGGTCAAGGTGCGGAACAATGGACGGGTTGAACAAGGCGGCAGACTCAATGGAATATTCCATTGTGAAATAAGACCCAATGAGCATTTTTTTCATCTTGCTCAGTTGTATGTCATCGGGCAAATAGTCTTTAACCTTATTCAGGTGTCGGGCAAAAATGGCGTGAATGTCTTTGTGTCTCCCAGAAAAATTAGCCATTACCTGCGCGAATAGCATTTCGGCGGTGGCATCGGGTAAATCCAGCACCCGCCGAATAATTTTTTTGATGCGGTCTGGATTATCCGGCAGGTGTAGCCGGGCGATAACCCGCGAAGAATCTCCGACAAGTTTCTCAGGAGTTCGTTTGACACTGGCATGGGATTGATTCATCGTCATGGTTGGCTTATCTCTTGACTTTTTAGGCGGCGAGTTGACTGAAGAGGATTCTCTGCCAGCCGAAGTTCCAACCAAGATTGTAGAAAAGCCAAAGTTGATTCAGCCCCTTGGTTTTCGTTAGCACGGTCAGGGTGCAATCCATCGCGGCACCCCCCGGTGGTTGGATCATAAACGGAAAGATTCAGGTCATTTCGACCTAAGTACCATTCAAAAGCCCGTTGAGCTTCGGTTTGCCAGCAGGTATCGCCGGTCAAGTGATACGCTTCCAAACATGCCGAAATCATCGTTTGCGCTTCTATGGGTTGTTGGTCAAATCGAGCGCGTTCACCGTTTTGCTGATAAAAGCCATTCGACCCAATCGGCACAAAATGTCCCGTATCTGTACTCGCACGCTGCAAATCGGCTAGCCAAGTCAACGATTCCAAGCCCACTGCCGTCATTGTGGTATTGGGCATCCATTCGCCACAGATTAACATGGCATGGGGCAGTATGGCATTACAATACGCCAGTTCACTTTCATACCAATGCCATGTGTCAGTACGGTTGGCTTGATATAGGGTGAGCAATCGCTGTGCCAATTCATCCCGAATTTGACTAATCAAACGATCGCCATTGAACCGATGTAAATATTCTTGAATGCCAATTAGGGCGAATGCCCAGGCGCGGGGACTGGAGGTGTCGCGGATAGAGGGCAATGCATTTTCAAATAATCGGCTTGCCATGCTGGTAAGGGCGGGGGTAGTGGAATGACCGATGACTATCCCTAAAGCCCACAAAGCGCGACCATGACTATCATCTGACCCATTTTCT
The DNA here is from genome assembly GCA_022842885.1 of Anaerolineae bacterium. Lineage (GTDB taxonomy): Bacteria > Chloroflexota > Anaerolineae > Aggregatilineales > Phototrophicaceae > JALHOR01. Next base: position 56,599 of record JALHOR010000011.1, read on the forward strand.
TCCAACCATGACCGCTGATAGTTCATAAAATTACGAAACCGTCCGGTCTCGCGGTTGAAGGCATAGGCGATAAAGGCAAGATACCGCGTGATAAGTGCCGATGATTGCCCATTGCCCAATTCCAATTCTGCCAGATAGGTGCTGACAATTAAGGCGCGGGCGTTATCATCCACACAGTAGCCCTCGTGGTAATTGGGAATTGTGAAAGTCGCATGTTGGAGGATGCCTGTATCGTCCGTCATCTGATACAAATAATCGAGTTTGAGGGGCGGCAATTCACCGGGGCGTTGGTCAAGCGGCTTCACGATAAAATGCGCTGGCGACGAATAGCGGCGTTCTGTACGCGCACGCTCAAAACTTTCCATATATCGCTGTGCCACCTGCGACCAAATCATAGCCCGCCCAAACATATACGCTCGTTTACGCATGGCATCGCGCCGGGCATCATCATTCAGCAAATCAATGACGGCTTCAGCGAGGCGCGGGGGATTATGGAACGGGATTAACATGCCGCGACCCTCTGCGAGGAGTTCTTCGGCATACCAATAAGGAGTTGAGATAACGGCTTTGCCAGCGCCTAACGTATAAGCGAGTGTGCCGGATGTAATCTGTGCGATGTTGAGGTAGGGCGTAAGATAAATATCGGTGGCACTAATGAACTGGTTGAGTTCTTCTAGGGTCACGAAGCGATTATAAAAAATGACGTTGCGTTCAACCCCTTTATCGCGGGCTAATCGTTGTAAAGATAAGCGATACGTTTCACCTTCGTTGCGTATCACATGGGGGTGTGTGGCTCCCAAGACGAGATAGACGACATTTGGGTGTTGCTTGACAATATCCGGCAAGGCGGTAATCACATCTTCGATGCCTTTACCGCTGGAGAGTAACCCAAAGCTGAGTAAGACCATTTTGCCTTCGACACCAAATGAATCCTTATGAAAACTGGAATCACTGAATGGAACATCGGGGATGCCATGTGGAATAAAATCAATCTTGCTTGCGGGAATATGATAAATGCGCTCTAAGAACTCTACCCCGCGCTGACTCATCACAATGACCCGATCAGACAATGCCGCGACTTCTTGCAGCACTTTGAGTTGGTTCGCGTCGGGTTGTTCCAGAATGGTATGAAATGTCGTCACAATCGGCATATGAAGTTCGCGCAGCAGTACCAAGATATGGCTGCCCGCCGGACCGCCATAAATCCCATACTCATGTTGCAGGCAAACAAGGTCAACATTATTGATGTTGAGAAAATCGGCAGCACGGCGATAGGAGGCAATGTCAGTCTCGGTTAGCTCAAAGCGAACCCGCGGTGGATAAACATACCCACTGGCAATATCGTTGACGGGTAAAGCGATACAGGTGGTTTCGTCATATTCAACTGCGATGGCTTCGCATAAATCAGTCGTAAAGGTGGCAATGCCGCACTGGCGCGGCACATGATTACCGATAAATCCGATGCGTTTAATCAATGAATTCACGTATTTCTTCATTCTGCGCGAGACATTTATAGACCCATCGCGCCTAGTGATTGTAAGGTACTTGAATAAGCATTAGCCGACCGAGAATCGTGTTCTGGGTCGGCATGTCTTAGCTGATTGTGAAGGGCAGCCGCCAATATCAATACCATGACGATGGTATTCATCAACAGCACCCCTCATTTATTTTTGGGGTGGGGTGGTGGTTTTTCTGGGTAAAACGGAAGGAATTTGAGTATTGGGAACGGGCGTTTCTTTTGTTTCCGGTCTAACCATCTTCTTTTTCTTGCCTTTTTGCTTCGCCATAAAATAAACTCCCTGTGGAATAGTGACCATGCTTTAGCTGGTTGTCTAGGGGTTATGTTTGGTGAGCAGGCAATACCCGCATCCTGTTTAAGACAATAACAAAGATACGGCGGGCATCATCAAACCTATGTGGTATTACAGTTCGGGGCAAACATTGCACTCTGGTTTAGAAAATGAGATTGAATATATCCCCTATAGCTGATTATACACTCACTTCTGTTGTAATTACGTTGGAAACACTGCTTTGCTTTGATACTGGGTTATCGGTTGCAACCCTATCCCGGAGATGTATGCCCAAGAGCGCAAGGTGTGATGCAACGCGCACTAGCCCTTAATTTTTATCTGGATGGTGGTAGGATACTGCCTCTGGTTGCGAAATCTGCCCAATCATCCGTCCTACTTGGTCATGGTTCTCAAGTTGGATGGCGAGATCTGCTTGAGCAATAATGCCGACAACATAGCCCATTTCATCAATGATGGGAATACGTCGAATTTGACGACTCGCCATAATCCCTAGCATCGTGTTGACATCATCGGCAGGATAACAAGTGACTGGGTTGGGAGTCATGACATTTTTAACTGGAGTATTTGTAGCATCCAGACTGGCACCGACAACCCGCACCGCCAAATCACGATCTGTAATAATCCCGATTAATTTCTTGGTTTCGTGGTTTTCGACCACGGGCAAAGCCCCAATATTGCCGCTTTGCATTCGTTGGGCGATGGTATAGACTTTATCGCTGGCAAGGCAGCATTCTGGATTTTTCGTCATCATTTCTTGGCAATTGTTCATGATTTTCCCCAATATAGAAGTTAGGTTTGAAGAGGTGTGTAACTACTCAGAAAAGCAAAAAATAAGAATTGAGTAGTTACAGCGATACACAATATCTAAAATGCCAGCACTTGGAATGCTAGATTTTTAGATCACTTGCCCATTTATCAATTTGCTGGTTAGCCTCATCTTTGGCGATACCATAGCGTTCTTGGATTTTACCAGCCAGAATTTCACGATTGCCGTTGATTTCCATGAGTTCGTCGTCGGTCAATTGACCCCACTGTTTTTTGGCTTCGCCGCTATATTGCTTCCATTTACCCAAAATGCTGTCCCAATTCATAGTCATTTCCTCTCCAAATTATTGAACAATGTGTTATAGATACAATCTATCGGCTGCCGTATAGGCTGCGGGATGATTGGGGTCTACCGATGGTTAAAGCCCCTGTAGCTGAATGCCGTTTGCCTTTTCCGGCACATCCATAACATCCAGCCAAGTTTTCTCCTACATCTGCAAGAGAGGGGTCAGTCAAACTTTTTCGTTTGAGAATGATTTAGCGTGGACGGCTGAGGGTGAGCCAGAGCAACTGACCGAGTAACCAAGCGACGATTGCCCATACTACCATCGCAATTAATGTGGTCACTTCTAATATACCGGCTGACCCCAGTGTGGGGTTTTGTACGAGACTGGCAAAAAGTGTGACAGAAGGGGTTGATAGCCCGTAAATAAAACTGGCGAACCCATTCGCTGTATTCACGCCAATGACAGATAAAATCACGCGCGTAAGCATCAGCAGTTCCAATGCAGTAAACAGGAAATACATGATATTGACGATGCGGGCAATGGATGAATTTTGATTGGCGGCAGTGATGCTCCGTTGTTGTTCGTCTAAGTCCACCGCTTGGTGATCTTCAATATTCCGGGCGATTTGTTGCTCGTGCCGGTTTAGTTCGTGTTGTGCCATTTTCCATCTCCTTATTGTTCGTGTATTTGATGGGTAAAGTATTAAACCCAACCGCGCCGCTGAAAAAATGCCCACATCATGCCGATAGAAACGCTCATCAGCAGCATAATCACAACGGAAATGAATAGACCATTGACAGGCAGAATTACTGTTTCGTCTATAGAGAAGAAGTTCGAGTCGAACAAGCCCATAAAAAATGTGAAGGGCAGAAATACCAATGAAATAATCGTGAGGCGATTGACTGATTCACCCATTTTGCGCGACTGTTGATTGGCAATAATTTCTAATACATTGCCCGAAAGGTCACGCAGGGAGTCAATCACATCATAAATTCCCAAAAGGCGCTCATACAGGTGCCGGAATAAATCTCGAATATCACCGCTGTTAGAGACACGTTGTTCACCGATGAGATTCGATAACACTTCACGTTGTGGTGCGATCATCTGTCGTAAGGCAATGAGATGCTGTTTGATACGATATAATGATTTTTGGGTATGTTTATCATTCCCATCACTGAGTAGTTTTTCTTCTAACTCGTTTAACTGATTACTGATGCGGTCAAGCAGCGGGTAATAGGTGTCAATAATGTGCTGCGCGGCGAGGTAAAGAAAATAAGAGACTCCCCGCTGCCAAGAATCTGGATTTTGAGCGACACGGTTGTAAGCCTCATCAAGAGCAGACGAATCGACTTGGCGCACCGTGACACAAAAATGATCGCCAATTAAGCAATGAATCTCTTTACCAACCAAGGTCATACTTTGCATATAGGGCTGTAAGAGCGAGAGAAAAATATAGCGTGGATACACCAACAAGGTTGGGCGGCGGTCTTCTCGCAATAAATCGGCAACAACAGTGGGAGAAAGTTGCAGCAAGCCTTCAAGCCAGCGGATTTCATGATCTTCTGGAGCGATAATGTCAATCCACATATCACAGCCCTCAGCAAAACTTTTTTCTAAGTTATCGCGTGTCAGGTTGCGGCGCAGGGCGGTGGTATTGCCAGTCGCTTTTTCGTCTTGCATATCTACTATAGGTTCAGCATTTGTTGCAATGACCAAAGACCGTATCATTTTCCCACCATTCCAACGCATCAACAGGCAAGTACCATCTAACACGGTGTTTAGCTGTGTTTTAGGCGTTCATCCACATTTTTACGTAGTTCAGCAAATTCAGCTTCAAGCCGCTTGATGACGGGTTCAATGCTTTCGCGCCCGGTTGTCAGTTTATCTTCTATCCCTTTAGCAAAATCTTGGCGCGTTGTCTCACCAGAGGCAGGTGCAAACAGTAAGGCGAAAGCAGCACCAATGCCCAAACCAAACATCAGAAAAATCACCGTGAGTATGGTTCTGTTTCGCATTGCTTGCATTGCTGCATCTTGGCTGTAGTAAACACGATGAGTAGTCATGAGGTATCCTTTATATGATTGAGTGTTAAGCCGAATAATCAGTGTAATGCGTGGTGGAACATCCAAAAGCAACATAGGGGTATCTTTAATAGGATGTGTTCTGATTATGTGCGAGTGCCTCTGCGCCCATTAACCAGACGAATGAGATACAACAATACGATTGCGCCCACGAAAGCAACAAAAACGCTCCAAATGCTGAAGCCGGTCATGCCCACTTCACCAATCGTGCGGAACAGAAAGCCCCCAATCAATCCACCGACGATCCCTGTAATAATAGCGCCGATGAGTCCTAGGCTACTCGGTATGACCATATTTGCCAGCCAGCCGGCAATCCCACCTACGACCAACCATGCAATCAATCCCATTGGTTCGATATTCATATTTCATATTCTCCGTAATTGTTAATGCTCGAAATTGAGCAGAATTGATATGAACTGCTGTGTTTGAACAGTACAATTCACAATTTTCGCAGGAAAAACCAACGTTATTTCGGTTATAGTAGTATTATATTTATAATTCTACGCTACAAAATGTCTAGGGGTTATGTTTGGTGGGCAGGCAATACCCATATCTAGTTTAAGACAATAACAAAGATACGGCAGGCAGCAGCAAACTTGGGAGAGATTTGGGGCGACTCGCACATTTTAGTGGAGTTTGGGATGTTTCTATTCCCCTTAAAATAACTATACACTACCTTCTGTTGTAATTGCGTTGGAAATAAATACGAGTTTTAAAGTGATATAAAAATGCAGCTTACATGCCTTCTAACAGCCAAGCGGCATAAACAATTTTCCAATCCCCAGCATGTTTCTCCAAAATGCGGGTTTCACGGCTTAAACCCGGCATATCCATATCCGGTTCGCCTGTATCAGCACCATATTGGTCGAAAGTTACCCATGCCATAGAATCGCTGATGCGAATATTTACATTCTCGCGGCGGACATTGGCTGAAGCGGGATTTGGTGTGGGGTTCGCATCCATCAGCCGCTTAATATTGCGACTGTGTGCCTCCCAACCTTCAATCACGGAGATGCCCCCTCTTGACCACCACCCCATCATACGAATATGCGGTGAATGCAACCAGCAGTTTGCCCATGCTGCAAAATCTTTGTTCCAGAAAGCATCAGTTTCCGCTTTGATGACTTGCATCACGGCAATTTCAGCTTCAGATGGGTGGTGTGTGGTCATAGTGCTTACCTCAAATAGTTATCCTGATGTGGACAATATAGGATTACAATCCATTATATCGTGGATAAGTCAGGGCAAAAGTAATGCGATTGCGTGAACTGCATCATGGGTCGCGGCACAGCGCCGAGCGCATTTTGCAGGCGTATCTTTACGATGTGGATGCGCGGGGCAATCGCACGCGCACCCGCGAAGTGACGCCGCGCACCACGGGCAGCGGCACGAACACCACTATCGCCGCTACCGATGCTGGTATCGTCTATACGGGCATGTGGCAAGCTGATGGCAGTTTCCAGCGCAGCACCGCCCCCACCGCCCGGCTGGGGCTGCTGTTCTTTGGCACGACGGGCATTGAATTGACGATGGGGACGGGACCCGACCACAGCCGGTTTGATGTGTATATTGACGGCTCGTTGTGGCAGGCATTTGATGGCTATGCCGCCACCGCCGGAGAACGGACTATCCCGCTTGAATTGACCGGAGCCGGCGCACATTTGCTCGAAATCCGCAATCGGCGCGAGAAAAGTGCCAGTTCGTCGGGGTATGTCGTGCGCTTCAAGCAGCTTGTGGCGCAGGCGGCATACACTGTGCGCCAAATAGATTACCAGTACGATGCCCTTTCGCGGCTGATTGCTGCCGTGTATTCCAATGCGCCGGATTATGCTTACGCCTACGATGCCGCCGGCAACCTGACGAACAACAACGGCGTGACGCGCACCTTTAACGCTGCCAATCAAATGACCGGAGATGGCACAAATACTTATGAATATGATAACAACGGCAACCTGTTGAAAATTAACGGCGTAAACAGTTACACTTGGGATAGAGCGAATCGGTTATTAGCGTTTGGCGGTATCGCTTACGCTTACAATGGCGATGGCAACCGTGTCTCGCAAACAGCCAATGCTATTGTCACCAAATACCTGCTCGACACCCAACCCGGTCTCGCGCTGGTCATCGCCCAAACCACAGGCGCGAACACGGAACGCTATATTCATGTGCCCAGAGGCATTCACGCCGTTGAGTCTCCAACAGGGGATTGGTCGTATCAAATGCAAGATGGTTTAGGTTCAGTAAGAGGTGTTATCGATGCAAATGGCTTGGTGACGCAGAGCATGGGTTACTCCCCCTACGGCGTGCCGGATAGCGAGTATGAATGGGCGTTCACGGGCGAACAGCGCGATGCCACTGGCGTGCAGTTTCATCGGGCGCGGTATTATGCGCCGGAGATGGGGGTTTGGGTGTCGCTGGATCCTATTGAGATTATCTCTTCAAATGCTTTGCACCTAAATCGTTATATTTATGTCATAGATAATCCGATTAACAATACTGATAGTTCGGGGCTATTTGATTGGAATTCTATGCTTGCACAAGCTAACGATTGCGTTTACTGTATTGCCCGCGAAACTGGAGTTGGCATTCATCCTTTTGATCGTAATATAGGGCGTGTTCCAACCATTGATGAAATGAACGCTGATTATCGCAACAACTTCGAACTTGCTGCGTTTCGGGAAATTATGAAATCGCTCAATAGCTCATCAAAGTTTATCGATATGGGAAATCCCAGTAATCCTTGGTTAAAAGAAGGCGAAACTTATGTAGTGCCAGATTATCTGTGGGTAGCCGCTACCCAATCTGAATTTTTTGATTTGACTTCAGCAGGTAAGAGTGGTAGATATAAACAAATTCCATACACCTGCCCTTGTTCAAGTATTCCACCAACGTTTACGCCGTCACCTACTGCTACATCGACAGGCACACCAACACCGCGCCCGACAAATACTTCAACACCGCCGCCGACCAGCACACTAGCACCAACGATCCCTCCAATAGTCTGGCCTCCACCAACTGCTACTCCATCCTGTGTAAGAGGGGAACAGCCAAGTGGAAATGACTGGAATTGTTGTCTTAATTGGTGCATGACAGTTCGTCCATTACGATCCAACATGACCGAAGCAGAATTAGATATATGGTTCGAGGAATGTTTCTATAATTCGTGCTTTTATCCTATGTATCCACCAGAACAGCTTCAGTGTAATATAGATTTAATTGGAGTAATTCGTAATATAATAACTTTAATTCCATTAGCTAAGGGTATCGAAGCGGCGCGGGAAACTGGAAATTGTGTTATAGGTGTAACATCTGCTGTGTATGGTCTTGCAACAAATACATATACGTTAGTTCAAGCTGAAGAAGAGATAGCAGGTAGTTGTGCGGGATTAGTCAGTGCTCCCGCTGGAACAGTAGCTTCAATTTTCGGCTTATTAAAACTGGTGATAACAGGATGTCAATACGTTCCCGTTCCTTATGGAGCAAGTCGCAAATCCAACACCTATTGTTAATCATAGTGGCTATATTTTCGATATCAGCATGTACCATTAATAATCAAGAAAACGAGGAAAATTACGAGATACGAGATATTCGCCCTAAGTGGTCTCCACAAGGTGATCTTATAGCTTTCTCTTCTATCCGATCAGGCAACGATGATATTTGGGTAGTTAATACCACTCAATCAATCATCAACTTAACTCGAGATAGTCAATTTCTTGATTATGCAGCCTCATGGTTTCCATACCATAATGCTATTGCCTTTGTTTCAAATCGTCATGGAAACAATGATATATGGTATATGAATATAGACACAACTACTTTAAATAACTTAACAGAAGATTATGATGGTGATGATCTTTCCCCAATCGTATCTCCCAGTGGTGAATTCATTGCTTTTCTCTCTGATCGAAATAATACGATAGATTTGTGGTTGATGAGAGAAAATGGTTCAAATCCGCAAAACTTAACTCATACAACAGATTATTTTGCATATCCCGCAGTTACATGGTCAAGAGATAGCAAAAAATTAACATTTTCAACAAGCAACATATTATGGATTATTGAGATTGACGAGGATGGTAGGTTAATCAATACGAATAAATTTGCCCTAGAAATTAATTTTACCCATTTAGCAATTTCACCAGATGGCAAAAGTGTAGCATTGCAAGTAAGACGAGCCAATACCAAATGGACAATTATGATATTTGACTTAATGAGCGAGCAACTGACTGATTTATTTTCAGCAGAAGAAACAGCTATTTTCCCAGCATGGTCACCAGATGGAAGTAAAATTGCCTATAACGGGGGTAATGGGAGTATCTGGTATATTGAACTGAATACTCTGGTAAAAACTAATCTGAACCGTAGTACTGTGAAAGGCACATCACCAGTATGGTCACCAGATGGAAATAAAATTGCCTTCGAGTCACGGCAAAATTTATCTAGTATTTGGACAGTTGATATTAATTCTTTCGAGTTAGTTGACTTAACAGGTGAAGAATAAAACACTTGTTCCTTTTTCTCACCTGTTTGCTGCACAAAACCGGTTGACTTTCTTCGCTCGCCATGAGTGAATATATGCCGTACACGCCATTTTCGTTGCAATACAGGGAATGCGATGCTCACTGTGGGTTATATTCGCGTTTCCACCGACGAACAAGACCTGAGCAAGCAGCATCGTCACCAAATACCTGCTCGACACCCAACCCGGTCTCGCGCTGGTCATCGCGCAGACCACTGGTGCGAACACGGAACGCTATATTCATGCGCCCAGAGGCATCCATGCCATTGAGTCGCCAACAGGGGATTGGTCGTATCAAATGCAAGATGGGCTTGGCTCAGTGCGCGGCGTGGTGGAGGCAACGGGGACTGCCGCTGCTTCGCACAATTATTCTCCCTATGGCGTGCCGGATGCGGCGCTTTCTGGCTTTGCCTTCACGGGCGAACAGCGCGATACCAATAAAAATTGCCACCGCGTTGCCTGATAAAATGTGGATAAGCTATCCCCAAGACGGGGATAGCTTGGGATTATTGAGCTTGGACGCTTGCCACCGGCTGAATAGATTTCGGACTATCAGGCATCGTATCCTGAGACCGCCGGAGCGATGAAGTTCTCAATTTTAATGAGTTGCTCACAACGAAGACGGAACTGAACGCCATCGCTGCTGCTGCGAACATGGGGATGAGTGCGCCGGACATTGCCACAGGAATGAGAATGATGTTATAGATGAACGCCCAGAACAAATTCTGGTAAATGGTTCGCATGGTGGCTTTGCTGAGGGCGATTGCCTGTGCCACACCGCGCAAATCTCCACGAATAAGCGTCACATCGCTGGCTTCCATGGCAATATCTGTCCCTGTGCCAATCGCAATCCCTACATCCGCTTGTGCTAGGGCGGGGGCATCATTCACGCCATCGCCGACCATAGCGACGCGCTGATTTTTCGTCTGTAATTGTTTGATGGTATTGGCTTTTTCGCCGGGCAGCACTTCGGCAAAGATGCGCTGAATGCCTGCTTCACGAGCGATGGCTTGTGCTGTTTTTTCGTTATCGCCCGTAATCATCACCACTTCAATACCCAATTTTTGTAATTGAGCAATGGCTTCTGGCGATTCGGGCTTAATCGTATCCGCGATGCCGATGATGCCTGCCGCAACGTTATCTATGCTGATGAGAATCGCAGTTCGAGCGTTTGCCTGCAACCGATTGAGTGTTTCTGTCAGTGCCGCAATATCAATAGTTTGTTCCTGCATGAAGCGCGGGCTACCAATCAGAATCGTTTTGCCATCAATCACGGCACGAATACCGCGTCCAGCAATCGCCTCAAATTGTTCTGGTTGTGATAATGCGAGATTTTTGGCTTTTGCTGCGCGGACAATGGCTTCACCCAAGGGATGTTCGCTGCTGTTTTCTGCTGATGCTGCCAAAGTTAGCACCCTATCGGAGTCAAAGCCATTGGCAACCGAAACATCTGTCACCGTTGGTTCGCCTTTGGTAATCGTGCCAGTTTTATCCAGCGCAATCACTTTCAGCCGATGGGCGTTTTCCAGCGATTCGCTATTTTTGAACAATATGCCCATCTCTGCGCCGCGTCCTGTGCCAACCATGATTGCCGTCGGTGTTGCCAAGCCCAACGCGCATGGGCAAGCAATCACCAATACAGCGATAGCGTGCAGCATTGCTTCGGTAAAGCTGATTTGTCCCGCCACCAGCCAACCGAAAAAGGTCAATGTTGCCAGCACCAGCACAATCGGCACAAAGACGCCCGATACTTGGTCAGCAATGCGTTGAATCGGCGCTTTTGAACCCTGCGCTTCTTCGACAAGCCGAATAATTTGCGAGAGCGCCGTTTCCGCGCCCACGCGCGTGGCTTCTACGATGAGCCGCCCTTGTTTATTGACTGTGCCGCCGATGACTTGTGAGCCAGTGGTTTTGTTGACAGGCAAACTTTCGCCCGTGAGCATGGATTCATCTACCGCAGAATAGCCTTCGGTCACGATGCCGTCTGCCGGAATACGCCCACCCGGACGCACCACCAACCAATCGCCTGCCATGATGTCGTCTACCGGAATCTCGATTTCTTCACCATCGCGCAGGATAAAGGCGGTTTTCGGTGTAAGCCCCATCAATTTTTTAATGGCATCGCTGGTGTGTCCTTTGGCGCGTGCCTCCAGCAATTTGCCCAATGTGATAAGCGTCAGAATCACCGCGCCAGTCTCAAAATAAACATGCTCATTGGCAAGACCCACAATGTTGAACAGCGTACCAAAGACAATTGCCATGCTGTAAAGATACGCCGCCAATGACCCCAACGCCACCAACACATCCATATTGGCGGTGCCATTCCGCACAGATTTCCATGCGCCGACCATGTACTGCCGCCCAACGATGAATTGAACGGGTGTCGCTAAAATGGCAAACAGATAAATCCAACCGCCCCACATGAACCAAGGCGTATCGGGTGATGCCATGCCCGCCATGCTGTGCATCGCAGATTCACTATAACCCATCATCGCAATATCGCGTGCCATGCTGAACAGAAACAGCGGCAGCGTAAACAACGTGCCAATCAAGACCATGCGCTGTTGCCGCTGAATTTCGGCTTGGCGGGCAGCGCGTTCTGCATCTTCTGGCACTGCTGCTGACGAAGTATCTACCACACCATAGCCCGCATTTTCAACAGCTTTTATCAAATCGCTGCGGCGCACCATGCCGGGAACATAGCTAATGCGAGCTTTTTCCGTCGCCAGATTGACATTGACTTCCAAAACGCCGGCTGGTTTTTTGAGGGCGCGAGTGACATTTTTTTCGCAGGCGGCGCAGGTCATCCCGGTAATGGGCAGTTCCACGCTGGCAGTCGCCACGCCATAACCGGCTTGCTGCACGCGGTCAATCAAACCAGTGGGCGTGATATTTGCTGGGTCATAGGTGATGGTGGCGCGTTCTGTCGCCAAATTTACAACCGCCTCGGCAACACCTTCCGTTTTTTTCAAGGCACGGGTGACATTTTTTTCGCAAGCAGCGCAGGTCATCCCAATGATGGGCAGTTCAATTCGGGCGGTGGTCATAGTAAAACCTCCTCAGCAGGGCGCTCAAAATACCATTCACGAAATTCTCGGACTTGGTTTTGAGCATTAAAACGCAGGATAAAGATATTATCGAACTCAGTTTCTAACGAGCCATCGGCGTAAAAATAACGACTGCGCCCATTGGTAACGGCAGTATCCCCCTGAATCATAACGGGTTGATAGTGGGCATCATAACTGCCCGGCGGGTCTTGATTGGTCAGCCACGAGTCAATAATCGCTTGGCGCCCTATCAGCGGCGTATCGAAAGGGGTGTAATAGTAAATAGCATCCGCGCTGAATAACACGCCAATATCATCAGGATGATAACTTTTCCAAGCGCGTATATAGGCGTCTAGCCATTGTGTGACTGTTACAGCATCCAGCATCGCACATCCTCTGTAAAAATGCCTTATCATCAGGCATTGTTGTTGTCATGGTTGCGAATTAATCCAAGCAATATTGCTAATATTGCTATAGGGCAAACACCAGATCGAGTCGGCTAATCCGGCGGGTTCGCGCAGGCACACATAATCCGCGCCAATTTCATAAATCGTGCGCGATGGGCTATCGGGCATGGTGCCAACGACGATTAAGCTCTCGGCTTTCACCGGCACATTGACCTGAATCGAAAAGGCGAAATTGGCTTCATTTGCCAAACGCATATTCAACTGTTCAAACAACGTTTGCAACCGCAGATCATTATCCTGCGCTTTGGTGTTTGGAGCCGTCATATAAATGGCAACCGCGACCAACATCATCATCCCAAATAGCAGCGCAAAATTTTTGGTGTTGAACATGAGAATACCTCCGTGATATGCAAGGATAGATATTCAAGTATCCCATGTTCCCGGCTTTTTCGGTACATGACCCGATGCAATATAAAACCTGTCAGGCTGGTTGCCAGCCTGAACCAACATCTTATTTTTGTTTATGGTGTGCTTATTTGTTCAGCAATTGGACAATGCGTGAAATGTCTTGGGCAGCTTTAACAGGATCAGTTGTCATTTCATGCTTTGCCGTGTTTTCGATATAACACTCCACAAGATGCGTAATCAGGCTTGTGACCCCTTTTTCGACAGTTCGCGCCCGAATGACCCGTTCTTCGCAAGTGCCTTCGTCAGCCGCAATCAAGCGTTCTAGTGATTCTAGTTGCCCTTTAATGCGCCGAATCCGGTCTAAATTGCGTTTATTGTGGTCACACCGTTCCGCATGATGCTCGTGAATAGGGTCAATCGCAATGCTTATCGCGTCATCCATTTATGCCTCAACAGGAGGATATTCGATTTCGACGAGTGTTTTGACGATGACATCCACTGTAACGGGGGCTTCATAGTTGACCGTAATCATTTTGTCGGCAACGCTGCCATCTACCATTTTGACACCATTCAGTGCCAACAACTCGTTTTTGATGGTGGCAACACAGCCATTGCAACCGATGGCATCAATTTTGAAAGTCTTGCTATCCATGTTCATCACTCCTGTTTTTTTGATATACCCCTATGGGTATCTGCTTGTACTATTATAGTATACCCCACCCGGTATGCTTGTCAAGTCAAGTGTCATGATTTTTTCATGATATAATTCCGGGCATATTGATTTGAATATTCGAGATGTTATGTCCTTACGTTCCCGTTTCGATTTTCGCTTGTTGCCTGTGCAAATCGGTATCTTGGCGACCTTCGCTTTGATGCCCATGTGGCTCAAATTTCAGGCGGCGCCCGACCCTTTCACCGCCACATATATTCTAGGGTTTGTCATTATTGTGTCTTTGATTGGAACAATTGCGGCTTGGATACTTGCCGGATTACCGGGGCTAGGGCAGTTGCTGACCGATAGATGGCGCATGGCATGGGTGATTTTTTTATTGTTGTGGGCGGCGTGGGGGTTTTTCTCGCAAGGATGGGCGTTTATCCGTCTGAAAGAACCGGGCGTGGGGCAAAATGCCGCGTTGCAATTGTGGCTCATCGTATTATTTTTGATTGCAACTGCCAGCGCAGCACCGCCTTTAAGAATTTTTGCACCACTGTTGATTGCTGTGCTGCTGTTGAATAGTGCCATCGGCGGGGCGCAAGTGGCTACGCAGGGCGCAATTGGATTAGAGCATTTTGGCGAATTTTCGCTCAATTTGGCGAAATCTGGCACCAGCGTGATTCAGGTGGGCGACGTGCGTTGGTTGCGCCCATATGGGTTGCTGCCCCATCCCAATGTGTATGCCGGGGTACTCATCGTGGGGTTATTTGCAGCGGCAACATGGAGTCTGAGTCAGCGGCGGTGGCAAAATATCGTTGGCACCGCTGCATTTTTAGCCGGATTGTGGATGCTCTTTTTGACATTTTCTCGCGGGGCTTGGTTGGGCTTTGCGGCAGGCATGGTGGCGATTGTGCCGTTGGTGGTCAAAAGCCTAGCCTTACCATCTGCTAACAAAGCTGACCTCACCCCCCAACCCCCTCTCCAAACATGGGGAGGGGCAGGGGTGGGGTTAGGTATTGGTGTAAAAAACAAGTTGCTGTCGCTTCTGCCGATTTTTTTATTGTCAGTTCTCGCAGGTCTCTTGTTTTTATGGCTGTATCATCCGTTTGTGCTGGCACGGGCGGGGACAGGATTGGAAAATACGGAAATGCGCTCGATTGCTGACCGGATTGTGTATACCAATATTGCGTGGGATGCCATCCAAAAGCAGCCTATCACGGGCGTGGGGGCGGGCAATTTCCCTTGGTATGCCAGTTACTATTTGTTCTACAATACCGATTATGATTTAAAAGGCGATAATGTTCACAACGTTGCGCTCATGGTCTGGTCAGAATTGGGTATGATTGGGCTGAGTCTGTTTTTGCTGATGGTGCTATTTGGCATTCTAGCGACTATCCAGAATATAAAGCGTTCCGACTATACCCCCACCCGTATCGCTTTGTTAGGTGTGGTTATCGCTTTCATTGTGATTGGCGTATTCGACCATTACCCCGTGACGCTGATACATGGGCAGGTCATGTGGCTAGGGGTGTTGGCGTTGGGGGTAGCGCCCGTGAAAAATGTGCCTGAATGATATTTGACGTTCTGCGCTGAAACTTGTAATCTCTGTGAACACACTATTTTATGAACAACTCAGGAATAATGCCGATGACACACTTAAATCCACAACGCACGATTGATGAACTCAAAGACCTGCGGGCTTTAACAGGGGATGACGACGGGGCGCAGCGCGTGGCATTCACGCCAATATGGGCAAAAGCACGGGAATGGTTGCGCGAAAAATTACAGCAACTCCCCGTCGAAATTGAGACGGATGAAGCGGGCAATTTATGGGCGACCTTGCGCGGCGAGTCTGAAAAAGAAATGCTCATCGGTGGACACATGGATTCTGTGCCGAATGGCGGTTGGCTGGATGGTTGCCTGAATGTGATGGCAGGCGTGGAAGTATTGCGACGCATCGCGGCAGAAGGCAAGCCGCCCGTCACAGTGCGTTTGGTAGATTGGGCAGATGAAGAAGGGGCGCGATTTGGGCGCAGTTTATATGGGTCGAGTGCATGTTCCGGCAATATGAACCCAGATGCCATGCGCCAATTGAAAGATAAAGATGGCATATCATTTGCGGATGCTGTCGCTGAATATGGCATTGATTTGGATACTGCCAAAGAAGCGCAAAAACAGCTTAAAAATGCTGCCGCCTATTTAGAATTGCACATCGAACAGGGACCTGTATTAGAGAGTCTCGATTTGCCGATGGGTGTGGTCTTAGGCACGTTTGGCGTAGAGCGCAATTCGATTCGTTTTACCGGGCAAGCAGCACATTCCGGGTCAACGCCAATGGATAAACGGCGCGATGCCTTGGGGGCGGCGGCAAAATTGGCGCTGGAAATCCGCGAGATTGCCAAGCGCAACGGCGGCGTATGTACCTGTGGGCGCGTGGATACCCGCCCCGGTATTGTGACTTCCGTCGTGGCAGAATGCGATATTACACTTGATCAGCGTCACTTGGATGCTGATGGCTTGGCACGCATGTATCAGGAAGCGCAAGCCGCCAGCCAGCGGTTTGCCGAAGAAGAAAAAGTCGGCGTGCAGTGGAATAAAATTTGGCAGATTCATCCGATTTTGTTTCACCCAGAATTGAGTGAGATGGCAGACGAAGCCATCCAAGAAAC
>JALHOR010000012.1 GCA_022842885.1 Anaerolineae bacterium
AAACGCGAATAGCCATCTATCATCGCCGCTTCTTCGTATTCCACCGGAATTTCATCAAAGAAGCCTTTCATCATCCACACGACAAAGGGCAGATTGCTGGTGGTATACAAGATAATCAGCCCGACAAAACTATCATTCAATTTGAGGTCGCTGAATAACAAAAAAATGGGAATCAGCACCACAATCGGCGGTAACATGCGCGTGCTGAGGATGAAAAACATCAAATCTGCTTCGCCGGGAATGCGAAAACGTGAGAAAGCATACGCTGATAATGTGCCTAAGCCGACCGCCAGCGTTGTCGAAATCACTGCGGCAAACACGCTGTTGATGAGCCGGTCACGAAATTCACCGCGCCCACCTTGCGCCTGTACACCTGTTTCACTCTGCACGGTAGCGCCAGTGAGGATTTCTTCGTAATTCAGCAGCGTGGGTTGAAAATCCACAAACGGAAAATAGGTCGGGGTTCGGGCGGTGACATCTGCCCGCGTTTTAAACGATGAAATTAATATCCAATACAGCGGGAATGAAAAGAAAAAAACAACTATTCCCAACGCGACCCAAAAGCCAATGCGGGCTGCCAATGATGATTGTTCAGTTTTCATTGTTGCCCCGCTTTCAAGCCATTCAAGACGCGGATAAACACATTTGCCAGCGCGATGATGACCACCAACATGATATACCCCAATGCCGACCCTTGCCCGGTATCGAAGTTGGAGAACGCCACTTCGTAAACCCATAACGCCGCCGTTTGCCCGGCACGCCCAGGACCACCGCCTGCGCCCAACAAAACGAAGGCTTGGTCAAACAATTTATAGGCGTCCATCGTGCGGAAAATGATGGCAATCAACAACAGCGGCATGACCATTGGTAGGGTAATGTGCCGGAAGCGAAACCATGCCCCCGCCCGGTCTACAGCGGCGGCTTCATATAAATATTTAGGCACAGCAGAGAGTCCCGCCAGCGAAATCAACATCATGAACGGCGTCCACATCCACACATCCACAATCACCAGCGACCAAATCACCGTAAAACGGTCGGTCAGCCAGCCGACGGGTGCGGCGCCTAACAACGTCACATAAAAATTGAGAATACCTTCGCCTTGCATCATGAAGCGCCAGAATAGTGCCACCACCACAGGCGAAAGCATCATTGGCACAAGCAGCAAAATCATCAGCACGCCGCGCCCGGTAAAAGAGCGATTCAGCAAAAAAGCCACGCCAAATCCCAATAATAATTCAATCGTGACCGCCGGAACTACAAATTGCCCGGTGACGACAAAGCGATCCCAAGTGCGGTTGCCAATGCGGGTATCGCTCAGGAGTTCAATATAATTTTCAGTACCAATGCCCACAGGTGGATTTTGAGCATCGCGGGTGACAGACCACTCGGTAAAACTGAGCGCCAATGACCACACCAACGGAAACACCGTCATAAACAGCAAGAGTAACAAAGTGGGTGCTAAAAACAACGTCGCAATCCAACGGTCACTCAACCACGCAAAACGCGGGCGGGCTTGCGCTGGCACGCTAGTCACGGGTTGAGACAGTTGGCTGGCATCTAAATTTGCCATATGGGACTCCACAGGAAGAATGAGCAAATGAAGCCCTCACCCCTAAATCCCCTCTCCCTAATGGCGAGGGGACTTTTATGTTGCATTGGGATGATGTCCCTTCTCAGTGATCCATTTATGCCAGAAAACTGAGAAAGGAACGCAAAGTGAGGGCGCTGTGAGGTCTGATTAATTCGATGGCGGTCCGTCAGGATAGGCTTCGTCCAGAATCGCTTGTTGTTCGGCAGCGATTTCGTCCAGAGCTTCCTGTGCGTCCATCTGCCCACTGATTGCCAGATTCAAGAATTCGCCCTGCACGCTCAACATGGCGGCATATTCCGGCAGATTCCAGAAGTCTTTGACATATTGGAAGGCTTCGGCAAAGGTGGGGTTATACGGCGCGGCGTTCAAAAATTCTTCGCTCGCCAAAATGGACAAACGACCGGGGAAACCGCCGCCTTGTACCCATTTGATTTGGGTTTCATCGGATTGCAGCCATTGCAGGAAGGCTTTGGCAGCATCTTGATTCTGCGAGAAGGCGCTGATGCTCATACCCTGACCACCGAGGCTGATAAAATGTTCATCTTCGCCCGGCACCACAGCAAAGCCCAGATTATCGGCTTGGGCGCAGGTGGATGAATCAGTGAACGCGCCGCCGAAACCGTACCAAATTTCAATCATGGCAGTTGAACCGCTGCAAATGGCATCCACAACTTCGGTAAAACCGAATGCCGCTGCCCCTTCAGGCGCAGTCTGGAACAACATATTGGCAAAATTGACGGCTTCGACACCGATTTCGCTGTTCAACACGCCTTCAACGGTGTAGGTTTCAGAATCCCACAATTCGCCGCCGAAAGACCACAACACATGATTCCAAGCAGTCTGCACCAAGTCGCCATCGTTAATCCAGTGGCTGGCAAAACCATTATCGGCACCATCATCGGCATTGGCTTTGATAGCTTGCGCGGCAGCCAGTAAATCCGTCCAAGTGGCAGGTACTTCTAAGCCATTGGCTTCAAACACATCGGTGCGATAGACCAACATGCGTGTATCGGTGATGACTGGCACTGAGAAATAGCTGCCACTGCCTAACGGTACTTCGGAATAGTAGGAAAGGGCAGTTTGATTGTAGTCATCAAAGGGCAGGTCGTTTTGCAGGAAGTCGGTCAAATCCATGATGAAGCCGCCTTTGACTGCTTCACCCATGAATTGGCTGTCCAGAATCGGCAGGTCAGCACCGCCCTGTGCCGCGAAATCGGCAAAAATCTGGTTGCGCCATTCGCCAATCGGCACGCAAGTGACGGTCACATTGGCATCGGGATAGTCTTTGACCAGTTCAGACAGCAAATCGCAAGGGGGCCAAGCGAACCAAATAATTGAAAGGGCGGGTTTATCTTGAGCAGTCGTAGGCATGATGACCAGCATCAAGACCACCAAAACAGAAAAGAAAAGACGGGTTTTGTTAAACATGCTTTTTCCCTCGCAGGATGAATTAATAAGATGTATTTCGATAGAAAAGTGTGGCATAAACTGCGCTTATTTTTGTGCGTTCTCACCCCCTTTGTGACCATCAATTCAAGCGAAAGCATTTTAAAATGCGGGCTACAATGTCGTAAATTATGACGCTTTTATGTGCATATTGTATACAGTGCGGCGCAAATATGCCAGTTTTTTTAGTCCTTTTTGCCAGCAAAATGATAACTTGCGGCTTATCAAATTTTGTTCAATTCTATATCATCAAGGGCTGTTCAAGGCTGGTGTCATTTCATCGCTATAGATGAAAAATGCTGCGCTGCCCATAGTGACAACCTCAACTTGTGACTATAATAAAGACCATGATGAAAAAGCCAGTCGTAATCGGGGATGCTGTGCCAATCCTGCGCGAAGGTGAATTGGATATTATCAGCTATAATGCCGAGCAAACCGGACGGATGGGGTATCGTCTAGGGACACTGCTGGAGGCAGGGGATGTCATTTGCCTGACGGGCGATATGGGCGCGGGCAAAACCGTCTTTTCGTCTGGTATTGGACGCGGTTGGGGGTCACTGCATCCCGTCACGAGTCCTACTTTTAATCTAGTACATCATCATGAGCGTGAAAAAGATCATGCCAAACTTTATCATCTGGATTGTTATCGGCTCAGTTCTAGTGCCGATGTCGAGACGATTGGATTTGATGATTTGCTGGAAAGCCAAGGCATCTTAATCATCGAATGGGCAGAGCGCATCAAAGAGGCATTGCCGCCAGAACGTTTGTGGATTTATTTACGGGTGATAGAAGATACCCGCCGTAACATGATTTTAGAAGCCACCGGCAAACGCTATCAAGACCTGATTGATAAATTTCGGTCACTGACGTTTGGATTTTAGTGCTGTATCCGATAAGTTTCTTAAAATACTGACCTCACCCCCAACCCCCTCGCCTACAGGAGAGGGGGAGTCGCGGTCTGCGCGGCGGGGATGAGGTTGAAAACGCAAAAATTAAAATATTTATCAGACGAAGAATTTAGTACCATTTTAACCACAGAGCGCACCGAGATTACAGAGACTATCACAAAAATCTCTACGGCTTGGTTGAACTGCTGAATTGCGAAGATGATGCTGCTTGCAATAGACACTGCAACCCAATGGATGAGTATCGCCCTGCATGATGGGGATGCCTTAATTGCTGAACATAGTTGGCATTCAGGCAATCGCCATAACACCTTGTTGGCAGTGACTATCCAACAAATGTTCGCCGCTTGCAATGTCACCCCCCAGGCGCTGACTGCTGTTGCCACGTCTACGGGTCCTGGGTCATATACTGGCTTGCGGATTGGTGTGTCATTGGCGAAAGGGATGGCTGCGGCGGGAAATTTGCCGCTGATTGGCGTGTCATCGTTGGATACGCTGGCGGTGGCGCAACCCTATCAAAATACGCGCCATAATTTAATTGCCGTGGTGAGTGCCGGACGCAGCCGCATCATTGCCAACCTCTATCGCGTTAAAAAAGGACGTTGGCTTGCCGATGATTTGCCCAAACTGACAACTTGGGAAGCCTTGCTCAAAGAGTTGGATGGGTCATTTTATATCACGGGCGAAGTAGATGCTGCCGGACGCGAAGCGATTCAGGCGGCAAAAGCCAAAGACATTTCCGTGACACTCATGAGTGGCGCTTATCGGCTGCGGCGGGCAGGCTTCTTGGCAGAGGAGGCGTGGCGACGCTACCATGAAGGCACACCTGCTGATTTTCATCCTGCAAAATTACTCCCAGTCTATGTGAAAACAGACGATATCCCATGACTTTAACCCTGCGCTATATGCACAATGCCGACATCCCAGAAGTGGTGAGTATTGAGCAGGCGTCGTTTCGACCTGCTTGGTCTTCTGATTCGTATCGGTTTGAAATTAATCGTTCACAATGCAGTTATATGGTCGTGCTAGAAACCGCGATTGAACAGCCGACTACCGGATTGCGCCGCCTGATAAACCGGGTGCGGGGCAAAGAAAATGGCACAGTCAAAAACGCGCTGCTGGGCTTTGGCGGCTTATGGAAAATCGAAGATGAGGCACATGTCAGCACCATTGCCAGCCATCCGGCGTATCGTGGCAAAAGTTATGGCGAAATTTTGCTAGCAGGCATGATTCGTCGTGCCATTGATTTGGAGGCGGGTTATATCGTGCTGGAAGTGCGCGTGAGCAATACCGTCGCCCAAAATCTGTACCACAAATATCATTTTGATATTGTGGATATTAAACGTGGCTACTATCAGAATGATAATGAAGATGCCTATGATATGCGTGTGGAACTAACGCCTGCCAATCGCCAAAAACTGCTCGGTTTATATGCCGCGATTCAGCAAAAAGTACCCTTTGTAGATAGCTATAGCATGGTAAAACACCCGCGTTTGAACCGATGAAAATTCTATATTTGACCCCTCATGTACCGCGTGCCACTAAGGTTCGTTCTCATGCCCACCTACAGGGTTTGTTAGCAGCCGGGCAAGAGGTCACAATTGGTACCCTACAACGCGGTGATGAGGATAAACACGCTATTCAAAAATTACGGGATAAGGGTATTCCGGTTATTGCCGGTACACTCTCGCGCCCACAATTGCTGCTGAATGCCTTACGCGCTTTGCCGACATCCCAACCGCTGCAAATGCGCTTGTTATGGTCGCCGATTTTATTGGCACAACTGCAAGCCTTTATTCAGCAGACACCGCCGGATATTGTGCATGTGGAACATTTACGCATGGCGGCTTATGGTCTGGCTTTGCGGGCATATGCCCCAGTGATATGGGATGCCGTAGACAATCTTGAAGCATTATTTGCAGGTGCGGTGCAGCATAGCCCCAATGCTATTTGGCGTATTTTGGCATTCTTGGAAAAACCACGTCTACACTATTATGAGAAAAAATTGACACCTGAATTTCCGATGACGCTACTTATTTCTGCGCGTGACCAAGCCTTGTTCCAGTCACAAAATCCTGTGGCAAATCGCATCCAAGTGGCGGCTTTTGGGGTGGATATTCAGCCATTGCAACCCCACGCACGCGCTGAAAATACACTTATCCTGACTGGAACGATGGATTATCATCCGAATATCGCTGCCGCAGTTTATTTTGTCAAAGAAATTTTGCCCCTCATTCACCAGCAGCATCCCACTGTGATGGTGCAGATTGTAGGGGCAAATCCTGCGCCCCAAGTTCAGCAACTCGCCTCACAGCACGTCACCGTAACGGGTCGTGTTGATTCTATTGCTGACTATTTGGCACAAGCGACAATCGCCTTGGCACCTGTAACTTATGGTTCTGGTATTCAAATTAAAGTTTTGGAGGCATTTCAAATGTCTACGCCGCTAGTGGCGACTTCAGCAGCACTCCGCAGTTTGGATGTGCGCGATGGCGAAGAGGTCTTAGTTGGGGATACGCCGCACACCTTTGCTGATGCTGTCAGCCATTTGCTGACGGATGCAGCATTACGGGAACGCATTGGGCAGGCGGGGCGACGCTATGTAGAACAGCATCATAATTTACGCATGACCACGCAGCACTTGATGCGTTATTATGAGCAAGTTATCGCTGCCAGAAATATTCCCTAACGGATAAAACAAAACACCCCCGCATTGTTTATTCATCTTTTTTGGGCAAGATGCCGCGCTGGCGGGCTTCCAGCAAAAAGAGAAATGCCGTCAATCCACCCGTGTAGGTCGCAAACAGCACCAACCATAAGCTACCCAAAAAGAGCCACGCAATACCCGTAGCGGGGACTAGCACCATAAAACCGGTGGCGTACATGCGCCAATCGGCTTTTTCGACCAGCAGCGCATTAAAATAACCCGCGATTGCCAAGCCCACTGCCAGCGACACCAACAGCACAATCACCGGGCGCAAGATATTTTGCAGCAGCACGAATAAGACCGCGACCACAATCACGCACACCACAATCGCTATCATTTTGCCTTGTTCTGTCCAGTTCCAGCGCGACATGATGTTGTTCCTTCCTCATCAAACCATGACATTTTTTCATTATAGCCTATACGATTTCATGGGGAATAGCGTCGCAAATTACTCAGGCTGGCAAAAAATATAGAGGGGGAGGCAGATGATTATCCGCCTCCTTGCCAACCGTTTTAGCGTGGCAAAATGCACAGGGTTAATTTGCCTGCTTGTGCTGCCGGGCATGACCGTGATTTGCCATCGGTGGCGCTGATAAAACTGAATCCGGTTTGCCAGAATAAATTTGCTGGCGTAGCAGTGGCAATCACATCGCAGGCTTCGGGTGCGGTGGCACTTCCCCCTGCCGTAAAATGCAAGCACTGATTCGGGGCGAGACGATTCAAATCATAAATGGCATCTACGGTGGTAGCTGCCAATAAACTCGGAATCGTGTCACTGATATTTTGCGTGTTGGTAATGGTTAAGTCTGCTAATGGCATCCACGCATTGTCAGCGCGATTGCGGATAAGCAAGCCATCGGTGTTATAGACAAAATAAAGATACTCTGTTACATCGCTATCGCTGGTGGCGACGGGCAGATACATGGCGCAGCGATACGGATTATCTTGGGTGCCGGGCGGGGCAGCATCACACACGGCGCGTTGAATGCCATTTTGCAGCACGGCAAATTTGGCAACCGCGTTGGTCGTCGTCCAAAAATGCACGCTGCGGTCATTGACCAACGCCAACCAATAAATCGATTCGCTGCATTCTGGTTGTTCTTTGGGGGCGTTGCGCTGCACTGACCATAACTGCCCACAATCATTATTTTCAAAACTGAAGAACCAGCGCGACCCGGCAAAGACCGCTGGACTGCCTTCCACCGCGCTAAAGGTGATGCTGTTCATGTCGAGTGCGCCACCTGTTTGATTGACAAATGTGATGTCGTTATCATCATAAATCAGCACAGCGTTCAAATTGCGGGGAATAGTCACATCAATCACTGTGCCGCGTTCTACGGTTTGTCCTGCCGCTACCGATTGACTGCCAATGGTATTCGGCGGCGTCACTGTGCCTTCCGTCCAGCCCACATTGGTTTCTGTGCCAAGTTTTAAGCCCGTTTTATTGAGGATAGCCGCCGCTTGCGGCACATTTAGCCCGCTTAAATCCGGGACAGTGACGGGGTTTGATTGTGCTACGAGTGCCGAAAAACTAAAAAACAAGCAACATGCCACCATTATAAGGCGACTTAATTTTATTTGCATGGAGCGCATCCTTTCACCCGAATATCCTCTCAGTGTATAGTCTCTTTACCACACCGCTGAGTTGCTTTGAATGTCGCAGCAAAATTGCGACATTCGGCTAATTGTGGCGGTTTCTAGTTAAGAATACAAACGGGGATACTGTATGCTCCTGTGGTTTTCTGTTCCCATAACACAAGAGACACCCCCTGTCACCGAGTTGCAGGGGGTAATTCAACGCGCCCAAAAACGCGATCAGGCGGCGGTAGGGGAGTTATACGAACTGTATGCTCAACGCATTTATCGGTATGTGGCATTTCGGATTCCCACGCTGGCAGATGCCGAAGACATTACGGGCAATGTATTTTTAAAAATGCTCGAAAGTTTACCAACGTACCGTGAGCAAGGCGTGCCGTTTGAAGCGTGGTTGTACCGCATTGCGGCGGCAAAAATTGCGGATTTTTATCGTCGCCAGCGCCGCCGCCCGCAAGTGGAATTGACCGATACTCTGCGGCATGATGACCCTCTGCCGGAGGAAGCCGTAGAAGACCATCAGGAATTAGAGATGCTGCGGGCAGCACTGCGCGGCTTAACCGAAGAACAACAGTCTATTTTGATTTTGCGTTTTATTGAACATAAAAGCCATCAGGATGTGGCGCTGTTGGTGGGCAAGAGCGTTTCTGCCGTCAAATCCATTCAACATCGGGCGCTGACTGAATTGGCATCTCGTTTAGGTTCAAAAGAAAAGGCGCGGCATTATCTGCGCGGGGGTGGCAATGACTAACCCAACGGCATTCACACCAGATGAACTAGCAGACCGTCTTAATAATTTGCTGGAAAATCCACAGCAACCGGTGGCTGACCCGTTGCTGCAAGCGGCATCGCGCCTGATTAATGTCCGTCCGCCAGAATTGAGCGCCGCAGCCTTTGCCCGCATCCAACAGCAATTGTTAGACGCTGCCGCCCAACCGCCCTCGTTTACCACACGCTTGCGGCAATCGCCAGTTTTGTTGATAACCGTCATTCTAATTAGCATTGCTGCTGTGATTGTGATGTTGGTGTTGATTTTTTCTGTGCTGCAAAATCGAGATGTGGTGCTTCCAGCGACAAGTTTGCCAGAAACACCTATCGTCACCGCCGCAAATCAGATGCTTTCGGGAACTGCTGTGCCTTCTGAAACAGCACTCCCTACGGTAAGTTCAAGTCCAATTTTGTCGGTGACACCCAGAGCCACTGCGACAGCAGTTTTACCATCAGCGACAGCAACTCAGCCGATTTTGGCTGCGGCAACTAGCACGCCGCTACCGCCGACGGTGACGCAACTTTTGCCATCTGCAACACCCATGCCTGCATTGGCAGAACCCTTTACACCAATCCCTGCAACGAGTATTCATGCTTCGGCAACTTCGATTGTGGTCAATACTCCATCGTCTCAAACTGACCAATCGGCGACACCGACAGCAACCCGCACCGCCGCGCCGCTAACCACCTTAGTAATTGAAGGTAAAATTGAGTCTATCAACCTGAATGAGATTGTTATTTTTGGGATGACCATCTTGCTTGACCCCAGTAATCCGCTGCTGGCAAGTTTGCGTGTGGGCGATGAAGTTCGCATCGAAGCGGTGGTCGTCAGAAGCGGCGGTCTGATAGTTATGTCGGCTGTCACCGTGCAAGTGACCAGCGTGGCAGTTTTCGTGGATGAAGCTACAGGCGCAGTTTTTCGTGATGATAGCGATTGCAGCAATCCTCCCCCGGCTTGGGCACCAGCAAATGGTTGGCGGGCGCGGTGCGAAAGTGGTGCTGCACCCGGTAATTCAGGCAATGCGCCGGGCAACAGCGGCAATGCCCCCGGACAATCGGGCGATAACCCCAGCAATAGTGGCGGAATGGGGATGGGAAATAATGACGATTAGTAAAAGTTTAAACACGGTTTGAATTGTTGCAGCAAACGTTACGGACGTTATAATTGCTCCTAAGTTGAGACATCCTCACCTTAATATCTTAATAGATTACGATGAATCGATAGGAGCAAGGCGATGTTAAAAGAATTTCAAAAATTCATCATGCGGGGCAACGTCTTAGACCTTGCCGTTGGGATTATCATTGGGGCAGCGTTTACCGCCATTGTTAATTCGCTGGTGGCTGACCTTATTATGCCTTTGGTGGGGATTTTTACAGGCGGGGTAGATTTTTCCAATATCATCATCCCCTTAGATGGCAACACCTATGCCACCCTAGCTGCCGCGCAAGAAGCCGGTGCCGCTACCATCAATATCGGTTTGTTCATCAATGCTGTGATTAATTTCCTGATTGTTGCCTTCGCCGTGTTCTTGATTGTGCGGGCAGTTAATAATATGATGGAGCGCATGAAGAAAAAAGAAGAAGCGGCTCCAGCAGCACCTGCTGGTCCCACGACCGAAGAAAAATTGGTGACGGCGCTTGACCGTTTGAACACGCTCATTGACCAGAAACTCAAATAATCATCATGACACCGGGAGGTTGGGGCTATTTTGCTGCGACGGATGTGGTTGTTGATTGTCATCGTCGTGCTGACGCTGCTGATGTTGATTCAAAGTCAGCGAATGCAAGAAGACGCCATGACTTCGGCTGTCATCCTCACTGTGGTTATGCCGCCAACTTCCACTCCCGTGCTGGCATTTGCTCTTTCGGCAACCCCTTTCCCAACGAATACGCTGCCGCCTTTGCCTGTGGTGATTTCGGCAACATCCTTACCTCCCACTCCGTTACCTTCGCTGACATCTGCGCCCGTGTTGCCCACCGTTACGCCTTTTGTACCAACCATGACAGCCACCGTTACGGAAGCACCGCTGCCCACCGCAACACTTGAATCACCCACGTTGACCACAACGGAAGCACCAACACTGATACCCGTTTTTCCAACTGCCACGCTTGAACCAACGGCTGAAATGCCCGCTGTGACGGTAGTGGCTTTAGCGGCATTTTCGCCCACGCCAGCAGCACCACCCACCACAACCTCGCCAACAATAGATGTGCCGACTACGACCTACACCGTGCAGCGCGGCGATACGCTGTATCAGATTGCGCTTAAATATGGTGTCACCGTTGAAACGTTAGCGGCGATGAACAATATTGCCGATACATCGCAAATTTTTGTGGGACAAACGTTGCTGATTTCGGGCGCGGGATTGCCTATCGCCACTTCGACACTGATTCCAGCGCGGGCAACCGGGCGCGATATGTTGGTGGTTTCGGCGGCAAATGATGGTGCTTTGCCGCTGCCTGCTGTTATTCCATCGGATATTAGCGTCAACAATCTTACCTTAGCCGATTTTTTGGTGCTGCCGCCGCAGGTGGTCGAAAATATTCAGGCGGTGTATGAATATGGCAAAATTTTGAATCGTAATCCCCGTGCTTTTTCCAAATTAGGCGATAGCACGATTGAGAATCCGCACTTTCTGACGCGCTTTGACGAAACAGCCTATAACTTGGGGACTTATGATTATTTGCAGCCTGTGATTGATTATTATCAAGGTTCGTTTGGCAGGCAAAGCCGCGCCGTGATTCGTGGGTTGCACACATGGTCAGTGCTAGACCCGATGTGGGCAGGTGGGTGTTTGCCGGGCGAAAATATGCTGGCGTGTGAATTTCGGCTGCATAATCCGGCGTTGATTTTTGTGCGCTTGGGGTCTAATGATAAAGGGGTTCCTGCCTCTACCGAAAAACACCTACGTGAGATTATTAATTATTGTCTTGGGAACGGTGTTATCCCCATTATGGGGACGAAAGCAGATCGTTTTGATGGCGCGGATAATATCAATAATCAGATTATCCGGCGCATTGCGACTGACCTGAAAGTGCCACTCTGGGATTTTGACCTGCTTGCTGGCACAATTCCGGGGCGTGGCTTAGGCGGCGATAATGTCCACATGACAACTTTTTTTGCCCATGACTGGACTCTGCCAGAAGCGTATACCACTGGCAACGGGGTTCACAGCATTACGGCGCTGATGGTCTTGGATGCGGTGTGGCGGATTTTGCCACATAATTAAACACAGGGAATGGATAGAACCAAGATGCAAAAAATCATGCTTATCGGGCTGCTCATCGTGGTATTGACGGCGTGTGGCGGGAATGCTGCCCAAACTGCCAATCAACATCCGGCGGTAACAGCGGCAGAAAGTTATTTGCGGGCAAAAGTTGCAGCAGATAAAGAGGCACTGCGCGGGTGGCTATGTGCTGATATGGAAGCGGATTTAGACCGTGAGGCACTCTCGTTTAGTGGGGTAGAGGCGAGCATCCCACAAATGACCTGCACTTTTGATGCTGCCAATAATACGGTTGCCTGCGATGGCGCGATTGCGGCGGTTTACAATGGTGAAAGCCGCGAAATTCCATTGGGCGTTTATCAAGTGGTCGAAGAAGATGGCGTCTGGAAGTGGTGTGGCGAAGCGGGCTAATGGTCTTAACCAGCGGGCAAAGACCAGCGTACCATCACCAGTCGGCATTTATCATTGTCCCGCATTTTAGATGCAATGTTATAATGAGCCGCATAAAACAGTCATGATTTTTGGCGAAGGGTATTTTTTCATGAAGCGATGGACTGGTTTTGTGCTGCTGGCAGCAGTTGCCATCTGGTTGCTGGTGAGCAGCGTCCTGGCACAGCAAACCCCTTTTCAAACATTTTTAGGCGATTTACGCAATGACATGGAATTATTGGCTGACCGCGTGTACGGCGCTCGGATTCGCCCTGAGGCGAATGAGACTGCCCAAGGGTGGACGGGCAATAGTGATGTTGCCAGTTTGACCATTGTGGCGGATGTTTGGTATGACAACGAACAACTTGCCGATGCTATTTTTGGTGCGGGGCAGCGTCCGGCAGAATGGTTAGGGGCAACCAGCGGCAACCCGGCATTGGTTGCCCGCAACGTGCGCCACGATTTGGAATTGGCGGCGAATACATTTATTGGTGTGGATTTGCGCCCGGATGGCTGGCGTGGGGCGGCATTGTTCCACACCTGCAACCGTACTATCCTGAATTTGTTATATCTGCTCAATACTGTCTATAACAAGCAGCCCACCACCTCCGAATCCGCCGCTGATTATTGCCGAGCGTTGGGTGCTGAAATTGAGAACGAATTGGCGGTATTGACCTTCAACGAAGAGGCATTAGCGGGTGTGCCATCGTTGGTGTTGGCAGTGCGTGGCGATTTGGAACGCTTGGCAGATGAAGAACTCGGTTTGAATACGCGCCCAGAAGGTTGGATTGGCAATAAAGATGTCAATTCGCCCACATTGGCTGATGATAATTTTTCCGACTTGGAACGCCTTGCCGATGCACTTTTGGGCTTAGACCAGCGTCCAGACGGTTGGCTGGGGGCGCTGTCGGCTTCTCCGGTCAATTCCTTCCGTAATTTGCGGCACGACCTAGAAAAGTTAGCGGATGTGCGGCTTGGTGTTGGCGAGCGCCCACGCGGTTGGCAAGGGACAGATGCGTTGCTCAATTGCAAGACATTGGTGCAAAGTTTGGTTTTGGTAGTGCAGCAAAATTATGAATTTACGGTAGGGGATGCTGGCACTGACATCGTGGCATATTGCGCCAGTATCGAAACTTCCGCCAATAACCTGATTGAAAATCCACCGCCGCCGCCCGTTGTGGATGAAGTTGAAGAAGATGAACGCTATCGTGGCGAAGCACAATACTCCTTCGCTTATTTTGATGCCGCTGCCACCCAATTTTATGGCATCATGCCTGCTGGCACTGAATTTCGGGCGTGGTATCGCAATTTCAGTGGTTCTTCCATGATGTTTGTCAGTGGCGATAATTTTGCGGTGTTTATTGACCGCCGCTGGACGACGATGGAGCAGGAAATTTTTGACCAATTGCCCACATTAGAAGGCGTGCGTCCGTTGGCGTTTTGCGATGCCAATTGGTGCAACGGTCCCGGACCGACGCCGACCCCCACCGGTGGACCCATCTTTGATATTATCTTCGGCGTGACCCCGCCAGCAACGCCGGGTCCTGGTGATGGCAGGCAAAATGCGGTCAATTGGAATCATATCCGTGTAACGTATGTCTTGCAGCGCCCCGAAACGCGCACGGCGCAAGTGACACTGGAAATTTGCCAAGAAGTCCAGCAAATCAATTGTGAAGCAGTGGCTTCGATTTTTAACAATGCGACGGGGCTGCCGCTGCCAGCGGTGTCGCAGTTGAATGGCAATAACGTTTATGAATTACCCTATGGCTATACCGATAATTTGGTCATCAGCAGCAGCACGCTCATCTCATATGATGTGTGGCTGAATGACCCATCGGTATCTAGTTAAATGCGCTTGCGTGATTTAGGCATATTCCCCGGCACGCTTCCCGCCGGGGAATACAATGCTATCACGGATGTACCGGGCGTGCGGGTAGGGCATACGACGCTGATGCAAGGCGCATCTATCCGCACAGGTGTTACGGTGGTGCTGCCGCATGAGGACAATGTGTTTCAGCACAAAGTTCCGGCGGCAGTCTATACCCTTAATGGCTATGGCAAAGCCTGCGGCTTCGAGCAAATCCGGGAATTAGGGCGCATAGAAACGCCTATCGCGCTCACTAATACGCTGAATGTAGCGCGGGTTGCTGATGCCCTTATCACCTATACCTTGCAGCATAACCCCGATGTTCACTCGGTCAATCCGCTAGTGGGTGAGTGCAACGATAGTTTTTTGAACGATATTCATGCTCGTGCTGTTACCACCGAAGATGTTTTAGCGGCAATTGCTTCCGCAGCATCCGGCAATGTAGCAGAGGGGAATGTGGGTGCTGGCACGGGGACGATGTGTTATTGGTTTAAAGGCGGCATTGGCACAGCTTCGCGCTTGACGGGTGGTTATACGGTGGGCGCATTGGTGCAAACCAATTTTGGCAAACGCGACGAATTGACGATTTTGGGTGCCCCGATTGGCAAACACTATGCCGATATATTATTGCCCACCAAGCGCACGCTAGATGGCTCTATCATGCTGATTCTAGCGACGGATGCGCCACTGGAATATCAACTGCTGCGTTTGGCAAAGCGTGCCGTTTTTGGATTGGCACGGACTGGCACAGTGGGGCATCATGGCAGTGGTGATTTTGTCATTATTTTTAGCACACAAAATCGGTATACCATAGCATCAGCAGAGCCAGAGACTTTCATCAAGCGAGTTGCCGATTCGATATTGGATGATTTATTTGCTGCCGTTGTCGAAAGTACCGAAGAAGCCATCTATAATTCACTTATCGCCGCCGAAACGCTCACCGGCAGAAACGGGCATACGGTGTATGCGCTGCCGCATGATTTTTCAAATTAAACGACGCAAGTTAAAACCAATAGTTAATGCCTAATCGCTAATTCGCTAGTACATTAGTCCCAATTCGGTGTAAATTGTTGTAAAATTACGCAATATTGCTATACTAGAAACATACCGAAACATAACGGAACGGTAACATGGTCAATGAGCTACTGCGCCCTTTGAACCAAATCATCCAAAATGCCGATGATTTGCTCACAAACACGACACTCAATGAATTGCAACGCAAATTTATACATGCCATTTTTACAGTGTCGAGCGAATTACGCGATTTGGTGATTAGCATCCCAGATTTAACATGGAAAAAAGCGCAGGACATCCTGAACTATGAATCCCGGCTGCATTTGGCATCTATCATTGGGTATGCCGAAGTGCTGTTGGATGAAAATGAGGGCGAGCTATCGGCACACCAGCGCGAGCGCGTTCACGAAATCCGTTCCAGCGGTAAACAATTACTCAGCCGCCTTGCTAGCCTTGCTGATGGGGGTGCTGATGACGAATGATGCCGAAGGGGACACCACCATGCTTACAACTAAATACCAAGAAATTCATGAAAACGCTGTTTATCTGGTCAATTATTGCAATGCGCTTTTTAACGAGAGCAATCCGCGCCTTTCGCCAAGCCACCGTAATGATTTGGAAACCATCCAATCAGCGGCTCGTAAATTCCACCACATGTTAGATGATAATCGTCAAATGTTGACGCAATCTGCCGAAAATGGGTTGCTCCAACAAATGCGCCATGACCTCAAAAATACATTGAATTTGGTGATTGGCTTTACTTCGCTGCTGCTGCGCGAATCGCAATCGCCGCTGACACCCTTACAATATGCCACGGTGCAATCCATTTTTAACACCGGAAAAACGCTGCTCATCGCAGTTGAAAAATTGCGTTAAAATTCCCACATCAACATAACTTATCATCGGGACACGGCGCACCGTGTCTCTATTCGCATATTCTCAGGAAGTGGTTTTTTATGGCTGGCACACTGCTGAATATTATGACCGTGTTTATCGGCAGTCTGATAGGGCTGTTGGTAGGTAATCGCCTTTCGGCAAAGATGCAGGAATCCGTTGTAACCGGCTTGGGTTTAGTCACATTTGTGGTGGGAATGCAAAATGCCGGGGAAACGGGCAATATCATCATCCCATTATTGGCGCTGGTGATCGGCGTGATTATTGGCGAAATTTTGGATGTGGATGCGGCACTCAAACGCTTGGCGGCGTGGTTACAACGGCGCTTTGCCGGCAATGCCGCCGAAGAAATCGCGCAGTCTGAAACGGCTATGACGCCGCGTGAAAAATTTATCACGGGTTTTGTGACGGCAAGTTTGGTTTTTTGCGTGGGTCCACTGACGATTGTTGGCTCAATTCAGGATGGTATGGGGTTAGCGGCGGGCTTTCAATTTTTGGCGATTAAGAGTGTGTTAGATGGCTTCGCGGCGGCGGCGTTTGCCGCGAGTTTTGGCATCGGCGTCATGTTTACGATGGTCACGATTTTGCTGGTGCAGGGCGGTTTGGCACTGTTGGGGAGTGGCTTAATCACCTTGATGAGCGACCCTAGAGCGATTGATGCCCTGGGCAGCAGCCCCATGGTGGCGGAAATGACGGCTGTCGGT
Organism: Anaerolineae bacterium; assembly: GCA_022842885.1. Classification (GTDB taxonomy): domain Bacteria; phylum Chloroflexota; class Anaerolineae; order Aggregatilineales; family Phototrophicaceae; genus JALHOR01. The sequence goes on from JALHOR010000012.1 coordinate 17,146, forward strand.
GGCTTGTTGTTGATGGGCTTATCGTTAATTTTGCTGGACATCAAAAAACCACGAGTCGCCAATTTTTTGCCAGCACTCATCATTGCGCCTGTGATGGTGGCAGTGGGGCAAGCGTTAGGAATCCCGCTATACCCGCTATGAATTTGCCAAGTAAATCGTTTTATCTCAGACATACTCATCTTGTATTCATGTAGTTGGGTTTATCCTGCGCTAATATACAGTTAATCTTTTACTCAAAAACCCGGAACTGCATCATGACAACCATAAAGGACGTAGCAGACCAAGCCGGGGTCTCCATCGCCACTGTATCGCGGGTGTTAAACCAAAACCGCTATGTCAGCCCAGAACTGAATGAGCGTGTCCGCAAGGCAATCGCAGACCTCCACTATGAACAGAATGCTCTTGCTCGTAATTTGCGCCGCAGTGAGAGTCTCACTTTAGGGATTATCATTCCTGATAGTACCAACCCCTTTTTTGCTGAGGTAGCTCGTGGTATTGAAGAAGTGTGTTTTGAGAATGGGTATTTGGTGATTTTATGTAATACCAGCGAAGACCCCGAAAAAGCCGCTGCTTATCTTACCGCTTTGCGCCAAAATCGGGTGGCGGGTGTCATTATCGTGAGTCCGGGTGAATTACAAGCAGAATTGCGCCAGCCGTTGCGTGCCAAATATCCGATTGTTGTGGCAGACCGCCTGTTACCGGGATTGCAAGTGGATAGCGTGATTTCTGATAATTATGTTGGGGCAGAACAAGCGATACAACATTTGTTGATGTTAGGGCATCGGCGTGTTGGGGTGGTGGTGGGCAATCACTTAGAGACGCGCCAAACCATAAAAGACCGCTTAGATGGGGTGCTAATGACGTTGAGTGCTGCCGGGTTGCCCATAGATGAAGCGTTGATTGATACCGAGAGCGATTACACGCCCGAAGGTGGTTATGAGGCGGCGTGTGTGTTGTTGGATCGTCCGAATCCGCCGACGGCAATTTTTGCATTTAATGATTTAATTGGTTTTGGCGTGATGTCGTATGCGTATCAACATGGCATTCGCGTTCCACAAGATTTATCCGTGATTGGCTTTGATGATATTAAACTGGCAGCATTTATGAATCCTGCCTTAACCACGATTGCCCAACCCAAATATGAATTAGGGCGCAAAGCCGCCGAAATTTTACTAGAACGCATTCATGGGGAGGTTTGCCCGCCCCAGACGATGATATTACCGACCCGCTTGGTGGTGCGGCAATCCACCGCACAGGTGTGTTATGCGCCAGCACTTAATGGGCATTGATTTAGGCACGTCGAGCGTTAAAGCGGTCATTATTGATACTGATGGGCAGGTTGTAGCGCGGGCAGGTGCAGAATATCCGATTCATACGCCGCAGCCGGGCTATGCTGAACAAAATCCACGAGAGTGGTGGCAAGCGGCAGTTCAGGCGGTGCGGGCTGCCTTGCCGCAAGTCACCGATGTTAATATTCAAGCGATTGGTTTGTGCGGGCAAATGCACGGCGTTACGCTCATAGATGCAGTGGGCGATGTAGTGCGCCCTTCGATTATTTGGGCAGACCAACGCACCGTACAGCAAGTTCAACACATGCAAGATAGCATCGGTGCAGAAACATTATCCCGCATTGCGGGTACTCTGCCCGCCGCCGGGTTCATGGGACCAACGTTGTTATGGCTGGCGCAGCATGAACCCGCATCACTCCAACGCACTCATGCCGTTTTACTCCCCAAAGATTATTTGCAGCTATGTTTAACGGGCAGCATCGCCACCGACGCGACCGATGCTTCGGCAACGGCGATTTTTGACATCACGCGCCGTACTTGGTCAGCGGATATTTTAGCGGCATTAAATCTACCGACACATTTTTTGCCGCCCGTCTACGAATCCACCCACATTGTCGGTAAATTGACCGAAAAAGCCGCCGCTGCCTTGGGTTTGCCTGCGGGGATTCCGGTTGTTGCGGGCTGCGCTGACCAATCGGCGCAAGCGGTGGGCAATCGTTTGACGACACCCGGCACAATTTCGGTCACGCTAGGCACGGGTGGGCAAGTGTTCGCGCCCTTAACACAGCCGATTACCGATGCCAGTTTGCATACGTTTTGCCATGCTGTGCCGGGCGGCTGGTATATGCTCGGCGCGATGCTCTCCGCTGGTTTATCGCTGCGTTGGCTGCGCGATACGTTGGGGCTAGAAGCGAGTACTAATAGTTATGAACTGTTAGCGCGTCTGGCTGCCGAAGTGCCGCCGGGGGCAGATGGCTTGTTGTTTTTGCCGTATCTGATTGGGGAACGCGCCCCGTTAATGGATGCGCGTGCCAGCGGCGTGTTTGTGGGCTTATCGCTGCGGCATGGGCGCGGGCATTTGGCGCGTGCCATTATGGAAGGTGTTGGCTTTGCGCTGCGACACATTATCGAGACGATGATGACCGCTGGCGTTCCGGTGAATCAGGTTTTGGCGGCGGGCAATGGTTTGGCGAGTCCGGTTTGGCGGCAAATCGTGGCGAACATTTTGAATCGTCCGCTGCACCTAAGCGAACAGAGCGAACACACGGGCAGCGGCGCGGCACTTATCGCGGGTATTGGTGCCGGCATTTATCCCGATTTTACATCGCTGCCACCCATACCCGCCGCATCAGCTATTACACCACCCGATGCCACCCAAGCAGCATTTTATGATCAGCGTTATCGCCTCTTTTTGCAGGTGTATCCCGCCTTAAAACCCGTGATGCACGCGCTGAAGGATTATTAGCTTTAAAGCTATCAGCGGTCAGCTTTTGGTGCTTTGATGGTTTATGGTATTTTTGGGGTTTGGTACGCCAAACCCCTACAAAAACGGCGTTGTGTAGGGGCAGGATACATCCTGCCCAATTTTGAAGAGAATTGGTGATTATTTTCTTCGCGCTCTTCGCGGTTAGAAAAATCTCGTTACGTTGAACATGCCTGAATAAAACGCGCCCAATTTATGCCGAGCATCTGGTCAGCGATATTGAGGCGCAGAGTGCCATCATTGCCCAAAGTGCGCCACTGTTGCGAAACCGGCACACCATACATTTGCAAGCGATTACACACGCGCCCACCATCATTAATCGCCACCATTTGCCCGTCAGTGCCAGTTAAGACCAACGTGGTATCGTACAGCGCCAATTCCGTTGTGCCAGCAAAAGCGCCGATGGGAGTTTCCCACAGCAACGTGAGGGTGGCATCGTAAGCATACAATGTTGTGCCATCAAACAAAAAACGTCGCCCGCCCGAAGTCGTGATAATGCTGCTGTGCTGCCCGCCATTGGGCAAATTTTCATCTATTAATGCCCATTCGCCCGTGACAGCCACGCGCCACAAGCCGCCCCGTGAATAGACCAGCAAAGCGCCATCCACATCGCTGCCCAAACTGGCGGTTTCGCTCAGTGGCTTGCGGTCAATCAATGCGCCACTGCCCGAAAGTGCAATCAATTCATGCTCAGTCGTGATGAGTCCTATCACAAAATTGACTCTATCCCCGGCAATATGCCAGCGTGTGAAAGAGGGGATATTCTCCAGTCGCCATAAAATCGTGCGGCGGTCTTCAGCAATAGCAACTAAACCATTATCCGGCGTGGGGAAAATCAGCCAATCAAACGCCAAAATCGGCGCTCCAGCAAATTGCGCTTCTACGCGCCATGTTTCACTCAGTCTGCCGCGCTCTATATCGGTAATTTCTGCCATACGCCCATCAGCAAAAGCAATATATGATTTGCCCTGATAGCCACTCAGACTCACTGCCGGGTCAATTTGCACGCGCCACAATACGCGCCCATCTTCTGTTGCCCGCCGCAAAATTGTTCCGGTGGCATCCAGAAATAGTAGGCTGTTATCGTTTAAAATCAGCGGGGGATTCGTAAGCCCACGTTCTGAACGCGCATCGCCTTCGCCCGTGAAGAAGTGCCATTCATAGGCGGGATGCAGCCACATCTGCCAATTCTGGATAAATTTAGAGGCTTTGCGCCAACCACCCGCATAGGGGTCTTCGCGCAGATAACCGGGTCCCGGAATATCAGGATTGTTCACACGCACTTCAAAATGCAAATGTGGCGCAGGGCGCACATCAGCAATTGTGCCAATAATTTGCCCGGCAGTCACACACACTAAACGTTCTGGAAAGGGCATAGACGGCGTAGCAATGATATGCCCGTACATGGTGTAGGCACTGCTCTCATCCGGGAATTGGTGTTCGATGATGACCACACCGCCATCTGACCCCCACGCACTTTCGCTGGCGAAGGTCACGCGCCCGGTGGCAGCGGCACGAACAGGTTGTCCGACGCTGGTATCGCGCCCGCCATACCAATCTTCGCCCAAATGAAAACGCCCCTGATGCCGATAACTTGGCACGCCAAAATCTTGCACCAGCGTGAAGGTATTCGGGTCAACGGGCATATTCATCACATCCACCACGCCACAATCCGTCTGTGCGATGAGCGATGATTGAGCCGCAAAGACGCAAAGGGCGCAGAGAAAAATGGCGATAAAAAATGCAAAATGGCGTTTTGAATTCATGAAGTGGTTTGCCTGAGATGGTTGGATAAATAGCGCCAATTAGTAACTACTCAGGTTGCCTTTAGCCCTCACCCTAAATCCCTCTCCCGTAGGAGAGGGACTTTAACCACCACGTTGGTTCTTATCTCCCCTTCTCCTTTGGGAGAAGGGGCGGGGGATGAGGGCTGAGTAGTTACGCCAATGATATAATAAACCAAATCAAAGAGGTGATGTGAGATGAAGACGATGCGCGATGTGGAAATTGTGATTACGTGATGATGTTTGCGCGGGATTGACTATCTGCAAACAGATAAAAATCACGACAACTATAGCGAGTCACACCCCTATACGAGACATTTCAATGTTATAATGCTCATGGTAACAATTCTAGCAGGGGGTTCAACAAATGTTTGACAAATTGAACAATAGCTGGCAGCTTGTGAAAGCCAGTTGGGCAGTGCTGCAAGCGGATAAAGAATTGCTGTTATTCCCGGTGATGTCATCTATCGTGATGATTATCACATTCATTGTGTTTTTGCTGCCCGTCGGCGCGATTTTTGGCATTTTTGCTGTCGCTACCGAAGCGACTGCCGGCTCAGAAAGTGTCGCGGCGAATGGCATGGAAATCATCGGTATTGTGCTGACCTTCATCTTTTATGTCATCACTTACACGGTGAGCCTTTTCTTCAACGTGGCATTGGTGGGCGCGGCATTGATTCGCTTAGATGGTGGCGACCCCACCGTAGCCGATGGCATTAAAATTGCGCGGGAACGGCTCGGTAAAATTGTGCAATATGCGGTGATGTCAGCAACCATCGGGTTAGTGCTGCAATGGCTGCGTGACCGGGGCTTCATCGGGCAGATTGTCGCTTCGATTACAGAATTTGCGTGGAATGTGGCGACCTTCTTGGTTGTGCCGATTCTAATTGTGAAAGACATTAGCCCGTGGGAAGCCGTCAAAGAAAGCACCGGACTCCTCAAGAAAACATGGGGCGAACAATTGGTGGCGAACTTTGGGATTGGCACCGTGTTTGGGCTAATTTTCTTCTTGGTGATTTTTGGCGGCGGCGCCTTGGTGGTTGGGCTGGCAAGTTTGCTCAATTCCGGCGCGATTTTGGTGATTGGTATCATCGCCTTGATTGTGATTTGTATGGTGCTAGGCACGATTTCCGGCGCGTTGGGCGGCATTTATCAGGCGATGTTGTATCGCTTTGCCGAAGCGGGTACTGCTCCCTCCGATGTAGATATTAATCTGATTCGTGGCGCTTTCGTGGAAAAATCGAAACGCAAGGGCATTTTTTAATCATCAAGTGCTGAGTGCTGAGAACGACGTGCTGAGTGCGTCGTCCTCAGTGTGCTTGTTTTGATACCACCCTCATTATGGTAGATGAATCGCTGTTGGTGACGGCGTTATAGCTTGTTAGCAGTTCAGTTGATACCCTCCTCTTTTCCCTATCCATTGATATTCCCCTGCAAAATCCGTATAGAATTTGTCGGATGCCTTCATATTGTTTTCGCTATGATAGGGTTGAAAGGTGTTCATAGATATGGAACCGCTAAAACAACTTAACTTGGCAATGCAGTACATCGAATCCCATTTAGATGACGAAATTGATTTCCAGAAAGTATCTCAGCTTGCCTGCTGTTCGGAATATCATTTTCGTAGGATGTTTTCATTCTTAAGTGGTATGACCTTGAGTGAATACATTCGTCTAAGACGGTTATCGCAAGCCGCGTTGGAACTGCGGCACAACAACGCCAAAGTGATTGACTTGTCTTTAAAGTATGGGTACGAGTCGCCAGACGCTTTCTCAAGAGCATTTCAGAGTTTACATGGTTTAACGCCAACTGAAGCCAGAACAGATGGCGTTTTCCTGAAAGCAGTTCCACCTATGACATTTCAACTTACTATCCAAGGAGGGAGCGAAATGGAATATCGTATCATCGAAAAAGAGGCATTTTATATCATTGGCATCCGTCGAACAGTCTCTTTGATTTATAGGGGCATTAACCCTGAAATTGCGGCGATGTGGGAAAGTCTTACCGAGGATGATATTGAGGAATTGAGTGCTTTGTCCGATGTAGAACCGCAAGGAATTTTGAATGCGTCTTTCAACTTTACCGAAGGTCGGGCAGAAGGGAGTACACTAGAACACTGCATCGGGGTAGCCACAACACAATCTGATTCTGCCAAGTGGCAAGTTCTTGCCGTGAAAGCCTCGACATGGGGGGTGTTTACAACACGCGGCAAATTTCCTGATGAATTGCAAAATGTTTGGGGCAGAATCTACTCAGAATGGTTTCCTATCTCCGGTTACGAAACCAGTGATGGTCCAGAAATTCTTTGGACTGGCAGCAAAGACTTCGATTTGCCGGATTTCCACAATGAAATCTGGATACCCATCGTAAAAAAATAAGGCTCATATTCAGATAGCGTGAAAAATGCGTCGTTGTAGTGGTGAGGCAGGTCTTGCCACTACAACCCCTTGATTTTCACCGCTTCCAAAACTTGTTCAATGGTTGCAAAAACTAACTCTGTGTTCTCAGTGCGCTCTGTGGTTAGATTATGGGCATCATTGATGGTTTAGTAATCGGTTGACCATGAGCGCACCTCAATCTGAAAATCGTCCTACTCCCCTCTGGCAAAAATTATTGTTGATAGCAGGTGGCACAGCGTTTGCAATTGGGCTGCTCGTGCTGCTGCTGACGTTGTTTCCGGGATTAATCCCCGGTTTTGATTTTGATGAGCGCAAATATGCGGGCGTTACGCTGGAAGTACAGTTCCGCGTGATGGATGGGGATATGTTTGCCGAAGCCGGGCGGGTGCGTCCGGTAGAAGATAATGCCGTTCTGGAAGCCTTCACGATTGCTTGGGATAATGATGGTTTTCGTGTACCAGCGCGACTTGCTGAAAACTATCCGATTGCGATTTTGGGCGATTCATTTACCGAAGGAGCCAATGTGCCGCGCCCCTATGCCGATGTGCTGGCAGAAATGCTGGATACTCCGGTGCAGAATTTGGGTTATCGCAATTACGGACCCAGCGAAATTGCCCGCACTGCCCGCGAATTTTTGCCCAAAAGTGAGCGCCAATGGGTGTTATATGGGCATTTTGGCAATGATTTTGGCGATGCTATCCGTACTGAGCAGCAAGCGGTTACAGAACGCTCTGCTGGATATTTGCTGCCTTGGATTTTAGAACGTGCTGCCGACAATATCCCCGTACCCGATAGCAGCATCAATTATACCTATCCCATGCCTGTGATTATTGGCGGCAATTATTATGAGATGGGCTATCACGAATATTTGTTGTGGTGGCAGTTAGCGCCGGAAACCGGTTTTGAGAATAGCAAAAGTTACGAAACCATTGCCAGCGCGTTAGACGCCGTGACCGAAAGTGTCGCGCCGGAAACGTGCCGAGCATTGATTTTTATCCCCACCAAGGAGCAGTTGTATTATCCGTATACTATGTGGCAAGCGCGAAAATTTTTGTTGTATGTTGCCATGCGTCCCGGTTTGCTGCCGGACGGCTTTTTGCAATTGCAAGCCGCGCCCCTCACCGATGCTGATGACGAAGCGTTTATCCGCCGTTTGGATGGTCAACGAGATGCGATGCGCGATTTGGCAGCGGCGAAAAATTGGCATTTTATAGACTTGCTGGACGTTTTTAAAACGCATGTGGCACAGGGGGAACTGCTCTATTATCCCTACGATGGGCATTGGAATCAGGCAGGTCACACCCTCGCCGCGCAAACTATCGCGGACACGATGCAGGGTGTGAGCGCGTGCGATTAATCCAAACTATTGACTTTGCTTTTATCGGCAAGGTGCGTCGCAAAATAGGGCATCCACGGACCCACTTGGGCAATATACGGCTGCATGAGTGCTTGCTGCGCTTGAACGGTATGCATCATATCGTGCGCCGCCCATTCTGCTAATTGTGTTTCCATTGCTACCCAACCGAATTGTAAATGCTGCCCCTGCTTGCTCAAATCTGCCGGAGTCAGCGTATCGAACAGTTGGATATTTTCTGTGCGTAATGCCATAAATTCGGCGGCAAGGTCAACCGCTGCAACATCGGATAACGGCGTGCTTTGGGTAGACGGCAAAAACGGCGGGAAACTTTCGCCTGCCAAAATCGCTTTAACGCGCACAGGCAGCACACTCTGATCCATCTGCACCAAATGTTGCAAACACTCTAATGCCGACCATTCGCCGGGCAACGGTTGGCGACGTAACAAATCTTCTGGGAAATATTGGGTGATATGCTGCCAATACAGCGGTGTGGTTATCAAAACGCTTCTCACATCGGTCAACAGGTCTGCCATAATAATGCTCCTTGAAAATAGTGCTGAGTGCTGAGGACTAAGTGCTGAGTCAAAAGCAAAAACCGATTGGTTTATCTATCTGATAATTGATTTTGGGTAACTACTCAGGTTGCCTTTAGCCCTCACCCTAGCCCACCTTGCGACGGGGCTTCATCCCTCTCCCGTAGGAGAGGGACTTTAACCACCACGTTGGTTCTTATCTCCCCTTCTCCTTGGGGAGAAGGGGGCGGGGGATGAGGGCTGAAGTTACCTTCTTACGCAATGAGAGTTAGCTCATAGACATTTCCTTGGTGCGCTAATCTAATATCATGCAGGATATAGAAATGAGCATAGAACGTTTGTGTCTATTTTACCATACCGTTTTTTTGTGAAGATATTATCGCGTTTTTGTGGCGTTAGTCATACACGATTAGATTAACGCAGTGGGGCAATTTTTCATCCCAGATGCCTGCCAGCAAATTTTGGACTGCCATTGCACCCATGCGTTCACGAGTGGCATGGGTTGAACTGCCGATGTGTGGCACGATAAGACAATTGGGCAGCGTCAAAAGCGGGTCAGTCAATGGAATAGGTTCAGGGTCGGTCACATCTAGCGCGGCGGCGGCGATTGTGCCATTTTTTAGCGCGGCATACAATGCGCCCGGATGCACTACTGCGCCGCGTGCGGTATTAATCAAAATCGCTGTCGGTTTCATCAACGCTAATTCGCGCTGGTTAATCAGGTAGCGCGTTTCTGGTTTGAGTGGCACATGCACGCTGATAAAATCGCTCTCGCGCAGCAGGTCATCCAAAGCCATGTTGTGCGCGTATAAATTTTTTGCCGCGTTGTCATCGCTGCCACCGGAATAAAGAATCCGCATCCCAAAGCCGTGCGCCCGGCGTGCCACTGCTTGCCCAATGCGCCCCAAACCAATAATGCCCAAGGTCGCGCCATACACATCATAGCCCGGCAACTGAATTGGATTCCAAGTGCGCCATTCGCCATGCTGGATGTAGGTTTCGCCTTCGCTTAAACGCCGCGCTGCTGCCAATAACAGCGCAAATGCCAAATCTGCTGTGCATTCGGTGAGGACGCCGGGTGTATTACCCACTGGAATTTTTCGCAGCGTTGCCGCAGGCACATCAATATTGTCGTAACCTACCGCAAAATTGCTGATGACTTTTAAACGTGGCGCAGCGGCAATCGCTTCTGTGTCCATTTTTTCTGTGAGCATGGTCAACACACCATCCGCTTGTGCGATTTCTGCCAAAAAATTTTCGCGTGATGGGGGCATATCCCCTTCATGAACACGGATTTCAATATCGCTTGCGGCGTGCAGCAGCGCCAAACTGCGCGGCGGAATCGTGCGGGTGACATAAACGCGGGGCAGACTCATCGTGACCTCAACGGAGTGCATGTTATTTACATGATAAATGTTATGAAGTGATTTTAACATTTTTGAATAGAATCAAAATAGAAGAGACAGGAAGAAAGTGTAACACAATGTCAGACATCACACTGCAAGAAATTATGAATAATGTTTATGGGGCAGCAGCGATTGGCTTGGGTTTAGTCACACCCATGCTGCGTCCTTGGCGGACTCGTTGGGGGGCGACTGCCGAAGAAGCCACGCGCCCATTGCCGGGCGATCATTATGTGCCAACCCCCAAATGGCACTATACCCACGCCATTACCATTAATGCGCCTGTTCTCACCGTCTGGGAATGGCTGATTCAGATTGGGCAAGAACGCGCAGGCTTATATTCGTATGAATTGTTGGAGAATTTGGCGGGCTGCCAGATGCACAATGCTGAACAAATCGTCGCCAAATGGCGCTTGCAAGTCGGGGATGGCGTCAAACTTCATCCCAAAATGCCGCCGCTGCCCGTAACAGCCGTCGAACCGCGAAAATGGCTCATTTTGAATGCGGCAGATGATAAAACGAGTGTACAGGTGAGTTGGGTGTTTTACTTGGAAGCCATCAGCGAAAATCAGACGCGCTTAATTTCGCGCTGGCGGGCAGATTACACCCCAACCCGCGCGAACCAATTGGGCTATGGACCCGTGCTGATGGAGCCAATTGGGTGTGTGATGGATATGGAGATGCTGCGTGGCATCAAACATCGTGCCGAGCGCCATATCATCTATCATCAATAAGTTGCCAGCGGCGGTTATTCGCCGCCGCCATCTACAATCAGGGCTTGCCCGGTCATAAAGCGCGAGGCATCGCTGCATAAAAACAGCGCCACATCGGCGACTTCTTCTGGCAGCCCCATGCGGGCAAGCGCATTGTTGGGCATGGGAATTTCCGGCATATCCGATTCCATGATATTGCCGGGGCAAATGACATTGATACGAATATTGTCCTGTGCCAGTTCACGGGCGGCTTGCCGCGTGAAGGCGACAATACCAGCTTTGCTGGCGATGTAACCCGCACCTTCGGCTAAGGTGCGGTTATAGGCGGCGCTGGCAATGTTGACGATGATGCCGCCGCCTTCATCTGCCATCACACGCCCAATAAGTTGCGTACAGAAAAACGTGCCAGTCAGATTCACATCCAGATGCCGCCGCCAATCCCATTCGTCTATACGGGTGAGGGGTTCCGGCTTATAAACACCCGCAGCATTGACGAGAATATGAATTTGTCCGTAAATATCGCGGGCAGTTTCGATGAGTGCCGCTGCTTGGAAGCGGTTGCATACATCCCCCTGAAACGACATGGCATTCCCGCCCATCGCCACAATCTGATTAGCAATGGCTTCAGCCGCATCTGGGTTGATGTCGTTCACCATCACACTGGCACCCATATTCGCCAATGCCAGTGCTGTTGCCGCGCCAATGCCCGCCCCCGCCCCGGTGACGATGGCAGCTTTGCCGGCTAAGTAGCGGCTGGTGAACATATTTTGACCACCCAATTCTGAATGATTTGTGCGGCTTCACGGTGAAAAGTACCCCCATTTTCATACATCAAACGGCGGTTGGTATTCGGGGCAACATAAAAATCCGAATTCATGCGATGTGTTTTGTTATGCGCTTTGACGGCGGCTTCGGCGTAGATTTGCCAAGCATTCCAATCATTTTTGCTGACGATGGCTAACACTGGGGCTTTGATGGCAAGAATCTGTTTTTCGTCAAGCATGTTCCCCAACAGCACAACCCCCGCCGGATTTTGAACAGCGGCAAATGCTTCATAGGCTTCGCCGAACAGCAGCGTACCCTCATTTTGGGCAATAACAAATGTTTTGTCAGCATCAATCATGCGTTGTGCCAACGCGGTTTTATAAGCGGCGATGGTATCTTCTGTGACGGAACCGCCGCCGCCAGCACCACTGCTGCCGGTGCCGCGCTTATCCCAGCGGAAGACCGCCAACCCCATTTCTGTTCCCACACGGGTGATATGCTCATAGCCCGTGCGCGAATTGCATGTCGCATGTTGAATGGTGAAGATAACTGGATAGCCATACTCCAGCGGCAAAATTTCCGGGTAATCCATCTGCCCGGCAAGTTGCACGCGGTCTCCGGCGAAAAATACATAATCTGATACCGCCACTGACGGCAGTTTAACTTCTAACCGTTCTGTTGCCATCTTGGTTTACCCTGACTGCTGCCCATATAGGTGGGAGATTGGGATTGGGTTGTTAAGGCAAAAAACGACATCTTTAATCTATGAGAGGTTGTTTAACTTACGCTACATTATGGCACAATCCCCTGTTTTTTTTAAGTGTTATTCATCCTGTTTCGGGTTTGTATTAAGTTTTCATGAAATTTTTGTGATGATAAGTCCTTTTCCTGCTTGACGTGACCGAACACCCGTGCTACGCTACATTACAATGGTTGGAAATTTGTTCAAAGAGCATTGTTGTGACGCTGGAATTTAACCGAGTTGTAGAGCAGGTGTATAAATTGGGGGCAATGCTAACCCAATTGGATTTTGACCTGAGCGATGCGATGACCATTGCCCGGCAGCGTTTTGAAGACTGTTCGGATTTGGCGGCGGTGTGGGAACGGATTGAATGGGTACGGTCTTCGGAAATTAGTGGCTATCGTGGTGCTGCTCCGATAGATTTGCCCAATGCCGAACCGATTAATGCCATTATCCCCGAACCCCCTTGTCCCCCATATGCCACCCTGATTGCTGCTGATGGCAGCCAAGTTTATCCCGATGAGCAAGCCCCGGTGCATTATTACCTCATCAATATTGGGCTATTCATTTTTCATCATGGGATAGAGCGCACACCAGAGCAGTTTACGCTGCCGTATTTGAAATATCACAAGAGCGATGTGCATGACCGTTATGGGCGCGTCATTCGTAACCGCACGGTAGATGACCGCCGCACCGTTGAAGAAATGCGCCATCTGGCAAATGCCGCTTGGGAACGCCGCACTCCTGATACGCCGCTGGTGACGATTTATGATAATCGGCTGATGTTTTTACCCGGCAATGATGCCCACGATAGCGACCAACTGCTCAAAGATTACATTGCGGCGCTGGTGCATCTGCAAGATGCCAATGCCATTTTGGGCGGGTATATTGATAATCCGCATCGCAGCAAACGCTTCATGCAATTGTTGTTTTTGATGGGTGTGGAGACAGAAGAAGAACTCAAACGTCGCCAACCGCAAATTACCAATGCGGGCGAACTGGAAGGACTGCGTGATGAGCAGTTCTTTAACTTGATTCTCAACAACGGGGAACGCTCGGCGATTATGGTGCAAAATTCGCCGCAGAACAAAGCCTTCCGTGACCGTGGCGTAAATTACGAAATCGCCTTCTTTTACCTCAAGGTTTACAACCAATATCAATCGCGGGTGGTACGCGTGGATTTGCCGGTGTGGGTTGCCCGCGATACCCAAAAAGTAGCGGCGCTTCATGCTTTATTGGTGTACCAATGCAAATTACAGGGGCGCAATCCGTATCCGTATGTGATTACCCGCGCTGATGAACTGGCATGGATTGGCACGAAAGACCGCGCCAAACTGGAAGAACTGATTAAAGTGCAGGTGCGGCGCGTGCGCGAAGAACTGACGGGCAGCACGTTAAGCGCCAAATCACGCGGCAAAGAATTGGCGCGGAGTACCAAACGCTATCATGATATGTGGGGCGAGGACATCATAGATGACAAATAACGGTACGAACAATGGGATTGTGGGGCGGGTGCTGCGTGCCAGCACGCGCGGCTTTGATTGTGGCGCACACAGCCGCAATATTGGCGAAAATCATGATTTTGGTGCCTTTGTGAAAGCGCCCATTGCCAATAATGATTCGATTGATGCGATTGGGCTAATTTACAAAGTCGAAATCAAAGACGATCAATTGATTGCTGAATTGGTCTTGGGGGATGCTGTGCCAGAAACGATTCTGCGTGACCAGCGCGAAAATCGTATGATTCCGGTCGAAGTCAAAGTGTTGAATGTCGGCTTCATCACCAATGGGCAGATTGTTCATAGTTTGCCGCCGCGTCCACCGATGAGTCTTTCCGATGTGGTGTTGTGTAGTCAGGATGAAGTGTATAACTTTACGCTGCGCCACGATTTTTTCCGGTTGATTTTGGGCGCTTCGGAAGTGCCTTCGGATGATTTGGTGGCGGCGACGATTCGCTATGCATCTAATGTCTACAATGGCAACGAAGAGATGCGGCGGGCATTCTTGGTCTCGTGTGGGCGGCAGTTAGCACGCGATTTATCCAACGATTTAAAACGCCTTGCGTATATTTTGACGTTGATTAAACCATGAGATAACTCATCAGCCCTCATCCCGCGACCCTTCTTCACAAAGTAACCTCACCCCCCAACCCCCTCTCCAAACACGGAGAGGGGGAGATAAGACCCAATGTGGGGGTGAAAGTCCCTCTCTCGAAGGAGAGAGATTTAGGGTGAGGGCAGAAATACAACCTGAGTAGTTACAAAGGTGATTAGTTAATTTCATATAGGCAATCATCAAACCGCAAAAGGAGTAAATGCCATGCCCCAATATCTCTATCGCATTCAGCCAGTGCGCCCGGCAATGTTGACCGAAGGACCCACGCCTGAAGAAGCCCAGCGCGTCAGCGAACATTTTGCTTATTTAAAAGACCTGACCGAAAAAGGCATTGTTCTCTTGGCAGGGCGCACCACCAATACAGATTACAGCAGTTTTGGCATTGCCATTTTTCTGGCAGAGTCCGACGACGCAATGCGCGAACTGGCAGCGAATGACCCCGCAGTAAAAAATCGCGTGATGCGGGCAGAATGGTATCCGTATCGGATTGCGCTGATTTCCAAATCCATACTAGAATCATCTTAAAGAGACATTGCATTCAGCAGTGGGTTCATAGTGGGAATGGGAAAATTTCATGAAAAATGGCATTTGTCGTAATTGTCGCAAGCAAAGCGTTTTCCGCAAAAAAGCGGACCAAGATTACACCATCCCCATTCGTTCTTTTTCAGTGGCGGCGGTGTATCATTTTGTGTGCGCCAATTGTGGTTATATCGAAAATTATATTTTGGATGATGGCAAGCTGCGCCAGATTGCCAACAATTGGGAATATGTGCTGCCCTATGATGAACCTTCGCCTTATGAGGATGATGAAGGGAGTGCTTGGACACCCCCACCACCGGAACCAGACGACGTGCGCCGCGAAGATGAAACCGATGAGCATGAGCAAATTCCGTGAAATAAGACAGAGGCTCGGCAATACCAATGCTTGAAAACTAAGAGCCTGTTTCGTGTTTGTAATTTACGTTTATTTTTAACCACAGAGCGCACCGAGAAATGCTGAAAAACCTTCGTGTTCTTTGTGTCTTCGTGGTTCAAAAATAATTTTTATAATGCACTATTGCATTTGCAAACATGCTCTAATCACTTAACCACTGAAAGCTATTTTTCATGCGAAATGGCATTTGTACCAAATGTGGGCGGGCGACGGTCTATTCTGGGCGTGATATGCCTGCCAAAGCCAGCACGGGTAACACCGTTCCCATTGATTTTCAGCACAGTGCCGCGCTGGATAATTATGTGTGTATTGGCTGTGGCTACGTAGAACGGTACATCAGCGACCCGCAAGCGTTAGAGCGCATCGGCAAACAATGGCGCGATGCCACGCGCAAACGTAAAAATGACGCCCGATAATGATAATCTGCCCAGTTTGAAAGAGGGGGTTTGCCCGGTTTGCACCTCCACCAACATCAAATCCGGCACACATATCACCGAAAAAGAGGGGTTATTGGGCAGTAACCGCTTGCCCATCAATGCGGTTTTCGCCGCCCCGCTGGATAATTTTGTATGCCTCGACTGTGGCTATTTGGAGAGTTATATCCTAGATAGGGCAATTCTGAACCGCATTGAACGCGAGTGGCAAAAAGTGGCAGTGGTGAATACGGATAATGTGACCACCGAGAACACTGAGCACACTGAGAACGAAAAACTGTAATATCGAAATACAATAGGAGCGTAAAAAATTATGGCAATGCGTAATGGAGTATGCCCGATTTGTAACTCACCTGAAGTTTATGTAGGGACTACGCGCATGGCGAGTATACGCGCAGGTTCTTATGGTGCAAACTCAATTCCTGTCAATTGGGCGATAACTGCCCCGCTGGAAAATTTTGTGTGTGCTGATTGCGGTTATGTGGAAAGTTATATTTTGGAACCCGAAAAACTTGAAAAAATCCGTGAACTGTGGGATCGCGCGGATGGTGAGCCGAACCACAAGCGCAAAAATGATGAATGATAAAGTATCTAAAATAATTGAGACAAAAGTTTAAGCTATGTTACATATTAAGGAAAAAGAATGACCCACAACTCTGACCCCAATAATCTTGATAACTGGTTTGGACCTGAAGCGATTTTTGGCGTGAATGATGCCGACCATCCCAACAGCGTGAAGCGCCTCGGTGTGGTGGTGGGTGGCAGCCTCAGCAAAGGCATGTCGGTCAAACTCGACCCAATGGTCAGTGTCGAAGATTTGGCAGTGGGGCGGTATGTGGTGGTGCATGGCGATAACAAACGCTTTTTTTGTATGGTCAATGATATTAATCTAAACAGTACCAACCCCGCGATTCAGAGTGACCCGCCGGACATCAGCGACCCGTTTTTAAAAGCCATTTATATGAGTACCGTTGCCTATAGCATCATTAATGTCACGCCGATGCTGATGATTGATGCTGAAAAAGGGCCCTTGCCTGTCAAAACGATTCCGGGGCATTTTACGTTGGCGTATACTGCCACTGAGGATGATGTGAACAGCGTTTTCGGCACAGAAGGCTTGACTAATTTTAACGTAGGCTCACCGCTGGAATTAGAGCATACCAACGTCAATCTGAATCTCAAACGCTTGGTAGAACGCTCGATTGGCGTCTTCGGCAAA
Organism: Anaerolineae bacterium; assembly: GCA_022842885.1. Lineage (GTDB taxonomy): Bacteria > Chloroflexota > Anaerolineae > Aggregatilineales > Phototrophicaceae > JALHOR01. Next base: position 34,316 of record JALHOR010000012.1, read on the forward strand.
AGCGGCACCGGCAAAAGTTTTCTCACCCGCGTGTTGATGGCAGGCATCATCAAAAGTGGCATTGGCGTCAGCCTGATTTTTGATATGCACAACGATTACGGTTGGGAAATCGTCAGCGAAAATGGCAGCAGCGTCAAAGGCTTAAAACAACTTTTTGGTGAACGAGTTTCCATTTTGACACTGGATGGCGAATCATCACGGCGGCGCAATGCGCGTTTTGATTTTGAAATCAAGCTCGGTTATGACGAAATTGAACCGGAAGACATCGCCAATCTGAAAGCCACCATGGGCTTATCCGATACGATGATTGACGCAGCGTTTGGCTTACGGAAAATTTGGGGCAAGGATTGGGTGCGCCAGTTGATTAAAGGCAGTGCCGAAGATTTGGAATATATCAGCGAAAATACCAACATCGGCGGCGGCACATTGGCGGCGTTGCAGCGGCGCTTAGAACGGTTTGAACGCTGGCACTTTTTGGTCGAAGAAAATCCCGGTGATAGTGTGCAGCAAATTATCGAACTGCTGGTGAATCAGCAAAAAAGTGTCGTGCTGGAATTTGGGCGTTATGGCAATCAGTTAGAAGCCTATATGCTGGTGGCGAACTATATCACGCGCCGCATTCACCATCGCTATGTTGAACTCATCGAAAAATCGTTGGGCGATGGCACTATGGCACCGCCGCAACTGCTCATCACGATTGAAGAAGCGCATAAATTTTTAGAGCCACAGGTAGCGCGGCAAACGACGTTTGGCATCATCGCCCGCGAAATGCGAAAATACAACGTGACGCTGCTCATCGTAGACCAGCGTCCTAGCGCCATAGACGAAGAAGTCATGAGCCAAATTGGCACGCGCGTCACGGCGTTACTCGATAATGAGCGCGATATTCATGCCGTATTGAATGGCATTAGCGGGGCAGGGGGCTTGCGCGAAGTGTTGGCACGCCTAGAAACCAAGCAGCAAGCGATTATCATGGGTCATGCTGTGCCGATGCCAGTGGTCATCAAACCGCGCAATTATGACACCGCATTTTACGACGCCATCACTGGCACGCCGGTAGATACCACCAGCGCCCGCAAAGCCCTGGGTAGCGGCGGCAAACGGCGGGTGTAATCGCAGAAAAGAACTGTTAGGGATAGGCAGGTTGCCTGTTTTACATTAATTTGGGAGATCTGATTTATGGAAGATAAGCGCCCTGAGTTTGAAACATTAGTTCAAATAATCTTCCATAATGTCTTGTTGTTAGAATATACTGATGCAATACCTCCGCTTGAGCATTATAAGATGTTTGTTTCAGACATCGTTAATATTACAAATCGTTTACAAGAGGTGATTAAGGATGCACACAGATATGGAGCCACTTATGAAGATTTTGTAGTGTATTTGTCTTATGAAATTAGAGTCCCTATTACCTCTATCAATGCATATGTAAAACTAATTCAACTCACTTATGGACAACAGTTGAATCAAGACCAAACAGAAATTCTTCAAATCATTGAGCAATCAACTCTTAAACTGGAAGAACTGTGGAAGCATGACTTCCAGATCATCCGAAATCAACAGCAAAAGCGAAATATTTTGGATGATGAACCATGATACAGAAATAACTATTTGATAACCAAATTTGAATCAACTTAGAGCGAACTTTTTTTGCTTTTACGCTCATTTTCTTGTTATGCTAATGTTATAACGTCATTAGTCGAGCAGGATAAAGCGCGATGAATCCGCAACTGACCAAAGCCCGCGAATTAATCAAAACCAAACATTATCAAGAGGCACGGCAGCTACTCAAAACCATAGATGACCCGGCTGCCCTCCACTTGTTGCAAGCTCTTGATAGTGTTGTGCCAGAGCCGCCTGTGGTGGTAGTTCGGCGCTCTACTCAACCCTTGCCGGAAAATGCTGCTCTGCCCCCCGCTGCACCACCAACGCCTAAAACCACTGCGCCTCTGCCTGAACCACCTTCTGAAAAGCACCCCTCATTAGCAATTTCTGATGCCACTATGTCGCGTTTCCCAGAAGGGAAAGATAAAATCCAGATGCTCAAAGCGGGTGAATTGATGAAAGCCGGACAATTTGCTGAAGCTCAATATCTCTTAGAAAAAATAGACCACCCCAAAGCCCGCGAATGGCAGCAGCGCATCGAGCAACACACCCATAAAAGAGCAACGTCTCAAGTCGCTGCCGCTGTTGTGGTTGATGGTGTCCCCATTGCGAAACCGCTGCCCGGCATGAAAAGCCGCCCCCTGCCCGAAACGCCGGAAGCGCATCGTCCGCGTATCGCACTATTGATGATATTGCTGGTGCTGTTGATATTAAGCGGAGTAGGCTTTATGGTCATTTATAGTGCCTTCAGCGCCTGAATCAAGCTGTGTGTTCGGGTATCGTAAGGCGGTCTTTCGCTTGCCCAACTGAAAAATACCTAGTCCATACATATTTCGTATCATTTCAAACCCCTTTCTTTATTCTTATCGGCTCAATTTTGCGTTATCTTGAGAAGTATGAGTTTAAAGAACAGGGGAATCTTAATGAATCCGCAACTCATTGAAGCCCGCGATTTAATTAAAGCAAAACGTTATGACGAGGCACGTCGTCTCCTCAAAAAGCTAGACCATCCAACAGCGACCAGTTGGTTACAAACGCTGGATACCATCGCGCCCGAAAATGCCAAGACATCGGCAAAAGCCGCGCCAACTGCAAAACCAATATCTACGACTTCGACATCGGTTTTCGCAAAATCGAAAGTTGCCCCAACCCCAACCGCCCAAGCTGCGCCTGCTGCCACTTCTAAATTTCCAGAAGGCAAAGATAAAGTGCAGATGCTTAAGGCGGGCGAATTGATAAAAGCGGGCAAAATTACTGATGCGCGGCGCATCTTAGAAAAAATTGACCATCCCAAAGCCCGTGAATGGCTGCAACAAATCGAAAAACGGACGATACCGGCTGCCAATAGTGTGAATAACACGGCTGATGCCGCCACAACGTCCATAGATGGCATCAATCTGCGAAAACCCTTGCCGGGCGTTGAATTTGGCGATGTCAAGCGCAAAGCCAAACCAAGCCAAAATACGACGCTGATTGTCTTGGTGGTCTCAGTTTTGGTGTTCTTTATTGGGTTTGCCGCATTAAGTGTGGCTAGCTCAACTTCTGTTGGCATGTTTCAACTTGTCGCTTTTGGCATTCCTATGGTGTTAATAGGATTAGGGGCATTTGGCTTTACGTGGGTGTTCCGGGATTTTTTCGGGGCATGGATGTTATCGGGTTTAGGGCTGCGGTTGATTGTGTTAGTGGTTGTGGTGATATTCGCGGGCGTATCGGTGGTTATCAATTCTTTCCGGCGTATCCCGTTTGAAGATGCGGCGATTTCGCTGGAATATAGCGGTAACTGGCAAACGGATTCCATCGCCAATGATGAAATATGCCAAACGAATCCGGCTGAACGGCGTTGTGTGCTGATTTTGTGGACAGGGGTTTACGGGGGTGTTGTTTACCTCGATATTGAAGAAGACACCTACAATTATGAGACAACGATTGAATGGGAGGAATCTGGTTTTTGGGAATGGGAACTGGAAAATCGTAGCCCAGAATTGTTTCATACGGAAAATATCACCATTGATGGCAAGCCGGCTGTCCTCCGTGAATTCTCTCTGACGGAAGAGGAGAAAACATGGTATCGGGTGCAGATATTGGTGATGCGCGATTCGCGGCATTTATTGTTGATTTACATGGATGCCCGTTCCCATGATGCACTTAAAGGAGCGATGGGCGATTTCCAGAATATTTATAACAGTATTGATTTCCCCGATTGAGACTCTGTTTAGGCATTCTTGTGTATTTTCCACAAAAGACCTAGACAAAACCACAGCATTCTTATTGCCCCATACTGATAAGAACACGCTAAAATAGACATAGCAATAGCGTGTTTTTGTCAGGTGTGGCGATGAACTACGATAAAGTGTTGGAACCTATCAGCGAAATTTGTGAAGCGTGTGAGGCGCTGCTCAGTGGCGATTATGGCAGACTGAGCAACGATGCCCGCGAGAGCATCAAAACCATCTACGGCGGGGCAGGCGGATTATTTGCCTTATTCACCGATATTATTACGTCGTTAGGGCTGGAAAATACTGCCAAACGGGCATTCTTGGCGGAAAAATTCAAAGAGCATTTGCGCCAAGTGATAGATAACAGCCAAGCCTTATTGGCGGGTATGGATGGTGATTTGACCGAAGAACAAGCGGTGATGCTCTTGTTTATTCAGGAAACGGGCGAAAAACTGCTCCAACATGTACACTCTATCTGGTTATATTCGCGCTTGCATTTAAATTTGGTGGCTTACCCGCAGACGTTAATTCATATTCCAGCCGTCTTAAAAACACTCCGTAAACCCCCAGTTGAGACAGCCGTCAAGCCGACTTTTTTTAGCGATGACCCGCTGCCGCCTGTGGTAGGGGATGAACGTTTGCTGCGGCGCTGCGTGCAGGAATTGGTCAATAATGCGGCTAAATTTTCATCAGGCAATTTGGTGATTGTGCATTCATATCTGAACCGAGATACTTTGGCGATTGATGTGATAGATACGGGCAGCGGCATAGACCGCCGTTATTTGCCGCGCTTGTTTGAGCCGTTTTATCAGGAAGACCGAGGGGTAGAGGGCATTGGTTTGGGCTTAACGATTGCCGTGGCGATTGCCCGTTTATTGGCTGGCAAAATTGAACTCACACGCACTCACATTGGCATTGGGTCTACTTTCTCGTTGTTATTACCGGCGGCATAATGGCAGAGCCTATATTATTCGATCATCTGCTGCTGCCCATCGTCAATATGCTGGTCACATCAGAGGCATTGCTGCGTGAAGAATACGGCACACTCAGCGCCGAACAACGCGAAAATATTGAGATTGTGCATGATTGCGCTGTTGAAACCTATACGATTACTCGGAGTGTGCTGGAACGGTTGCATACCGCGCATGAAGTGGCACTCGAAACCTTGACCCATGATTGGCTCACACCGTCCGCCAATATCATCAGTTATGCCGATTTTATGTTGGAAGGCATTACCGGGGACTTGCAACCTGACCAGAAACGCAAAGTCGAGCAAATTTTTTATCAGGCACATTTTTTGCGGCGGCAAACCTATAACTTGTTGGATTATGCCAAAATTGTCACCAAAGATTTGCGCCCTCTGACCATCTTCCGGTTGCAGGAAATCCTCAAGCCGGATTTGGTGACGATGGCAAGCGATATTGAAATATTATGGGATGTGCCGCGTGATTTGCCCCCGGTGTATAGCAGCAAATTATATGTTGCCCGCACGGTCAGTAATTTGTTGGCGAATGCGCTGCTGTTCACGCACATGGGCAATATTCAGCTTCGGGCGCTGGTCGTAGGACGTTATATCGAAATCAGCATTAGTGATACTGGCAGCGGCATTGCCCGCCGTTACTGGCACGATATTTTTAAACCCTTCTTCCAGATTGACCACCATATGCCCGGCGTTGGTCTGGGTTTATATATAGCCCGTGAATTTGCTCGCTTGCAGCAGGGGAGTTTGGCGCTGGAAAGCACGCCGGGGCAGGGGTCGGTATTTGTGTTGACTGTGCCAACCGCCCGCGAATAAACCTCTTAGTATAACGTATCAGCATCTTTACGCCACCATTTTTGTTGATACTGCCTAAATACCTTTCCAAACGTGCTGCCCGGTCACCTAATTTCAGGTACAATCATGTTAAATTGTCTTTAAATATATGAATGCTTCTTAGGATAAATTTATGCCGTTGATGATGCCCACACAGCAGGAATGGATATCCTATGAGCCACACGATCACTGCCGAATTAGCCGCAATTACAATTCTTGAGAGTGAACGTCTTTTCCTGCGTAACATGACCCCGGATGATGTGACGTTACTGCTACAACATTTTGGCAACCCCGAAGTGACCAAGTTTATAGAGGCACAGCCCATCAAAACACTTGACCAAGCGAATGAATGGTTGCGCTGGATGGGGGGCTTTTGGGCGGCGAAAGATGGTTTGCGGCGCAGCGCCATCCGCAAAGAAGATATGACCGTCATCGGGGTCGGCGGGTTTCATCGTTGGAATCGAGAAGCCAACTACGCTGAAATCGGCTTTGATATTTTGCCGCCGTATCATAACCAAGGCTTTGCCACCGAAGTCGCCCAACTGCTCATAGACTTTGGTTGGCAGTATCTTAAACTCAATCGTATCGAAGCGGATGCCACGCAGGGCAATTTGGCGTTGATGCGCGTGTTAGATAAATTGGGTTTTAAACAAGAAGGCGTTTTACGCCAGCGTCTGTTAAAAGGCGGCAAGTATTATGATGTGCATCGGTTCGCCTTGCTGCGCTGCGAATACGATGGTGATTGTAGCTAAAAATTTCCACATTAAGTTTTAACGTTTTTCACGCCCACATTTTTTGACATTCGCGCTATGCTGCGTTATAGTCGTTTTGGTTGGCATGGTCTGGTTCTTGACAGACCTCCAAAACATTTTGTTTTTCCCTTGTTCAGAGGAGGACTTTCCTAATGAAAAAAGTTTTGTTGTTGGTAGCAATTTTGGCTGTGCTGTCTGTATCCGCCATTGTGGTGGCGCAGGATACAGTTGCCGTTACCGTGGGTCCGATTACGCAGCGTATCCTTGACCGGGGTATGTTGGTGTGCGGTGCGAACAATGCCGTGCAAGGCTTTGGCTTCGTGAATGATGCTGGCGATTTTGAAGGCTTCGATATTGATATTTGCCGTGCAGTAGCGGCTGCCATTCTGGGCGATCCCGATGCTGTTGAATATCGTTATTTGGCAGCAGCAGAACGCCAAGCCGCGATTCAAAGCGGTGAAATTGATATGATGTCGCGTAATACCACTTGGACACTCAGCCGCGACTCCCAATGGGGTGCCATCTTCGCGCCGCCCACCTTCTACGATGGTCAAGGCGTGTTGGTGCGTGCTGAAACCGGTATCACCGAAATTAGCGGCTTAGATGGCGGTTCTATCTGCGTCCAGACCGGTACTACCACTGAATTGAATATCACCGATTACATCAATCAAAACGGTCTGAATATCGAACTTCAGGTCTTTGCTGAAGCCAACCCCACTTGGGAAGCCTATGTTCAGGGACGTTGCGACGGTTTCACGACGGATAAAAGCGGTATCGCCGCCTTCCGTTCAACCGCAGAAGACCCCGGCGCTCATGTGATTTTGGCGGAAACCATCAGCAAAGAACCGTTGTCGCCACTTTCCCCGCAGTCTGACCCGCAATTTGCGGAAATCATCGCTTGGACGGTCTATGGCTTGATTCAAGCTGAAGAACTGGGCATCACCAGCGAAAATGTAGACACCTTCTTGACCAGCGAAGACCCGGTTGTGCAGCGCCTGTTGGGACAGAACAACAACAATTCCGGCGCATTCCTGGGTATCCCCAATGACTTCATGGTCACAGTTATCAAAGCCGTCGGCAACTATGGCGAAATTTATACCCGCCACTTGGAACCGATTGGTCTGGTGCGTGAAGGCACTTTGAACGCCCTGTGGACTGAAGGCGGATTGATGTATTCGCCGCCGTTCCGTTAAACCGCTGATTCAGTAAGCTAAATTGCTGCCGGGGCATGGGCTGATACCCATGCCCCGCAGTCTATTTGCCCGTCATGTTCGGAGCAATGGTCTATGGGTGTTAAGTCAAAACATGTTGCCCGCCCGCGCCGGCTGGGCGATTATTTGCGCGACAGCCGCGTCTTGGCAGCAATCGCTCAAATTGTATTTATTGTGCTGTTGGTTGGCGGTCTTTCGTTGTTATGGGTGAATATTTTTAATTCGCTCGGTCAAAGAGGACTTTCGATTTATTTTGAAGTGCTGCTGCCCAAAGCCGGGTTTATCATTGGCGAAGCCCCTCCTTGGTATGATTCGACGAGTAGCAGTTTCGGGCAAGCCTTCGCCGCCGGAATTTTGAATACGCTGCGGGTGGTGATTCCGGGTTTAATCAGCGCGACCGTGCTGGGGATTTTTGTGGGGATTTTCCTGCTCAGTTCCAATTGGCTCGTCCGCACGATTTCCCGTGTGTACGTGGAAATTCTACGAAATACGCCCTTATTAGTCCAACTTTATTTTTGGTACTTTATTGTGTTTTTTGCCTTGCCTTCGTATCGAGATGCCTTGGCAGTCCCGGCAGAAGGCGTCAGTTTCATTCATTACCGTGTGCCAGTTTATATTATGCTGCTGATTGGCGTGTGGTGGTACAGCCAACGGGCGCATTACCCCGCCCGAATCACAGGTGGCGCGTTGGTAGCCATCGTATTCTTAGAAGTGGTACTGCGTTTATCTGCTGATTGGCGACCCGATTTACTGCTCGGTTTGGCGGGTATTTTTGTGGTGGGCTTGCTGATGGTCTTTGGCAAGCGCCAGTGGCAAGATTTCGCGCAGGGTTTTCTGGCGATTGTTGTCGGGCAAATTCTTCTCACGGGCTTATATCTTCAGTTGGCATATTATCTGGGCATTTTGCCATCGGGAAATACCATCGCCGCCGAAGTCTATCCTTTCGCTTTTTTGAGCATCAAAGGCATGGCACTCCCCGAAATAACCCTGACTTCGCGTTTTGGCGAATGGGCGGCATTTACCGCAATTGGTGTTGTTTTGGCAGGCGTCTTGTGGTTATTTGGCGGGCATGTCAGCGAAACCACCGGGAGACCATTCCCCCGCGTGCAATATGGCATTTTGAGCATTCTGGGTTTGGCGTTAGTCGGTTGGATTATCGTCACAACGGAGCCACTGCCCGCCGTTATTCCCGGTACTGAAACAACTGAAGTTGCCGAAGCACCTCCCGCCTCACCAACCTGTATTCCCGCCGTATCGCAGCAGCCATTTGAACTGATTTTGCCGCGCCAAGGCAATTTGAATTATCAGTGTGGCACGGTGATTTCTCCCGAATATGCTGCGCTGCTGGTGGGTTTGGTCGTGTACACCTCCTCATTCATCGCTGAAATTGTCCGGGCAGGCATTCAGGCAGTGCCATATGGACAAATTGAGGCGTCGCGGGCATTGGGCTTAAGTTATCCCCAAACGCTGAATTTAATTATTTTGCCGCAAGCCCTGCGCGTCATTATTCCGCCGTTGGGCAACCAATGGCTCAATCTGTCGAAGAATTCTTCGCTGGCAATTGCTATCGCCTTTGCGGATACCTACCAAGTGGGGCAGACGGTGATGAATACTTCTGGGCAATCGCTGGTGGGTTTCTCGATGGTCTTTTTGGTGTATATCACGATGAGTCTGCTTATCTCCTTCGGCATGAATATCGTGAACAGCCGTTTTCAGCTTGTGACGCGCTAGGGGGAGAATATGAGCAACGACAATCATCATCAAGTCCAGATTAATTATACGGAACCAACCGAAAAACCGGCACCGCTTTTAGAAGTGGGCATATTGGCATGGCTGCGAAAAAATCTGTTTGGGTCGCCTTTGGATGCTATCCTGACAGTGTTGGGCATTTTTATTGTGGTGGCAGTCGTCATGAGTGCTATCGAATGGTGGGTGCAGGATGCCGATTGGTTTGCCATCAAATATAATCTGCGCCAGTTCATGGTTGGGCGCTTAGAAAACGAGTATGTGGGGCGCATCGCGTTTGCAGTCGTGTTTTCGATGGTGACTGCCGGGGCGCTCATCGCAGCGTATACGCGCCGTTCCACTGCCTTAACCATCACCGTTCTGACCATTATTGGCGTGTTTTTGCTACCCGCGTTGCTGATTCCGCCGCTGGCAAATGCCTTAGTGCCACTGCCGCCGTCGTATTTGGTCGCAGGCAATATGGATGTTGTTTCGGGGACTTCGACCGAAGCGCCGATTCCGCAGTTGGCGTTTATCGCCCGTGCTGGCGAACAAATTACTATTAGCCATCCAGCGTTTGTGACCAGCGATGAAGCAACGGCGCAGTTATATGGTTTTGTAGACCGGGCAACCAATACGCTCCGCAATGCGGCTATCAATCGTTTGAACGCCATTGCCCGCGTTGCCGAAATTAACCGCCTCTTTGCCGAAGATGCTGAATTACAAGCCGCCACCAATGGGCTGCAAAGACGTTTAACGGAAACCCAACGCGCCGATTTGGAAACCGAATTAGGGCGTATTCAGTTTGTGCCAGCCGAAGATGCCGCAGCGCGAATTGCTGAAATTGATACGGCACTCCAAGATGACACGTTATCGCCCGAAGCCCGCACGGCTTTAGAAACAGAATTGGCATCGTTGGCGCTGCCGCCGACGGTGGTCACAACGTATGCGCTCAATCAACAGCCCATCACGCTTCGTATTTTAGACGCCAATTTAGAGCCAATTCAGGATACCGCCATCCTTGAACCTGCTGGCGAACCCGTGATATTCACGATTCCAGCAGATGGTTGGTACATCATCGAAAAAAGTATTGAGAGCGACACCAACAGCGCCGCGATTCTGGCGATATTGGGCATTTATCCGGTGTTCCCAAGTAGTGAACGTTTCATCCGCGTGACCGATGATTTTGAAGTGCAGGGTCCTCCGCCCAAAATTGGCGAAGACGAAGCACGGGCGATTGTATTGGTCGAAAATAAATATCGCGGTGAGCGCCCTTTCGGTGATTATGTGCGGATTTATTTGGGGTCATTTTTGCAGGATAGCAATGATCGCAAAGTGACGCAAGGCATCTTGTTCATGTCGCTGGCATTGGTTGCTGGGTATGGCATTACCCAATTTGTCGAGAATCAATTTGGGGGCAAGCAAGCGCGGCGCATGGCAAATTGGCTGCTGATTGCTAGCCCAATTGTGATTTTTGCGCTGATTAATGGCACGGGTGTCGGGCTGAGTTTCACCGATAGCGATAGATGGGGCGGGCTGCTGTTGGCATTGTTCATCACCATTTATGGCACGATTTTGGCATTTCCGTTAGGTGTTGGGCTGGCATTGGGTAGGCGCAGCACGCTTCCGGCAGTCAAATGGTTGTCCACGCTGGTGATTGAATTGGTGCGCGGTACGCCGTTTATTGTGGTGTTATTCGCCGGGCAACTCCTCATCCCGTTGATTCATCCTTCGCTGGCGACTATTCCCAATGCGTATCGGGCGTTGGCTGCAACAGTCATTTTTATCGCGGCGTACTTGGCGGAAAATGTGCGCGGCGGGTTGCAGGCAATCCCCAGAGGGCAGGAAGAAGCTGGCAAAGCGATTGGGTTGTCAAATTGGCAAGTCACATTGTTTATTACGCTGCCGCAAGCGTTACGGGCGGTGATTCCGGCGTTGGTGGGGCAGTTTATTTCGTTGTTCAAAGATACGTCGTTGTTGGTGATTGTCGGTTTGCTGGATTTGACCAATGCAGTGAATACGATGGTTGCCCAAGCGGAATTTAACGATGCCCGCCGCGAAGGGTTGATTTTTATCACCACCATCTATTTTGTGATTAGTTATGTGATGGGTTATGTCAGCCGCCGTCTGGAAGAAAGTGGTTCAGGTTCAGCACGACGGATTTAACTTAACGAAGTGCTGAGTGCTGAGGACGAAGTGCTGAGTCGAAAGTCCCTAGTCGCTAGTCAAATAGCTTTGAATCGCAAAGAACGCAAAGGATTTGGCTCATGTCCAGATTGCTTGAAAAGTGCGTACTTGTAGGGACACGGCATGCCGTGTCCCTACGGAAAATCACCTTGTTTTGAATATGCGCCAAAGTTTTTTCTCGGTGCGCTCTGTGGCTCAAAATAAATGTAAATTATAAATACACATTAGCAGTTAAAAGCTAGTGGCTAACAGCCAAAAGCTAACAGCCAATACCATTCGATAAAAATCAGTTCAGCGGGAGAAAAGGCAATGGCAGCAGCAGAACACGATGCCAAGAAAAAAGTAGACCAATACGAAGAACCGATGATTGTGTGCAAGAGTGTTCACAAGTGGTACGGTGAATTTCATGCGCTCAAAGATGTTTCGATGGATGTGGCACCGCAAGAAGTGGTCGTGATTATTGGGCCCTCTGGGTCGGGCAAATCCACGTTTATCCGCTGCATCAACCGCCTAGAAGAACATCAGGAAGGGTTGATTATGGTAGATGGCATCGAACTGAGCCATGATGTTCGCAACATTGCCGAAATTCGGCGTGAAACAGGCATGGTGTTCCAGCAGTTTAACTTGTTCCCGCATCTGACAGTGCTGGAAAATATTGTGCTGGCACCCATGAAAGTGCGCTACAAATCCCGCGATGAGGCAGAAGCCAAAGCCATGCAATTGTTAGAGCGTGTGGGCATCCCGGAACAAGCACGCAAATATCCGGGGCAGCTTTCCGGTGGGCAGCAGCAGCGCGTCGCTATTGCCCGTGCGTTGGCGATGGAACCGAAAATCATGCTGTTTGATGAACCGACATCGGCATTAGACCCAGAAATGATTAAAGAAGTGCTGGATGTGATGAAAGAATTGGCTCGCAGTGGCATGACCATGATTGTCGTCACGCATGAGATGGGCTTTGCGCGGGAAGTTGCCGATAGAGTCATCTTCATGGATAAAGGGCGTATTGTGGAGCAGGGACCCACCGAGCATTTCTTCGCCAGAGGTGTTGAACATCACCCCCGCACGCAAGAATTTTTAGACCAGATTTTGTAATATAAGCTATGTGATTTTTGGGGTAGGGCGCAATATATCTCGCCCTTACAATCAAAATTAGTAACTACTCAGGTTATTTTTAGCCCTCACCCTAAATCCCTCTCCCACAGGAGAGGGACTTTAACTCCCCACGTTGGGGAGTATCTCCCCTTCTCCTTTGGGAGAAGGGGCAGGGGGATGAGGGCTGAGTCGTTACCAAAATTAAAAATATTGCTTTAGCGCGTGGCTAATTCGATGATGGCATTGGTACTGCCAGAAGTGTCTTCCACGATGATGCTGACCGCGCCATCATCCGGCACGACGAAGCCTAACACAGTGCCATCAGGAATGCTGGTGCTGGTATAGGTCATCAACACCACATCATTCTGATACACGCTGATGCTGACTGAGCCAGTGCTGCCGCTGATAATGCTGACATCCAATAATACTTCGTCATTGCGGCTGCCATCCATCACCACAATATCGCTGGTTTGTTTGGGCGTGACGGTAACATTTTGGGGTGTTTCGCCTAACTGCCGCGCAAATTCACGATTGACCACAATATCAACATTGCCCGTATCTTGGCGGGTGTAGGGCGCTAAAATGATGGTATAGATGCCCGCGTAGCGCACGATGTAGCGGGCAACTTCGGGGTTAAAGCCCAAACCGCTGTCATCATCCTCAGTGACAATCGTACCAAACGGGTCAAGCAAGGTGAGCGATGTATCTAGCGTGTTGCCTGTGACGCCCACTGCCACAATATCACCAATTTCCGCGTCAAACGTGAAATATTGTGAGCCATTGTCCGCCGTAAATTCGACGCCTGTGGTTTCGCCAAAGGTCAAGGCTTGCAGGGTGGCAGTTTCGACTTCTAACGTGAAGCGCCCATTTACAAATTCGTCATTAAAGAGGGCATCGTAACTGGTAACGACGATGGTATATTCGCCAGTGTAGGGCAGGATATAGGGCCCAATCGCTGAGTCATAAACGCCCGCGTCAAAATCAACATCATCATTGCTGATGAGTTCGGTTTCGGTATCATCTTGCAAAATCACATAGGTATCAAAATCGGGCGAAATCAGCGAGATAATCACAACATCGCCTTCATTGCCGCTGAAGCTATAGGTTTGCTGCGCTGCGCCATCTGCCAATGCATCTTCGATAAACAGCAGTTCATCGCCGCTGGCAGCCGGAATAGTCACACTGGTATCAGTCGCTTCACCACCCACCGTCAAATCGGCATTGGCAACTACATCGCCGCCACGCACCACCTGAACCGTATAAACGCCTTCGGCATCGCCTTCTTCTGTGACGAGATTGAAGGCAACAATGCCAGCGCGGTCAGCGGTTTTATCCGTGGTATAGACAATTTCGCCATCAAATAATACTTCCACTGTGATGGCTTCATTGGCATCCAAACCTTCGATACGAACCTCATGCGACGTGCCAATACCACCGCTATCCGGCGTGAGCGTTAATGCGAGTGTTGTTTCATCCGGCACTGTCGTTTCGGTAGTATCGGTTTCCAGCGCTTCAACTGCAAAAACGCTGCTGGCAATCACATCGCTGGCACGGATGATATTGACCGTGTAGTCACCGCTGGGGTCGCCTGCATCTGCTGCCAAATCGAGCGTGACAACACCGTTGTTATCGGCAGTTTTTTCGGTGGTATAGACGATTTCGTTATCGAATAAAACCTCTACCGTCACTGTTTCATTCGGTTCAAGATTGGTCACTTCCACGCGATGCACCGTGCCGGGGATGCCAGCATCCGGTGAAATCACGATATTGGCTTCAACAGCAGGTTCAACCGTCGTATCAGTTTCGGTTTCATCTGGCGCTAACACCGTGAGAACCGCTTCACCCGCAAGATCACCAGCGCGTTCTACACGCACGGTATAGTCACCCGTGGGGTCGGTTGCTTCTGCCGACAAATTCAAGATGACTGCCCCGGCATTATCGGCGGTGCGATTGGTGTCATAGACCGATTCGTTATCAAAAAACACTTCAACTCGGATGGGTTCGCCCGGATTCAAATTGCCAATGGTAATCGTATGCACTGTGCCAGCGATGCCGCTAACCGGATTAATTTGGATGGTGATGTCATCCGTGGGGGGTTGGGGTTGTTCCGGTTGCACAGTATCCGTACCAATGGCAAATTCGGCGCTGGCAAGTTCTGTATCGCCACTCAGAATGACGATGCTGTACGTCCCGGGGGTATCGCCTTCTTCGCTATTTAAACTTAATGTCGCAATGCCGCTGTTATTGCTGGTACGTTCCGTTGCAAAAATCGTGCGTCCGTCCAACTGAACAGCAATCGTGATGGTCTCATTGGAGTTTAAACCGGTGACGCGCACATTATAAACCGTGCCGATGGGTCCCGAGATGGGGTCAATGGCGACAGCAATGCCCGATTGGGAGGTGGGCGGTGTCGCTACAACTGCCGCTGGTTCAACCGCTACTGCGACTTCTGCCGCGATTCCGGCTGCCCGCCGTAGTGTAACCTGATATTCACCCGGTTCATCGCTGCCAAACGTGCTGATGCTGATGGCTAAAATGCCATTCACATCGGCAGTTTTCTCAAACCGTTCCAGAATTTCTCCATTGCGGCTGATATTAAGCAGCACCGCTTCGCCCGCGGTTAAGCCTGTAATCGTGATAATGCGAAGTGTTCCGGCAGGGGCGGTGACAGGCGTTACCAACATATTGATATTCGCCGCCACGACAACCCCATCAGCAGTAAGGGTGAGTGTTCCAGCGGCAACTTGTATATCGCCTTCATTCACCGTGATTTGATAATCACCCGCCGGGGTATCGGCTTCTGGGGTAAATTCAACGCGGGCTGTGCCTTCAACAGTTGCCCGCAGCCGCGTGAAAAAGACTTCTTCGCCTTCAGCAGACGTAATGGTCACACTTAAATCAGCAAAAGGTTTGAGTTCGGAAATATTCACCACATAAACGGCAGCATCATCTATAACAGTCGGTTCAATTTCGATGATGCCATTTCTGCCGATGGGTTCTTCAATCGTGAAGGTATCTTGTGCCAGTGCTGTATTGCTCGTATCAAACACAGTGACAGTGTAGAGTCCAGCAGGGCTGTCTTTTGACGTAAAAATATCTACCGTCAAACGCCCATTTTCGCTGGCTACGCGATCACGATTATAGACTTCTGTACCTGCTATATCCGTTACCACGAGGATAACAGTTTGTTCGGGCTGCAAGCCATTAATCATGACACTGTGGGTCGCCCCTGCCCCCGCTGAATCGGGGATAACGCGCAGTTCTACGCCCGTATTCGCTGGCGGCGGCGTGTTTTGCCCACCTTCGGACGGTGCATCGCCATTCAGGGTAAATTCATCGCTGGCAACCAACGTGCTGCCTTGACGAATTTCCACCCGATAAACGCCGGGTGGGTCAGAGGGTTCGCTGTTGATAGTGAATGTCAAGCCGCCATCAGCATCAGACCGCCGGGATGTGCTGAACACCGTAGCATTTGTCCCGGTAAAAATGAAATCGATCGTAAAATCACTGTTGGGCGTCAGATTGCTGGCAGTGATGGTAAACACTGTGCCAATGCCACCGCTATCCGGCGCAACGGTCAGTGTGGCAGATTGTGCTTGTGCGGTGATTGCCCCCCAAAGCAAGAGCAGTATCACGCTTAAAAGTCGTAATTGTTGCATAAAGCATCCTGATGAGACGCATATATCGGTTTGCATTATTGTAAAGCACTTTGGATAAGATTGAAATGAAAAGCCTATTTGAATTACCGAACACTCACGAACGGGTTGCTAATGTGTTAATGCAAATTTGATACGTTGGGCGCATAATGGGGAACATTGATGATAACAAGTAAAAGAGATTTTATGATGGCATTTTTGGTGAAGCCGATAGCGCGGTTTACCCGCCCTTTGTTGCATTTTTCGTTCATTCGGCGTACCCGCCGCAATCATGCCTTGGAACACGCCACGATTCACATGCTCAATCGCCAACGGATGATGGCATCAGGACGCAGTTCGTTAGGGGGCTTTGTGTTGTGGGGGGATGTGCCAACAGAGCGCGTGGAACAAGCCGCCAAAGAAGGGCTGCGGCGCTTAAAAAAGGGCGAAAAACATTGGGCAGTGCATCCCAACTGTGGCACGAATCTGGTCACGGCGGGCTTGCTGACGACCACGATTGCGGCGTTAGGCTTTATGGGAACATCGCGGCGCAGCGCATGGGAACGTTACCCAGTGGTGATGCTCATGATGATGTTTGCCGTGTTATACGCGCAGCCGTTGGGTATGGTGCTGCAAGAGCATATTACCACCGATGGCGACCCCGGCGACTTAGAATTAGTGAGTGTGGTGCGCCAAGAACGCGACATGCCCATCATTGGCAAAATGGTTGTGCATCATATTGTGACGCAGGGGGGATGAAGTTAGCGATTAGCTTTTGGCTGTTAGCTTTTAGCCGCTAGTGTTCTTCTGAAAATGGGGAAAGTTAAAAGATAAAAGTTAAAATTATAAGGCTCGTGTCCAAAGTGATTTTCTGTAGGGGCGCGATATATCGCGCCCACCATTCGTGTTGATGGCTGCCCTTGCCATTTGCCGATTGAAAAATGGCTAGGCTATCAAATGGTTCAAACATAACCTCTGACAGCCAAAAGCACCTTACATCAGCCGCGCACTTTGCAACTGCACTTCGTCCATCGCTTCAATCGTATCTTGCAACCCAGCAACTTCATCCTGAATTTCTAAGCGCAGGCGTTGGGCGCGGGCGCTATCTACTTCTTTGGTGCCAAGCAGCGACATTTGCGCGTAAATCGTACCGAGTGCCGATAACGTGCTTTCCAATTGAATCTCAGCGCGTTTGACACTGTTAATGGTCGCATCCAAATTGACGCGCTGCTGCTCAAGCTGGCGCAGTTGGCGCTCTAAATCAGATTTGACGCGCTCATCTTGTTCGCGCTGAATCCGAATTTGCACTTTTTCAATTTTTTGCGGCACTTCTTGGCGGTCACGTTTGACAATTTCATTTTCTTCAAACGAATCAATGTGCTGCGCCAATTCGTACATATGCCCAATCCAGTCGTTGACATCATCCACCGTTTGGCGCAGGTGCATTCGCATTGCGCCCTGATGCCGTTTAACCAACTGCATCATATTCCGGCGGTATTCCAACGCAGATTTAAGACGTTCCCGTGAGACACGGTTACGCACATTGCCGAGGTCATATTGCGATTCAAACTCGCGCGACATCGCGGCTTGGGTTTCTTCCGGGTCGGTAATGGTCGAAACGACAAGCGCCGCTTCTGCCAAGCCACCCAAGACCAACCAGAACCACGGCTGCCAGTCTATGCCGGCAACGCTGATATTATTGACGAACAAAAATAAAATCGCCGTGACCAACAGTGTGACCAGGCTTTCCCAGCGCAGCAGGGCATTCATGACCAATGTGCCAAATATGCGCCGGCGGGTATCTTCTCTTTGACGGGATGCCATGCCACATCATCCTTCAGGCTATGGGAACATCAAGTGGATTACTATAAGTACAAACAGGGTCGCCAGCGGCAGACCCCGTTCAAACCATGCTAATCAGGTGTTATTCTTCTTTACCGAGCAGACGGCGTTTGCGTTCTTCCAGTTGCAAATCTACTTCGCTCAGACCCACTGCCGATTCAATTTCTTCGGACACATTGCGGGTAGCGATTTCTAAGCGGGCATCTTCGCGGTCAATACGCGAGCGAATCTGCTCACCAATGCTACGGATTTCGGCGTCATCCACCATCGCAATTTTATCCATGCTAATGATGGTTTTGGTTGCCATTTTCTTGGCTTCCATCAATTCCATGAGCGCCCGCAGTTTTTCGCGTTCTTGTTTGATGTTGGTCAAGCGGCTTTCCAATTTCAGGCGCATGTCGAGCATTTTTTTATATTGCCCTTCTTGCGACTGCCATTGTTCATAATATTCTTGTGCCAATTCTTGCTTGGTATTCAATTCAGCTTGTGCTGCTGCCGCCAAATCATCCTTGCCCTTCAGGATGAGCGTATCAATATCGCGGTCTAATTTTTCCGCGGCGGAGGCAAATTCTTCATATTTACGTTTCAAAGTCCGCACGGTGCCACCGACGGTTGCCGCCGAATCTTCCAATGCTTCCAGATTGCGTTCTACCTGACGGATATATTCATCCATGACCTTAACAGAATTGGCTTCCAAGGCGCGGTCAACTAACCCATGCATATTGGAACTAAGCAGGATTTGTACTTTTTGGATTAACGAAGTCATTTTTCGGCAGTCCCTCGTCTACGCTGTCTAAAACGGTTATTTACGCTCCGAGTATAACATGAAGCACCCACAAATGACAAAGCGCATTTACGCCATTGCTCGGATTGATGGTCTAATGTTGTCTATACGCAACCACAGGCTTTTCGGTTGCAGTCACAAGGGGCAACCGAATGATAAAGGTGCTGCCTGCGCCCGGCGTGGTGATGACTTCACGAGTGCCACCATGAATGCGAATTAACCCATCCACCAATGCCAAACCCGACCCGGCGCCTTGGTCTTCAAATTCTTCGCGCTTAATCTGGTAGAAGGGCAGCCAAATTTTATCAAGTTCATCAGCAGGGATGCCGCGCCCACTATCCTGAACAGTAATTTCCAGCCAATCTTTGACTGCTTGCACGTTGAGGGTGATGGTGCTGTGGTCTTTGGAGAATTTAGCGGCATTATCCAGCAATTCCCGTAGCACAATGGTGATATACTGCACATCAAATGTCAGCACTGGCACATCGTCCGGGACATGACAAATAAAATGGCGTGGGCGTTGGTCAGGTTGAGCGATTTGCAGCCACGAATCCTGAATGACAGCGTTCAAATCTTCCACCTTGCGCTGCCGCCAACCTAATGTCTTTTCAGCATCACCGCTATCCAGTTCCACCAGCGTAATAAAATTTTCAATTAAGCGGCGCAAACGGTCTGCACCCGAATTAATGCCATGTAAAAATGTAATGATGTCGTTGTCACTCATAGAAGCCGGGTCAAAATCTTTGAGCATGTCGGCATATGCTACCACCAGCGTCAACGGTGTGCGAAATTCATGATTGAGAATCGTCAAAATTTTGCGTTTTAGTTCGCTTTCTTTGCCTTCATGCACGCGGTTAATTTGCCCATGTCGTTTGAGGCGCGATTGAATCGCCACGATTAAATCTTCAGGTTCAAACGGCTTGATGATATACACATCCGCGCCCAACAGGCTGCCACGCCGCTGGTCATGTTTTTCGCCTTTGGCAGTCAAAAAGATAAACGGAATCGTCACCCAACGGTCTTGTTTGCGGACTTCTTCCAGAAAGCCGAAACCGTCTAATTGGGGCATCATAATATCCGACACAATAATGTCCGGTGGATTATCTATATGCTGCTGCAAGACATTTAAACCTTCACGCCCATTCGTGGCGGTTAAAACGTGATAGTCGGAAAGTTCTAGAATATCATGAATGCCCGAAAGCAAATGAATATCATCTTCCACGACTAGCACAGTGGTCTTTTCTGCGAGAGTTGTTTCGGTGGACATAGCGCCTTGCCCCAATTCATTGTTCACTTGATATAACAATATATATCAGTTTAAATGGGTTTTGGCGCAGAAAGCGTTAGGGTTTTCTATCCTGACGTTGAATTGCCAGTAAATCTGCCAATAACGCGAATCCGGTTTGTAATCGCCCGGCACCGGCTCCCACTAGGGTAATATCGCCCATCAAATCCGTGTTGAACGTGATGGCATTGGTAGCACCGCTGACAATGGCTAAGGGATCCGTCATGGGGAGGCGCTGCGGCGCGACACTGCCGCCAGTGGGCGTGATTTTTGCAATCAGCTTGTAGCATTCCCCGGCGGCTTGGGCGGCTGCCACATCAGCAGCAGTAATGTCCGTGATGCCTGTTACCGATAAATCGCTGAGGCGCATTTTTTGGTTGTAAAGTGCTGCTGCCAGAATCAAGACTTTGCCGGCGGCGTCCCAACCGCCCACATCGGCGGTCGGGTCAGCTTCGGCATAACCCAACGCCTGGGCTTGCGCGAGTGCCTGCGCGTAATCCATGCCCTGTGCCATCTGCGTCAAAATATAATTGGTCGTGCCGTTCAAAATGCCGCGAGCTTCATGGATAGTACAGCCCGCCAAGGCTTCCATCGCCAACATGAGTGACGGTGTGCCTGCCATGACAGTGCCTTCAAAGCGGACTTGTTTGCCCATTTGCCCGGCTTTTTCGCGCAATTCATGGTATGCCAGCGCAATGGGTCCCTTGTTGGCGAGAACGATGTGCTGCCCAGCATCCAGTGCCGCATGGCAATAATCTAAGGCGGGTTGTGCCGTATCCAAATTGGTGTGGGTCGCTTCGACCATCACTTCTGCGCCGCAAGTCCGAATTAAGGTCAAAACATCGTGTGTGCGTTCCAAACCGGATGTTTCGGGATAAGCTGTAAAATCGCCTTGCGCTAACGCCGTTAATAATGCTGCTGGGTCTAACCCTTGTGGATGATGCAACGTCCCGCGTGAACGGGTGGCAATGCCCACAATTACAGGTTGAAAATGATATTTTTCACGCAAGTCGGCGGCTTTATCGCGCAGGATTTCTAACAAACCTTGTCCCACAGTGCCAGCGCCAATCAGCAGAATTTTCATGAGGCTATATATCCTTTTTAGCAAGTCAGTGTGTCAGCAGTTTAGCTTTGTGCTTGGCTCATATTCAAAACGGATGATTTTCCGCAGGACATGCCATGCCGTGTCCTACAAATACGCGCTTTGCACTCATTTTGCACTTGAGCTTTGTACTTTTAACTTTTAACTCAGCACTATCTTTACAACAATTTCTCTAGCGCCTGTGCCAAGCGTTCCATGCCTGTTAAAACCGTCGCATTATTCGTAACTTGATTCATCGCCCGCAAACCTGCCACAATGACCTGAACATCTTCAGCCGTTAGCACTTGCTCTAATGATTTGCCAGAGAGAGCGCGGGTTTGCGGTGTAACACTGCCGATGCTGCTAGCACCGCCCATACTGCCACCACCACCCATGCTGCCTGAGCTTGCTGTGGGTTGTGCTTGCACGGGAGCAGCCGCCACGCCTAAAGTGGGAACACTCGCGCCACCATAATCCCCGGCGACAGGTGTAAGGGTCAACTCATAAATATCCAAGTCGCACGAATTCCCGGCGTAAATTGAACGTGCCATAAAATAATAATTGAGCGTGAGGGGGGCATTCACTTGGAAAACAAAATGCAATTCTTCTTGGTGTTTATATTCGCCTTTTTGCGTCATCTGCCAATCTTGTTCGGCAAGAGCGCCGCCGCCTTCCATCACGAAGCGCCATGTCACTGCATCGAGATACACATTAGCATCTGGGAAGGCAATATCTGGGCGAAAAACAGCGCGTGCTAAATAACGCCCCGGCTGTAGCGCGACATTGCGCTGCACATAACCCGCTTCCCATGAACGATACACAGCGGCAATCTCGAAACCGGGTTCGCGGTGCAAACTTTGCGGGATACGTTCTGGGTCTTCATGATGTTTGGGATAGGCGATAAATTCCCAATCGAGGGGATTTTCAATAGCGCCGACTCTGCCATCGGCTTCGGTAAAATACCGCCCTAAAGTAAAGCCTTGCAAAGTGGGATTTTTAAGAAGGTTGCTCATGGCGCGTACTTTCTTCGTAAAGGCGAACACATGGCAAGAGTGTACTCCTGATGCTTATTTTTCGCACGCGCCGGAGACTTAACGCTCGCTTACCATCAGCTTCACTATCTCGACAATTTTGATAGGTCCCGGCAGTGGGTCTTGCCATAACAGCGTCGTATCTACCACAAAATCGGGCAGCAACGGCGTGGTATAACGCCCATCATCCGCGAGTTTGACCATTTGGTACAACCCAGCAGCATTAAGGCGATGAAAACGACATTCTTGACGTT
The DNA here is from genome assembly GCA_022842885.1 of Anaerolineae bacterium. Lineage (GTDB taxonomy): Bacteria > Chloroflexota > Anaerolineae > Aggregatilineales > Phototrophicaceae > JALHOR01. The sequence goes on from JALHOR010000012.1 coordinate 56,829, forward strand.
GTGGGTCAAAAATCCAATATTCGCGCACACCTCCTGTTTCGTATTCTTCAAACTTTTCGCCATAATCGCGGCTGACACTTTCTGGCGAGACAATTTCAATGATGATGTCGGCGGCACCATCCACAAACGTCGGTTGAATTTGGGTGGCGCTGGTGTTAAGAACCAATACCAAATCCGGTTCACGGCGGCGGTTGGGGAAGGCGGGATTTTTCATCATGAAACTGGCTTGTACAAACCGCGCAATGGGACGAAGTTCTAAATAGGTTGCTAATAAAATAGAGAAAAAACGTAATAAAGCATCGTGTTCGATATTGCTGCTCATCTTAATTACATATCCTTCCACCCATTCGCAAAAATCCTCAGCATAATATTTCTCAAAATCTTCCAGTGAGACATGGTTGGCAATGATATTGCCAGCAATGGTTTCAGCATTTTGTGGCATCAATACAGGAATGGGAGTGGTCATGCGAATGTATCCTATCACTTTACTTTACTATAGCAAACGCACCATTCGGCGGCAAATTGTAGCTTCTCAACAATTCCATGACAGGATTCATGCCCTGCGCCTTTTGCTGACAATGCTATAATCAACACTAGAGTCGTCAATCGCTATGCATGGAATGGTTATGTGGCGCATAGGGTGGTGGTGGGTGATATGGGTTTTGGCAGTGCCAACGTTGGCGCAGTCCAATGTATTTCCTATTACACCCGGCAGTTACGAAGGCAATATCAATGCCACTGCGTTTAGCACCCGCTATGAATTTACGTTGCCCGCTGGACGCACCGCAACGATTGATATGCAAAGCACCTCCGGCGATTTAGACCCGTTTTTGCTGCTGTTCGATAGCAACGAGACGTTGTTATTAAACAACGATGATTATGAAGAAGGCAATCGTAACGCTCGTATTGTTTACACTGCCGAAAATACCGGCACCTATATCATTGAAGCGACTCGCTTTGACCAAGAAAATGGCACGACTCGCGGCACATATCGCCTCAGTGTCGCCATTGCAGGTAGCGAAACCGAAACGCCGATTGACCCGTTAAGCATTGCACCTTCGTTTGGTGTCCCCTTTACCCGCTTGGATTACAACACGATTGGCACAAGCGAATTGACCGACCCGACGCAAAAAGCCTATTATGCGTTGGGTGGGCAGCAAGGTGATTTTGTGCGCCTCGTCATGACCGCGGTCACAGGCGATTTAGACCCGGCGGCGGCAATTTTGAACGCTGATTTGACGGTTATCAGCCGCATTGCCGATACTGCCCAAGGTGAAATCACGGTGTATGCTGCGCTGCCAGAAACAGGCTGGTATCTGATAGAAGCGGGCAGCAGCACAGGCATCGGCAGATTCACGTTGTATGCGACGCGCTTGGCGGGCGCAGTGATCACCCCCGGCGAAACGCTGACAGGCAGTTTTGGCGTTGATAACAATATTTTCTCGTATATTTTTAATGCCACTATCGGCGATAGAATCTTTGCCAGCGTCACCGCTGATACCAATGGTCAAGAATTGGAATTGACGATTTTTGACCTGAGCTTAGGGGTTATCACAGCGCGGGTTGCTGATACAAACCTCGTGCGTGTGCCATCGGTCATTATCCCGCGCTCTGCCCCTTATATTCTTCAGGTTCGCAGCACTGGCAGGGTACGGGGCAATTACAGTTTGAATTTACGCACGATTCCGGTGGATGCCAGCAAATTGAATATCCAAACCGCTGCCTATAACAGCCGGACAACAGGCATCCTCAGCGATACCAGTTCGCTCAATTATTATCGGATTTCTGGCAAAGCGGGCGAATTGGTTACGATTGCCATGAATACGCCGGATAACCAGCTTGACCCCTATTTAATTTTGCTGGATAACACGCTGACAGAACTGGCATTTAACGATAATGCGGGTGCGACGCGCAATGCCCGCATTGCTCAGTTTCGGCTGCCTGCGGATGGCGATTATTATATTTTGGCGACGCGCAATGGCTTGAGTCGCGGCGATACTATTGGTGATTATGAACTGCTGCTGACCGTCGGTGAATTATCGCTGGCTACGGGTAGTCTCATGGTTACGCTTCGTTGGGAAGGCGATGCCGACTTAAATTTGTTCGTGCGTGACCCATCTGGGCAAATTGTCTCGTGGAGCAATCCCGCCATTGCCAGCGGGGGATTATTGCAGATTGATAGCAATACAGGCTGTGAAACCCTTTCGACGCAGCCTGTTGAGCATGTTTATTGGGTGAATCCCACGCCGATGGAAGGCGATTATACCGTTTGGGTGTGGTATCAAAATGTGTGTGTGCGCCCCGAACCCACGCTGTTTGCGCTTGAAATGCGGCTGAATGGGGACACTTTATTGAGTGTGGATAATCAAACAATTGCCCCTGCCACCCGTTTTGAAGCTAGCGTGCGCGTCTTTGAAGGCGGCAGTGCTGTCGTGAATCGTGGCAGTGTGAGCAACCCATCAGCACAGCAACAAGCCAGCCAAGGCGGCGATACCCTGATTTTGTATTCGCAAAGTATCACCGGAACGATTAATGGTGAAGTGTATGCCCGTTTTTACCAATTTCAGGGCAGTGCGGGCGATACGATTGCAATTAATGTGGAACGACTGACCGGCACACTGGACCCGATTGTGGTCTTGCGCGATGCCAATGACCGCAATTTGGTATTGAATGACGACATCAATGCCCTAACGCAAAATTCGCGCTTAATTTATACGCTCCCCTACAATGGACAGTATGTGATTGCCGTGACCCGCTATGGCTTGCGCGATGGCACCACCACAGGGGATTTTCGGCTGAGGCTTGACCTCACAGAGGAATGAGACACGATGGCGCATAAAATCTTGCTGGATACGGATATTGGTTACGATATTGATGATGCCTTTTGCTTGGCATATTTATTATCGCAACCGGAATGTGATTTGTTGGGGATTACGACGGTCACGGGACAAGCCGAAGAACGGGCGATGATTGCCAGCGCCATCTGCCAAGCTGCCGGGCGCGATATTCCGATTTTTCCGGGGGCAGATGAACCGTTGTTGATTCCGCAAGAACAGACCGTCGCACCACAAGCACAGGCACTCAGCCATTTGGCGCATCGTTTGTATTTCCCGCGTGGCGAAGCGATAGAATTTATGCGCCAAACGATACGGATGCATCCCGGCGAAGTCACCTTATTGGCAATTGGGCCCTTAACCAATGTGGCGCTTTTATTTGCGATTGACCCGCAAATTCCGTTATTGCTCAAAAGCCTCGTGTTGATGTGTGGCGTCTTTAATCCGCGCACGCATTACGCTGAATGGAACGCCCGGCTTGACCCACACGCCACTGCTATGGTCTATCGGGCGCCCGTACCCGTACATCGCTCGGTTGGGCTGGATGTAACCGGGCAAGTGGTATTATCCGCCGCGCAAATACGCCAGCGTTTCCAGCATGGGTTTTTGCCCGCCGTGCTGCAATTTGCCGATGTTTATTTCACGCACAAAGACCGCGCTGTTTTCCATGACCCGTTGGCAGCCGCTTGTATTTTTGATGAAAGCCTGTGTACATTTGAGCGCGGCAGCGTAGATATTGAATTGGACAATATGGATTTGCGCGGCAGGACACATTGGCAATCAGACCGTTTTGGCACGCATGAAGTCGCTTTTACTGTCAATTCTGACCACTTTTTTCAGCATTATTTTGAGATTTTGGGATAAGGCATGGATATACTCATTGGCAAGACCATCGGGCAGTATACGATTCTGGAAGAAATTGGGCGCGGCGGCATGGCAACGGTGTATAGTGCCATGCAGCTTTCCATGAATCGCAAAGTCGCCATCAAAATTTTGCCGCCACATTTTTTGCACGACCCTACTTTTTTAGACCGCTTTAAGCGCGAAGTCGAAGTCATTTCCAGCCTAGAACATCCGCATATTTTGCCCATTTTTGATTATGGCGAAGTGGACGGAATGCCGTTTATCGCCATGCGCTTTTTGGGTGGTGGCAGTTTGGCGCAGCATCTGCGGCGCACCGGGAAAATGCTGCTGGCAGAGATTGAAAAACCACTGACGCAAATTGCCCAAGCCTTAGATTATGCTCATCAGCAAGGCATCGTGCATCGGGATTTAAAGCCGGGCAATATTTTATTAGATGAAAGTGGCAATGCCTATCTGAGCGATTTTGGCATCGCCCGCGTGATGGGCAGCAATTTAACGGGCAGCAATATCGTTGGCACGCCCGCGTATATGTCCCCAGAACAGGCGCATGGTTTGCCAATTGACGGGCGTTCTGATGTCTATGCCTTGGGCGTGGTGCTGTTTGAACTCATCACCGGGCGCGAACCATTTTATGCCGAAACACCGATGGGCTTGCTGCTGCTGCACATCAATGAACCGCTGCCGCCTGTATTGCAATTTGGCATTGAAGTGTCGAGCGCGGTTCAAAAAGTGATTGATAAAGCCACTGCCAAAGACCCGGATAAACGTTATCCATCGGCGGGTGAATTGCTAAAAGCCTTTAATGCCGCACTGCGCGATGAAGTGCAACCCACAACGCCTGTGCGCGTGAAAACCCCCTTGGAAGCGCAAACGATTCCCCCGGTGAAATTGGAGAATGTCGGTGGCACGATTGTCGCTGGTTCAAAACAGGATACGACTGCTAGAGAAGCCGCGACCATCCCGGCGCCCACCATTGGGCATATGCACGATACCCCTATTCAGCCGATTAATCGCACGCCGTATTTAGCAGGTGGTTTTATCACCATCATGATTATTGCGATTTTGACCGCCTTGGGCGTGTTGAATGCTACGAATAATACGCCGTCTGTGCCACCCATGCCAACGCCGTTTCGCAGTGCCATCAGCATCACCACCGCCGACTATTCGTTGTCTATGCCGCAGCGGTGGTTGCCAGAAAATGCCACTGAGCAGAATTTTACCGATGCTTCCGACATCAATCGGCTGCTGCACCTTTGGCAAGCTGAAGACAATACGGCGTTTGTGACATTAGCAATCAGCGAAATGGCGTTAGAGGAGTACATCGCGCAGTATTATGTGCCGCAGGAGCATCTGCGTTTTATTGATGAAACCACTGCCGAAGATGGCACACTGCGCCGCAGTTATCGCTTGATACGCAACAGTGATGGGTTTGGTGCTGGGCAGATGGATGTGTTTTTCCAAGAGCGCGGCAGTGCATTGGTCGTTTTAGAACTATACACGGCGGATAGCCTCGCCACAGATGAAACCGCCCTAACAACACTGCAATTGATTCTCGACTCGCTGCGGGTGCAAGGGCTGGCAGCCCCGGCGAATGGCTAAAACACTTGCCACGTTAAATCTCCATAAGAAATTTTTAGCAATCGCCCAAGTTGGTTGCTAACTCTATTGACTGTTTTCCCCCCTTTATGCTATATTGTGCGCGGCTCAATTAGCAGTCTCACATATAGACTGCTAAAAAGTCGCCAAATGATTTCAAATCACAAACTGTAATTGCAACGAATACCATTCGTATTCTATTTTGTATAAGCCAACGTGGAGGGATTACACATGGCAATCAGCATTCGTCCTCTCGGTGATCGCGTCGTCGTGGAACCGATTGAACAAGAAGAAGTGACCAGCAGCGGTCTGTATCTGCCGGAAACTGCCAAAGAAAAACCACAACAAGGTGTTGTCTTGGCGGCTGGTTTGGGTCGTCGTGATGACGATGGCAAACGCATTGATATGGATGTTAAAGTGGGCGACAAAATTCTGTTCGCCAAGTATGCCGGAACCGAAGTCAAGATGGACGGCAAGAAACTCCTCATCATGAAAGAAGCCGATATTCTCGGTGTGATTGACTAACCTTTTCCTCTCTATATCACTAGGTGAATCTGTAGGAGCATAAAAATCATGGCGAAGCAACTCATTTTTAAAGACGAAGCCCGGCGTAAACTGCAAGCCGGTGTGGATAAAGTCGCCAATGCTGTCAGCACCACACTGGGTCCCAAGGGGCGCAATGTGGCGTTGGACAAGAAATTCGGCGCACCGACTGTTACCCACGATGGTGTGACGGTTGCCAAAGAAATCGAACTGGAAGACCCGTATGAAAATATGGGCGCCCAACTGCTGAAAGAAGCCGCCACCAAGACCAATGACATCGCTGGCGATGGTACGACCACCGCGACAGTGCTGGCGCAAGCCATTGTCACCGAAGGTCTGAAGAACGTGGCAGCCGGCGCGAACCCCATGCTGCTGAAAAAAGGCATCATGGCTGCCGCCGCTGAAATTGCTAAAAATATCCGCGAACAAGCCACCCCGATTGATACCAAAGAAGAAATTGCCAGCGTTGCCAGCGTCTCCGCGCAGGATACCGAAATCGGTAATCTGATTGCCGAAGTCATGGACAAAGTGGGCAAAGATGGTGTCGTCACGGTTGAAGAATCGCGTGGTCTAGAATTTGAGACCGAATATGTCGAAGGGATGCAGTTTGACCGCGGCTACATCAGCCCGTACTTCATCACTGCGCCCGACTCGATGGAAGCCATCATCAACGAACCCTATGTGTTGATTTACGAAAAGAAAATCAGCGCCGCCCAAGACATCGTGCCGATGCTGGAAAAATTGATGCAGATTGGCAAACGGGAATTGGTCATCATTTCCGAAGATGTAGACGGCGAAGCGTTGGCAACCCTCGTGTTGAACAAACTGCGCGGTATCCTGAATGTACTGGCAATCAAAGCGCCGGGCTTTGGTGATCGCCGTAAGGCAATGCTGCGTGACATCGCTGTTCTGACGGGCGGCACGGTCATCAGCGAAGAAACCGGGCGCAAACTGGAAACCGTGACCATTCAGGATTTGGGTCGCGCTGGCAAAGTCATTTCCAGCAAAGATAACACCACTGTCGTAGATGGTGCCGGTGATGAAGCCGCCATTCATGGACGCATCAAAGAAATCCGTGCGGAAATTGATGCCAGCACCAGCGATTACGACCGTGAAAAACTGCAAGAACGTTTGGCGAAACTCAGCGGTGGCGTTGCCATTATCCGCGTGGGTGCTGCTACCGAAACCGAACTGAAAGAAAAGAAACATCGCGTGGAAGATGCCCTCAGCGCCACTCGCGCCGCTGTTGAAGAAGGTATCGTGCCGGGCGGTGGTGTGGCATTAGTGAACGCCGTGTCTGCGCTGGATAAAATCAAGTTCGCGCATGAAGATGAAAACACGGGCGTGACCATTGTCCGCCGCGCTTTGGAAGTGCCGATGCGTAAAATCGCTTCCAATGCCGGTGAAGATGGTGCTGTCATCATCGAAAATGTGCGCCGCGCCCAAAAAGCCAAGAAAAATCACCGCATTGGGTACGATGTCATGTCGGGACAATATGTGGATATGGTCGAAGCCGGTATCCCTGACCCCGCCAAAGTGACTCGTGGTGCCGTCGAAAATGCAGCGTCTATCGCCGCCATGATTTTGACCACCGAAGCCCTGATTACCGATGTGCCGGAAAAAGACAAACCGATGCCCGGTGGCGGTGGTCCCGGCGGCATGGGCGGTATGGACTTCTAATTGTAGTTTCTGTTGTAAATCTGAAGGGGTGGCGCTTGCCACCTCTTTTTGATTCTGATTGATGATAAACTGTACAACGATGGGTTATTCACCAAATGAGGCTAAGATGCAATCTTTGACATTGGAGACGTTGAAACGAAGTGTAGCCCTCTTTTTGCATTCTATCAATCATATACCTATTGTGCCCCTTTTTGGGGTAACAGATGGCAAAGCGGTAGGAACTTTTGTAGAACATGCTTTTCATGATTATTTGAAGCAATATTATACTTATGGTGCAGGCAGTGCCGCAAAAGGTATTGATTTTCCTGAACAGGTGGTAGATTTAAAAGTGACATCGGTGCGCCAACCTCAATCATCTTGTCCTTTTAGTTCTGCAAGCCAAAAAGTGTATGGGTTAGGCTATCATTTGCTCATTTTTGTGTATGATAAAGTGGATGATGACAATCAAAAAGTCGCGTATTTGAAAATTCAAAATGCTATTTTCCTGCAAAAAGAATTCACAGCAGATTATCAGACGACCAAAGGATTGCTGGATATTTTAATGCGACAAGGCAACCGAGACGATATTGATGCCTTTCTGGAAGAACGGAATTTGCCCCTTGATGAGATTGGACGCGCTGAATTGGCAGATCGGATTTTACAAAATCCACCTCAACAGGGCTATTTGACTATTTCAAATGCGCTCCAATGGCGTTTGCAATATGGACGGGTGATTACTTTGGCAACTGAGAAACAAACACTTGGAATCGAAGATTTATTATCATGAAGCAAAAAATCTTAGGCGATTTCCAAACGCCTTTAGCTTTGGCAGAACAGGTTGTCCACATTCTAAAGCAGCGTGGCACACATTGGACACGGGTTTTAGAACCAACATGCGGTCTAGGCAACTTTATTCACGCTGTTATCCAACAATGCCCTGATATTCAAGAAATTATTGGTATTGAGATACAAGAAGTCTATGTTCAACAAGCCGTTTCTATCCCATCTTCGGCTGCACAACCACATATTCTTCACCAAAGTATTTTTGACATAGATATTCTCAGAGATATTGCGTGGGTTAGTTCAGGTCATTTGCTTATTATTGGCAACCCGCCTTGGGTGACTAATGCCATGCAGGGCGCATTGGAGGCAGATAATTTGCCTGTAAAAACTAACCTGAAACAGCTTAAAGGCATAGATGCTATCACTGGCAAAGCTAATTTTGATATTGCTGAATTTATCTGGATCAAGTTGCTTCACGATTTAAGAGACACACCTGCCACGATTGCTTTTTTATGCAAGACCAGCGTTGCCAGAAATGTGTTAAATTATGCTCATCAATGCCGTTTACCAATTTCAAAGGCAGACATGTATATGATTGATGCCAAAAAATGGTTTAATGCGGCGGTGGATGCATGTTTATTTGTTGTGGATATTAATCAAGCGGTGGCAGATTATTTTGCAAATATGTTTGACAATTTGACCGATGAACAACCCCGAACAAAAATGGGGTTTATCCAAAATCAACTGATTGCCAATATCAACGATTTTGAGACCTTCCGGTTTATGCATGGACAGAGTGATTTTGAATGGCGACAGGGGGTTAAACATGATGCGGCTAAGGTGATGGAATTGCAACGGGTAGGCGATACTTGGCAAAATCATTATGGCGAAATTGTGGATATTGAAAATGAATACATTTATCCCCTGATTAAAAGTTCGTATGTGAAGCCGCATTACGCTGCCCAGTTTGAACAAGGGGTCATTATCACACAAAATCATCCCGGACAAGATACTGCCCATCTAAAAACGACTGCACCACGCTTATGGCAATATTTAACCAAACATCAAACTATATTTTCAGCACGTAAATCCTCGATTTATCGCAATCATGCCGCTTTTTCCATGTTTGGTATTGGTGATTATACCTTTGCATCCTACAAAGTAATGGTATCGGGCTTTTATAAAACACCCTATTTTTTGCCTGTGATGCCTATCAAGCAGCGTCCGGTTGTGTGTGATGATACATGTTATTTGCTGCCTTTTGATGACCCCTTGCTTGTAGTTCTTCTTGCCGCTGCGTTGAATCACCCGGATACTTTGCGCTTTCTTAAAAGCATTGTCTTTGAAGATTCAAAACGTCCTATCACAAAAACCATCCTCAATCAACTGAACCTACAAATGATTTTGCAGCATATTCCTTTGAATGACCTTAACCAAATAGCAGCAACTTTTGTGCTACCAAATATTGTTATTCCAGCCTCTAAAGAAGAAATCTTGCGTCTCTTTTTCCCGCATCTGCGCCAATTGACACTATTTTGAGTTAGAATAGTTGTAACAAAAAAATAGATTAAGGGGTAATCGTATGTACTTCATGGATGCGATTCAATATCCGTTTAAGAGTCAAGGGATATGGGGCAAGCTGGCAATCGTGGTATTGCTTTTGCTGATTCCCATTGTCAGTATTTTTGGGGCGTTTGTGGTATTGGGCTACGGCATGAAAATTATTCGTAGCGTGATGGAGGGTGAAACGGAACTGCCAGAATTTGAATTCGGGGCGGATTTTGGGCGGGGGCTGATGGTTATGTTGCTGACGTTGGTCTACACGCTGCCATTGGTGATTGTATCGTTTATCCTTACAGGTATGATGCAAAATGGCGGAGTCTTGGGCATTCTGGCGCTGCTTTTGTACATCGTGCTGTCTATCGTCGTAGGTGTGATGGCGATGATTGCGACGGTGCGCTATGCCATCAGCGAAGATAGCAGCGCCTTTTTTGACTTCGCAGGCAATTTTGATTTGGCACAGAAAAATGTCGGCACATTGGTGATGTTCTATATTAATTTCATCATCTTTGCCGTTATCATGGGTATTTTGATGACGATTGGCTTCATGCTGCTGTTTGTGCCGGGCTTGATTGTGATGGGCGTGGCGATGTTTGCCAATTTTTATCTGTATGCCCGCTTAGGCTTGGAATTGGGCTTAGAAGGCAAACGCAAACGCAAGACAGACGGCTCATTTGCGTAAACTTAAGCGACAGGGCGAAACCGGGTGGTCTCGCCCTGTGTGCTATATTTTTAGCCGGATTGCTCTGGAACGCACAGCGGTTCAAGCCGATACAGTGCGATTCCTATACTCTCCTGAGAAACACGCTTGAAAGTCCTCATCCACACTGGATGAAGACCGTCAAGCATTATGGGGTTGGGGTTGATTCCGGGGCTTCATTCAGAACCCTGATTACCAGATTGTCAAACTCGGCATGAGAATTCGAGGCAACACCTGGACTCCCAAACCCCAAGCCAAAAGTGCCGCTTGCGGGTTCTAGCGCCGTCATCTCAGCAATCAGTACCTCATTGATGAACACCCGATACAGCCGTGTTCCCACCTGAAGCCGCACAACATTCACACCATCCCGCTTCAGTTGAAATGGCTGCCCTTGGATCTCTTGGACAGCGGCAAAATTTTTGCTCAGACGGGCTGTGCCATCTTCAAAGACCCCCAGTGAAATAGTCGAAGCATAATTGGGTGTGCTGTTAAACAGAAATCCAAGAGCAAGGTTATTGCCTGTGGTCGAAATCTGGTCGAGATCAAATTGCATCTCATAAGGCGCAATCAAGAGTGGCGCAGCATCAGGGGCATTGAGACCTGCCATGCTGTACCAGAATAGGTTATCTTGAATGCTAATCACATATTTGCCATCCTTCAGATTGGCAAAGAAGCCCGCCGCGCCCCCATCTGTTTCCCATCCAACTTTATCCACTGAAAAATCATCGGTATATAGAATGCCATTAGTATCGGGCTGAAGAAACGCAGGCGTTGGGGTCAGCGTCGGCGAAGGGAGGGGTGTCCAGATAGGAATGACAGGTGTGGGATAGGGTGTTGTGGTGGCAAACAGGGCAGATGGAGACTCTCCCGGCAAAGAACAGGTCGGTTCATCGTCGGTAATGCCGTAACGAATACGTTCAGCAGGCGTGAAATCACGGAAAAGCTGTTGGCAGGCATAATTAACAGTATCTTCCACACTAACAGGAATTAGATACAATCCGTCTGTAGCTCCCACCAACACCCATTTTCCATCAGGCGAAAATCTTATCTTTCCATCGGTGCCTCTTACATATTTCATGCGGCGCAGTTGTTGCTTCGTGGAGGTGTCGTAAATATATATCTGTCCTGAACCAGTGAGCATTGCTAGTTGAGAACTGTCGGGCGACAAGTCCACCGAAGTGAATTTTTCTGCTATCTCATAGGTGTCAAGCATTTGGGTCAGATCGGCGTTGAAGACATAGACATTCTTGCCATAACAAGCGATATATAACTTATTTCCATCGGCGCTGTAGCGCACATCGGATGCTGTGTCGAGACCCTCATTACAAGTATAGCGAGCGATTTCTTGATTCGTAGTTAAATCCCACGAAACAACGACCGGCTCACCGCCGATGGCACTGGTAATCAGGAGTTTGTCATCGGGTGAAATCGCTATGGCGAATGTGTAGCCGGGAATCTGACCGATTTGGGTAATTTCCCCACTATTTAAATCCCAGCGATAGAGATCACCCTCAATTGTTCCTGCATAAACCTGATTACCAGTATGAGCAAAGACAGCATTGACAAATAATTTGCCTACACTAACTTTTCTCTCCAGACTGACTGGATTGATAGACCATAGACTGAGATCAGAAAAGGTGGTTAAAACGTAACGACCATCAGGAGACCAAACAACATTACGCTTATTCTCGAAGACCAGATCGTTTTTTTCATTCGTATCATTAGGCTGAATGATTTTGACGATCTCTTCGTAAGTCGAATAAGCAATCTGTTGTGCATCAGGTGAAAATGCGGCATAGCGAAGATCGTTTTTACGCAGACGTAAAGGACTTGTGAAGAGATCTGCATTGAGAATGTAAACACCCATCTCCGAGTAGCCTAAAATATAGCGTCCATCTGCCGACAGGGTACGGGCGGTAGCAGATGTAGATGTTTGAACCCCTAAAAAGCGTCTTAATTCCTGTCCGGTTTGCAAATTCCAGAGTTTAATCCCATCAGACGCAGAGGTCATGACCATTGAGTCATCTGGCGATATCTGAACGAAAAAAGCACTCTGAGCAACTTGAATTTGATTGATAAGCACCCTGCTCTCAATGTCCCACATTTCCAACCTCCCTGAGGCGCATGCAAGCAGCAGCATACGATCATCATGAGTAAATGTTGGATAACAAAAACCTTCTCTGGCTGTCAGAGTTGTGACAGGAAGCCAGTCACTGGTTGAAAGCAGTTTGACCTCGGTCGTAGCCCCATCAGTGACAGCAAGATAGCGACCTGAAGGACTTATGCTTTGATTTCCTGGTATGAATGTTTTGATCTTTTTGCGTGTCTGAATATCATACACAGAATCAGCAACAATAATGGCGTTATCAGCCATAATCCATCGAGAATCAGCGGAGAACTGAGGTGTAGAATTATCGGACTCGGAAAAGAGCGAGATTTCTTCGAGTGTGGCGAGATTAAACAGACGCGGTTGAGTGGCAAGCCCTCCACTGAGGATGACATACTGGTTATCGGGCGAAAACGTCACAGCGTCAAAGAATTCAGTACGAATAAAAGATGTAATGTCAATTTGTTTCAATTCGGCTCCGGTTTGGGCATCCCAGAGACGTGCGCTTTTATCTTCTCCAGTAGAGACAATATAATGACCGTCGGGCGACCACCCCACTGCGGTAATCTCGCTGGTATGCCCCTTGAGTATTCGTAGCACATCGCCAGTCGCTATATCGCGGATATCTAGCGAATGATCTGGCATCATGACGACAAATTGCTGGTCTGATGGTGACAGTGCCGCAATATTCAAATAGCGTAAATTCATCGTAGTAGGAATATATTGGTCGATATACAGTAGTGAAAGTGCCTGCGTCAGGGCGGTATCCGCCTCTGGGTTGTACTGCTGCTTCAGGCTGCGGATTGCGAGTAACGCCGCCACTTCGGCATTGTTTTCCTGTCCGAGCAGTAGCACATTCGCCGCTGAGGCAAGGCGAGCAGCATCGGCACGGACGAAATTTGCCTCACTTGTTGCCCGTGCTGCTTGCTCGGCTGAAAGGGCTGTATTCGCCCGCCCGCTTTCGCTGAATGCAACTGCCGACAATCCAGTCGCTATCACCAACGCTACCGCAAACACTGCCACCAATCCGCGCAAGAAATTACGAGAACGTTTTTCAAGCTGTGCTTCGCGGGCTTGGCGTTCTTTTTCGGCAGTCGTTTCTTGTTCGCGGCGGGTGAGGCTGGCAGAAACAAATTGTCGTTCTTGTTCAGTGAGTGCCAGCGGCGTCTGCTGTACCCATGTTTCATACTGTTCTAAGCGTGAACCCGTCAACAAGTAACTTTTATCGCGCCCGGATTTTTCCCATTCGTCTGCTTGCGTCGCCAATTGGCGCTGTAACCGGATGTCGTCGCGGCTGTCGTTCAGCCATGCCCGCAAGCGTTCCCATTCGCGCAAGAGTGCCTCATGTGCCACTTCCACCGTAGGTGTGCGCGTTGCCGGGTCATTATCCAGCGCCAACAAGCGATATTCGGCATAAGTATCAACAATTTCCTCTACCAAATCTTCATGGGTATTGGATTGGGTCGCATGACGTAATTCAGAGCGTGCCACGCGCCGCCGCGTATCTTCTGTGCCATCGCCGGGCGTGACGAGCCGCAAAAACACTTGCTGCGCTACGGTTTGCGCTTCCGGCGTCAATTCCTGATAAATGGCTTCGGCGCGTTTTGCCAATGCGCCCACTGCCCGCCCGATTTTTAAATATGCCGCGTGCGTCAGTAAGCGGTCTTCGCGTTGTTCAAACAATTCCGTCAGGGCATATTGCAGCAGTGGCAGCGCCCCCGCCTGATAATTCACATCGCTGATGATGGTTGTCACCAACCCATCCTCAAATTTCACGCCTGCCCGCCGTGCTGGTTCTAGGATGGCTTTCTCCAAGCCTTTCGCGCTCAGGGGCAGCAGCGTTTCGATATGCGAGCGCAACAGTTCGCCAAATTCGGGATAATTCAGCGGACGGTCATAAAAATCAGCGCGTAACGTGATGATAATGCGAATCCGGCTGCGTGGGTCGGTGACTGCCGCGACCAACAGCGCCAGAAAACGCTGCCGCTGCGTTTCATCGCTGACCAGCGTAAACACTTCTTCAAATTGGTCAATCACAATCACCAATTCGCTGTCATCTTGGGGCAAAAGCAACTGCGCCGCCCGAATCAGACCGCGTTCATCGCGCAGCAGTTGGTCGCGCAACTGCGCTTGATTCGGGGCAATTTTCAGCAATGCCACTTCAAGTTCATCAAACGGGTGCGCCCCCGGCAGCATCTCCACCACGAACCAGCGTTCACTGCCGGGCAGCCCGCCGCGCAGCAGTGCCGGAATCAACCCGGCGCGGACGACGCTGCTTTTGCCGCCGCCGCTGGGACCAACGACTGCCAAAAATCGAAAGGTATCATCGGTTTTCGTCAGCGTTTGCGCGGGTGTCAGCCGCTTGAGCAGTTTCTGCACAAACTCTTCACGCCCAAAAAAATCGCGCTCATCAGCCGCTTGGAACGCCTTCAGCCCTTTATACGGATTTTCTGGTTCAGGCAAATTATCCAGCATGACCGATGGTGCAGTCTCATCGCCGCTATCTGCCGCTGAGACAATCAAGTTTAATTCTCGCGCCCGGACGATGGCTTGAACGCGGCTGCGGACGCGCAATTTACGGAAAATTTCGTTCAGATACCATTTGACTGTTGGCACAGTAATGAACAATTTTTGCGCGATGTCTTTGTTAGTCGCGCCCGTGACTAAGAGACTCACCACTTCCTGTTCACGCCGCGTCAACAGTTCCACAATAGTGCTGCTGCTGGCGCGATTCAGTCCGGCGGCTTCTTTAAATGCCAGTGCCATCTGTAGCGCATCTTCGTAACGCTGCGCTGGATTTTTGGCAGTGGCTTTCTGTATGACTTCATTCACTGTATCACCAATGGCATCATCCAGCGTGGTAATATCGGGCAGTGGGTCATTGATGTGTTTATACAGGCGCTCAATCGAAGTAATGCCGGGGAAAGGATGTTCTCCGGTGAGCATCTCATACAGCACCACGCCCATACTGTAAATATCGGTGCGCGGGGTAACGGGTTCGCTGCGTGCCTGT